>NZ_CP022417.1 GCF_002222635.1 Pseudosulfitobacter pseudonitzschiae | reverse complement strand
TTGCTGATCGCGGACGAACCGACAACGGCGCTGGACCTGTCCACACAACAACAGATTTTGCACCTGTTTAAAGAACTGCGCGAAAAGCACGACGCCGGTATCATGTTCGTCACCCATGACTTTGACGTGGTGGCCGAAATTGCCGATCGTGTCGTGGTGATGCAGCACGGGCGTATCGTTGAACAGGGCACCGCCGAAGAGGTTCTGAACCGCCCGCAACACCCCTATACCCGCCTGCTGATCGACGCCGTGCCGCGCCGCACCCGCGATGTTCCCGCAGCGATTGTCAGCGACGAGGTGCTCAAGGTCTCGGGCCTGAACAAAACCTATCACGTCACCGGCGGCATGTTCCGCCCCGCGCGGACGGTTCATGCCTGCAAGGACGTGAACTTTACTGTGCATCAGGGCGAAACGCTGGGCATCGTGGGCGAAAGCGGTTCGGGCAAGTCGACGCTGGTAAAATGCCTAATCCGCCTGGAAGGCCCTGAAACCGGCGTTGTCTCGGTCGAGGGCAAAGACATTGCATTGATGTCGCGCCACGATCTGCACCCGTACCGCCAGCACATCCAGATCGTCTTTCAAGACCCTTACGGATCGCTTAATCCACGACGGACCATTGGCGATCAATTGGTCGAGGGGCCAGTAAACTTTGGCGAAAACCGTGGCAAGGCCATGGAGCGGGCCCGTGAGTTGATGAGGATCGTGCGGCTCGATCCGGAAGTGCTGAACCGCTATCCCAACCAATTTTCGGGGGGCCAGCGCCAACGGATCTGCATCGCACGCGCACTGATGGTCGAGCCCAAAATCCTGATCGCGGACGAGGCGGTTTCAGCTCTGGATGTCTCTGTCCAAAAAGAGGTGTTGAAATTGCTGAATGAAATTCGTGACCGGATGGGCTTGACGGTGCTGTTTATCACCCACGACCTGCGCGTTGCCGCGCAGGTGTGCGATACGCTGATTGTCATGCAAGAGGGCGAGGTCGTTGAACGCGGCACGGTCGAAGAGGTCTTTGGCGCGCCGTCGCACCCCTACACCAAGATGCTGCTTGAAGCCCAACCCGGCAAGCATTGGGTCGTGCCCGATGTTTCGACCCTGCCACCGGCGGTCGCATGAGCGGGTCGTTCTCGCGCAGCCAGCAGACCCGCAAGCCGGGTGTGACAGCAACATCGGGCGGTGTCGTCGCCGCCCAGCATGTGCGCGCCGCCGAAGTCGGTGCCGAAGTGCTGGCCGCCGGTGGCGATGCGGTGGATGCCGCCGTTGCCGTCAGCTTTGCCATCGGGGTTCTTGAACCGTGGATGTCCGGCCCGATGGGCGGCGGTGCCATGATGCTGTGGCGCGCAGATGAAAACCGCGCCTATGCGCTGAATTACGGTATGCGGTCCTCGACCACGCTGGACCCTGCGCATTATCCGCTGTCGGGTGCGGGCAAGGCGTCGGATCTGTTTCCATGGGAAGCAGTGCTGGACGACCGTAATGTGACCGGTGCCACATCCGTGGCTGTGCCCGGAACAATGGCAGGCATTTCTGCCGCGCATGGCCGCTTTGGCCGGATGGCCTGGGATACGCTGCTGGCCCCCGCTGTGGACCTTGCCAAACGCGGGCTTCATGTGGATTGGTACGCGGCCCTCGTCATTGCCTCCAGCGCCCGTGATCTGGCGCGCGATCCGGATGCGGCGGCGATGTATCTGGATGACGGTATCTGGCCCAAAGGGTCGGGCTGGACGGCGCTTGCAGACCAGCGGCTGGACCAAAGCAGGATGGCCGAAACTCTTGAGCAACTCGCCCGCGAGGGGCAGCAGGCATTCTATCATGGCGACATTGCCGCAGCACTTGTGCGCGATGTCACTGAAAAGGGCGGCTTTTTGTCGATGGACGACCTGCGCGATTACGCGCCTGTCTGGTCCGATCCGCTATCGATCCCCTTCCGGGGTGGCACCGTTCACGCGGTGCCGGGCCTGACCGCAGGCCCGACGCTGGCCGACACGCTGGACCGTTGGCAGGCAGGGTATGACGCCAAAGACGCAGACACCCCCGCAGGCTATGTTGCCCGCACCGAGGGGCTGCGCGCGGCCTATGCGCACCGGTTGCAGAATATGGGCGACCACGAAAGCCCGCAGGCCCCCGGCTGTACCACACATTTTTCCATTGTGGATCGTGCAGGCAACATGGTGGCAATGACGCAAACACTGTTGTCACTGTTCGGCGCCAAGGTGGTGTCGGGCAGCACCGGATTGATGCTGAACAACGGGATCATGTGGTTCGACCCCGAGCAGGGCAAAGCCAATTCCCTTGCACCCGACAAAACCTGCCTGATGAATGTCTGCCCCGTTATTGGTGAAACCCCCACCCGTCGCTTTGCGCTGGGGGCATCGGGCGGGCGCAAGATCATGCCTGCTGTGGCCCAGATCAGCGGGCACTTGATGGAACAGGGCATGTCGATGCAGGACGCCATCGAAGCGCCCCGACTGGACGCATCGGGCGGCGCACAAGTGGTGGCCGACGAACGGCTTGCTGGTCCGGTGACCGATGCATTGGCCGCGCACTATCCGCTGGCGCTGGCGCAACGTCTGCCCTTTCCCTTTGCCTTTGCCTGCCCTGCGGGTGTGATGCGCGCGGGCACCACCAATTCCGGCACAACCGAAACCATGTCCCCTTGGGGCGATGGTGTTGCCGAACCTGACCAGACATAGGAAACCCATGACCCTGCACGACACCGCCCGCACCGACATCGAACGCTATTTCGACAGTGGCGATTTCCAAAGCGATCTGGCCACACTTGTTTCGCGCCCGACAGAAAGCCAGGACCCGCGCGGCAAGCCGCACCTGCACGCCTATCTGCACGAAGACATGGCCCCGATGCTGGAGGCGATGGGCTTTACCTGTCAGTTCCACGACAACCCAACCCCCGATGGCCCGCCGATCCTGACCGCCGAGCGGATCGAAGACACGGCCCTGCCCACGGTGCTCAGCTACGGCCACGGGGATGTGGTGCGCGCGCAGGAAGGCCAATGGCGCGCGGGGCTGGCCCCCTTCGAGTTGATCGAGGAAGGCGACCGGCTGTATGGACGCGGGGCCGCCGATAACAAGGTACAGCACCTGATCAACCTGCGTGCAATGGAGGCGATCATCAAAGCCCAAGGTCATTTGGGCTTTAACGCTAAGGTCATCATCGAGATGGGTGAAGAGGCAGGATCACCGGGCCTAAAGGAATTCTGCACCGCCAACATCGATCTGCTAAAGGCTGATGTGTTCATTGCGTCGGATGGCCCGCGTCTGCGCCCCGACGCGCCAACAATTTTTACCGGCTCACGCGGCGGCGTCAGTTTCGATCTGGAAGTCAACCTTCGCGAAGGGGCGAACCATTCGGGCAACTTCGGCGGTCTGCTGGCCGATCCGGCGATGATCCTTGCCCATGCGCTGGCCAGCATCACCGACGCCAAGGGCCAGATCAAAGTGCCGGAATGGCGCCCCACCAGCCTCACGCCCCGCATCCGCGAAGTGCTGGCGTCCCTGCCAGCCCATGACACCGGCATCGAACTGGATGTGGATTGGGGCGAACAGGATCTGACCCCCGCCGAGCGGGTGTTTGGCTGGAACAGCTTTGCCATTCTGGCGATGACATCTGGTGTGCCGGACGCCCCGGTGAATGCCATCGCCGGATCGGCCCGCGCCACCTGCCAGCTGCGTTTTGTAGTAGGCACCGAAGTCCACGACATCCTGCCTGCGTTGCGCCGCCATCTGGACCGCACGGGTTTTGACAAGGTCAAAATCGTTGAACACTCGCGCAACAGCTTTCCCGCAACACGTCTGGACCCGGACCACCCGATGGTGCGCTTTGCCGCGGCGTCGATCAAAAACAGCGTGGGCATAGCACCTGACATTCTGCCCAATCTGGGTGGTTCGCTGCCCAATGACTGCTTTGCCGAGGTGCTGGAGCTGCCCACGATCTGGGTGCCCCATTCCTACGCAGGGTGTTCGCAACATGCCCCGAACGAGCACATCCTGAAGCCGCTTTCGCGTCAGGCGCTGGTGGCGATGACCGGACTGTTCGCCGATCTGGCCGAACAGGGCCTGCCGAAAGATTGATCCGTTGCCACACCACCACCAAGACACGACCACCCTACGCGACGACGTGTGCGCGGGGCGATCGGTTCTGTGGACCAATCCGGCCTATGTGCCCGCCACGGACGCGTCAGCGCGCGCCGATCTGGACCATGCCTGTGCTGATTGGGACATGCTGGCGCCCCTTCTGGCGCGGCTTTTCCCTGACCTGCAAGCAACGGGCGGACGCGTCAGCTCTGGTCTGATCCCGGCGCCGGACGGTGTTTTTGGGACCAGCGCAGGCACTTTGTTGATCAAGGCCGACCACGCGCTGCCGGTTGCCGGTTCTATCAAGGCACGAGGTGGTCTGTTCGAAGTGTTGATGACTGCCGTCAGACAAGCCCGCGCGACAGGTCTGCTTGGGCGCGACGATCCGGTGACCGATTTGGCGCAGGCCCGTGCGTTCTTTGCCAGCCGCACCATTGCCGTGGGTTCCACTGGCAACTTGGGTCTCAGCGTTGGCATTGCCGCCCGTGCGTTAGGGTATCGCTGTGTCGTGCATATGTCGAAGGACGCCAAGCCGTGGAAGATCGAACGGCTGCGCAAGCTGGGCGTCGAAGTGGTGCTGCACAGCGCCGACTATTCGACCGCCGTCGCCGCCGCGCGGGATGCCACGGCGGATGATCCCGACAGCTATTTTGTAGATGACGAATCTTCGGAACTGCTGTTTCGCGGCTACAGCGCGGCGGCGGCAGAGTTGGCCGTGCAACTGGACGCACTTGACATCACAATCAGCGCCAGCCGACCGCTCTGCCTTTACCTGCCGTGCGGTATTGGCGGTGCGCCGGGGGGCATCGCCTATGGCGCGCGGGCCATGTTCGGAGCCCATGCGCACAGCTTTTTTGTCGAACCGCAGCAATCCGCGTCGGCCCTGTGCCAGATGGCCTTTGATGCGCCATCCGTCCACGCATTGGGGCTGAGCAACCGCACCGAAGCTGACGGGATGGCCGTGGCCACCCTGTCGCCGCTGGTGCGCGACCGGATGCACGACCGGCTGGCGGGTATCTGCACCGTGGGCGACGCGGATATGTTGCGCTGGGTCGCGGCAGGTACAGGGCACAAGATGCAGTTCGAACCCTCGGCCACCGCCGGTTTTGCGGGGCCACAGCACCTGATGAACAGCGCCGCAGGCGCAGCCTTTCGCGCCAGACATATGCCCGATGTGGACCCCGCCGATATTATCCATGTGGTCTGGGCCACCGGAGGTCTCTTCGTTCCTGACGCCGCGCACCGCGTCTTTTTACAGGCTGCCGTCGCCCTGCCCCCTGCCTATGACCTGCCACAGGAGTTAACCCGATGACCGACCCCGCCACCTTTGGCGCCCAAGAGGCCCGCAGTCTGATCGCGCGCAAACAGCTGTCTCCGGTCGAACTGGCCAAGGCCTGCATCGCACGGGTCGAGGCGCTGGATCACGCCGTAAACGCCCTGATCGCGCGGGATTTTGAGGGGATGCTGGATGGTGCGCGCAAAGCCGAGACTGCCGTGATGGCGGGCGACCCGTTGGGCGCGCTGCATGGGTTGCCCTTTGCGGTAAAGGACATGATCGACGTTACAGGCCTGCCCACCACCTTCGGGTCAGAGGCCTTTGTCGACAATATCGCCACCAGCGACGATGCAATCGTTGTCGCCATGCGCAGTGCGGGCGGGCTGGCGATGGGCAAGACGAACACGCCAGAATGGAGCGCGGGCGGCAATACCCGCAACCGCGTCAATGGAGTGACGGCAAACCCCTATGACCTGACGCATACCTGCGCCGGATCGTCGGGCGGATCGGCTGTCGCACTGGCCTGTGGGTACGCCCCGCTGGCCACCGGATCGGACACAGGCGGCAGCCTGCGCAATCCGGCGGCCTATTGCGGCGTTGTGGGGTTACGGCCCAGTCCCGGCGTGGTGCCGGGCGACACCCGCGCGGTGGGGTTGTTCCCCATATCCACCTCGGGGCCGATGGCGCGCAGTGTGGGTGACGCGGGTCTGATGCTGTCGGTACTGGCACGTGCAGACAACACCGATCCGTTCACTACCGTGATCAACGGGCGCACCCCGTGGGACGCGGACAGTTTTGCCAACCTTCCGCGCCGCGATCTGTCCAGCTTGCGCATAGCTGTGACCGAAGACTATGGCTTTGCCCCGACCGAAACACTGATCCGCAGCCATTTCCGTGCAATTGTGCCCAAGCTGGCGCCATTTCTGGGAGAACTGGAAGAAACCACACCCGATTGCACAGACGCCGATCGGATATTTTCTGTTCTGCGCGGGGTGCAGTTTCTGGGTATCCATGCGCGGTTGTTTGATGAAACGCCCGAACGTGTGGGTCCAAATGTCGCCGACAATGTCCGCGAAGGCCGCAGCTATTCTGCCGAAGACGTGGCGCAGGCACTCTTTGCCCAAAGCCGCTTCCACCGCGACTGGCAGGCGTTCTTCGAGACCCTTGATTTTATCATTTCGCCCGCCGTCGCCATCAGCCCCCGCCCGTGGCGTGAAATGTATCCGGCCCGGATCGACGGATCCCCGACCAAAAGCTATTATCACTGGCTGGCGATGGCCTATGCCTCGACCATTCCGGGGCATCCGTCTATTACCATTCCGTGCGGGATGGATGCGAACGGAATGCCATTCGGGCTGCAAATCGTCGGGCGCCGCCACGACGATCTGGGCGTGCTGGCTGTCGCCGCCGAACTGGAAGCGATCATCGCAGGCACCGATATGGCCGTGCCCGCCCCCGACCTTGCTGCTTTGCGCGCGGCACCACCACTATCGCAGGCGGCAGAATTTCTCACCTTCAACTGAAAGGCTCTTTCATGAATATCCCCCTCTCGAAAACACGTCGCATCGACAACACACTGTATCTGTCCGGCGAACTGGGCTTTGACACCAATGGCAAAATCCCCGAAGGTATCACCGCCCAGACCGAGAATTGCATCGCAAACATCAAAGCGACGCTGGCCAAAGAAGGTCTGGACCTGTCGAATGTGGTGTTGGCCACCTGCTATCTGACCGACCCCGCAGATTTCGCGGATTTTAACGCCGTCTACGCCGCAGCCTTTCCCCAGCCCTACCCGGTGCGCACCACCCTTGCCGCTGCGCTGATGATCGACGCCAAAGTTGAAATCACAGTCATCGCGCAAGGCTGACAGATATGGCTGATTTCCTTGTTCTGGGTGCCGGCATGGTCGGTGTCGGTGCAGCACTGGCCCTGCAAACGCAGGGCCATACGGTGCGGATAATCGACAAGCGCGGTCCGGGCGAGGAAACCAGTCACGGCAACGCAGGTGTGATCCAGTCCGAGGCGCGTGCCCCCTATGCGATGCCCCGCGATCTGTTCACACTCATCCGCTATGGGTTAGGGCGCAGCAACGACATGCGGCTTGACCCGTGGGCATTGCCGGGATCGGCGCGGGCGCTGCTGGAATATTACTACAAGTCCGCCCCAGCCCGTCATGCGGCCGTCACCCGACATTACGCCGAGATTGTTGCCCGCGCGACGGAGGATCATGGCAGCCTGATCGCTGATGCGGGGGCTGAGACCCTGATCCGTCGCACCGGTCTGGGCGAGATTTACGTGCGCGAAGAAGACTTTGACGCACGACGGCAAAGTGGCGCCAAACAGGCAGCCGAGCATGGTCTGAAATTGCGCTGCCTATCGGGCGCAGAGCTGCGCGTCGAGGAGCCAGCCCTGACCAACACCCCCTCAGGTGCGCTGATCTGGGAAGACAGTTGGAGCAGTTCGGACCCGGCAGCACTGGTCCGTATCTATGCGGCGCTGTTTCAGGCACGCGGCGGTACGATTTTGCAAAGCGAAGTGCGTAAAATCATACAAACCGCCACCGGCTGGCGCGTGGATCGTGACGGCGGACACCTGAGTGCGGAACATCTGGTGGTGGCACTGGGGCCGTGGTCGCCCGCAATGCTCAGGCAACTGGGTTACCGTGTGCCTATGGTGATGAAACGCGGCTATCACGACCATTATGAAATGCAGGGGCAACTGGCGCGGCCCTATCTTTTAGCCGATCACGGGGTGGTTGTCTCGTCGATGTTGCGCGGACTGCGCATCACCACGGGCGCGCATCTGACCCGCACCAACGCGCCGCGCAATCTGGCGCAATTGACCCACGGAAGTGCGGCGGCGGGCAAATTGCTGGCATTGGGCAGTGCAGTGCCCAACAGCCAATGGCACGGGGTGCGGCCATGTCTGCCCCGCATGTTGCCGATGGTGGGCAAGGCCCCGCGACACGATAAATTGTGGTTCAACTTTGGTCACGGGCATCAGGGATTCACCTTGGGGCCCACAACCGGCGAGATTCTAGCCGAGATTGTAGACGGTCGGCGCGATGCCCTGACCAAGGCACTGGCCCCTTAGGTTCGGGGGCCCTTAGAACGGCAGGGGCGCATTGTCCTTCACCTCTTTCATCACGAAAAAGCTGCGGATTTGACGCACACCGGGCAGTGCGATCAGCATCTTGCTGTGAAGGGTATTGAAATCGGCCATGTCGCGCACGCGGATTTTCAACAAGTAATCGAAATCGCCCGCAACAAGGTTGCAATCCAGCACCTCGGGCATCACAGCCACGGCCTCTTCGAAGGCAGCGAAGCCATCAGGGGTCGAGCGATCGAGCACAACGCCCACCATCACCAGCGACCCCAATCCGACAGAAGCCGGATTGATCCGCCCGCGTATATCCAGCACATGACCGTCCGCAAACAACCGCCGCATCCGGCGATGACAGGTGGCGGGGCTGATGTTCACGCTGTGCGCAATCTCGGCATTGGTCAGCCGCCCGTCTTGTTGCAGCAGGCGCAGAATTTTACGGTCGATTCTGTCTGGAAATCCGGTGGAAGATTCTTCCATTTCTTTACCTTATGTCTGTCAAAATCCGAAGGCATTACTATTTTTCATCGTAAAATATGAAATACCAGGATTAATTTAGAAAGCACATTTCACATCCCTTCCTCTAACATGCACCAAAGCCAAACCGGAAGGAAAACCATGTCCCTGCTTGATAAATTCGAACGCTACCCGCTGACGTTCGGGCGCACCGCCATCGAACACCTGCCCCGCCTGACAAAGGAACTGGGTGGCAAGGTTGAAATCTATGCCAAACGCGAAGACTGCAATTCGGGCCTTGCGATGGGCGGTAACAAGCTGCGCAAGCTGGAATATATCGTGCCCGACGCCATCGCATCCGGCGCCGACACGCTGGTGTCGATTGGCGGTGTGCAGTCCAACCACACCCGTATGGTCGCTGCCACGGCTGCAAAAATCGGCATGGACTGCGTTGTTATTCAGGAAAAATGGGTGCCGCATCATGATGCCGTCTATGACCGCGTCGGCAATATCATGATGACCCGCCTGATGGGCGCGGATTCGCGTCTGGTCGATGACGGGTTTGACATTGGCATTCGCAAGAGCTGGGAAGACGCAATCAAGTCTGTCGAAGACCGCGGTGGCAAACCTTATCCAATTCCTGCCGGTGCATCCGTGCATAAATACGGCGCACTGGGGTATATCGGGTTTGCCGAAGAGGTGGCCGAGCAGGAGAAGGAACTGGGCTTTAAATTCGATTACATCGTTGTTTGCGTTGTCACCGGATCAACACAGGCGGGCATGATCGTCGGCTTTGCCGAACAGAACCGCGCGACAAGCGTGATCGGGATCGACGCATCGGGCACGCCCGAACAGACACGCGCGCAGGTGCGCAGCATCGTTGACGACACCGCCGAACTGGTGGGTCTGGGTCGCAAGGTGCGCGACGACGAAATCGTGATTAACGAAGACTATGCCTATCCGGCCTATGGTGTCCCGTCGGACGAAACCAACGAAGCAATCCGCCTGTCCGCGCGCACCGAAGCGATGATTACTGATCCGGTGTATGAAGGCAAATCCATGCAAGGCATGATCGACCTGACCAGAAAAGGGTTCTTTCCCGAAGGGTCCAAGGTACTTTACGCCCACTTGGGCGGCGCGCCTGCACTGAACGGCTATGCGTCCTATTACAAAGACGGCTGAACAGGCTGCCGCCCCTGACACATGCAGGGGCGGCACCGGCCGGTTTGTTACTTGCCCTGACGTTTCATCGCCTCGGCCAGCGCCGAACCGAATGCGCCACCGCTGTTTGATGCAGGTTTGGCGGGCGCGGCAGTTGTGTGCCGGCCCGCAGGTTTCGCAGGGGGGCGTTTGTTTTGTGCAGATGCAGACGTGCCGCCTGCGTCTTTGCGCATGGTCAGACCGATCCGTTTGCGCGGCACGTCCACTTCGGTCACGCGCACACGCACCACATCGCCCGCTTTGACGACTTCGTGCGGGTCTTTGACAAACCGGTCGGCCAACTGGCTGACATGCACCAACCCGTCCTGATGCACGCCGATATCCACGAATGCCCCAAAGGCCGCCACATTGGTCACGGTCCCTTCCAGCGACATGCCGGGCTTCAAGTCGGTGATGCTGTCGATCCCTTCGGCAAAGGTTGCCGTCTTGAACGCAGGACGCGGATCACGGCCGGGTTTTTCCAGTTCGGACAGGATATCGCGCACCGTGGGCAGGCCGAAACTGTCGTCGACAAACTGCTCGGCCCGCAGACCGGACAGCGCGCCGCTGTCGCCCATGATCGCGCGCACATCGCGTCCGCAGGCCTGCACGATCTTGCGCGCCACGCCGTAGGCTTCGGGGTGGACCGAGGAGGCATCCAGCGGCTCGTCGCCCTGCGGTATGCGCAGGAACCCCGCGCATTGCTGAAACGCCTTCGGCCCCAGCCCTGCGACCTTCAACAGCGCCTTGCGCGTGGAAAAGGCACCGTTGGCATCGCGGTGCGTGACGATATTTTGCGCCAGCGACGGCCCCAGCCCCGCGATATGCGACAACAGCGGCGCCGACGCCATGTTCAGATCGACACCCACCGCGTTCACCGCATCCTCGACCACTGCCGCCAGCGATTGCGCCAGTTGCCGCTGGTCGACGTCGTGCTGATATTGCCCGACGCCGATTGCCTGGGGTTCGATCTTGACCAGTTCCGCCAGCGGGTCCTGCAACCGCCGCGCGATGGACACCGCCCCGCGGATCGACACGTCGACATCGGGAAATTCCTGTGATGCCAGTTCCGACGCGGAATAGACCGAGGCTCCCGCCTCTGACACGATCACCGGCGTCGGGCGCGGAACGCCTGCGGGCAGGCGTTTGATCACGTCCGCCACCAGCTTTTCCGACTCGCGGCTGGCGGTGCCGTTGCCGATGGCGATCAGCGCGACGTCGTGTTTGCGCATCAGATGCAGCAGCGTTTCTTCGGCCCCGCGCAGGTCGTTCTTGGGCTGAAACGGATAGATCGTCGCGGTGTCCACCAGCTTGCCGGTCTGGTCCACAACGGCGATCTTGCAGCCGGTCCTGATACCGGGATCAAGGCCCAGCGTGGCACGTGCCCCCGCCGGGGCCGCCAGCAGCAAGTCCTTGAGGTTGCGGGCAAACACCTCGATCGCGGTGGCATGTGCGCGGCGGCGCAGGTCGGTCAGCAAGTCCATGAACATGGTTCCGCTCAGCTTGATCTTCCACGTCCACGCCGCCGCCTCGCGCAGCCACGCATCACCCGCGCCCTGTCCGGCAATGCCGATTTCCGAAGCGATCATCCCGATGACACGCGGCAAGCCGGTTTCTGCATCGGGGGCCACGTCGACGTTCACAATATCCTCTTTGGCGGCGCGCAGGATCGCCAGCGCGCGGTGCGACGGGATCACGGCCCATTTTTCGCTGTGGTCGAAGTAATCCGAAAACTTCGCCCCGACCTCTTCCTTGCCCTTGTTGATCTTTGCGGTGATCAGCGCCTCTTTTTGCATGAACTGCCGCAGCTGGCCCAACAGGGCGGCGCTCTCGCCCAATTCCTCGGCCAGAATATCGCGTGCGCCATTCAGCGTATCCTTTTCGGTCTCGACCGCCTCGGACAGATAGCCCTTGGCCAGCACGGCAGGCTCTGCCCCGCGATTGGCCAGAATCGCACGCAGCAATGGTTCCAGCCCGTTTTCGCGGGCGATCATCGCCTTGGTCCGCCGCTTGGGTTTGAACGGCAGGTACAGATCCTCAAGCACCGCCTTGGTGTCGGCCTTGGCAATGTCGCGGGCCAGCGCATCGGTCAGTTTGCCCTGTCCGGTGATCTCGGTCAGAATACTCGCACGCCGCTTTTCCAGATCGCGCAGATACTCCAGCCGCTCGGCCAGACGGCGCAGTTGCGTGTCGTCCAGCCCGCCCGTCACCTCTTTGCGATAGCGCGCCACGAAAGGTACCGTATCGCCCCCATCCAGCAGGGCGACGGTCGCGGTGACCTGTTCGGCACGCGCGCCGATATCGGTGGCGATGGTGCGGGCGATGCGGTCTGCGACGTCGGTCATGGGCTGGATTCCTTTGTTGGTCGGATGACTGTCATAGCGTTGTCGCCGACCAACGCCAAGGCGAACAGATCACCCATTTTCGTGAAGTGCATCCCCCGTCCCATCGTGTATGATCCCCCATCATGACAGATTTTCACGCCCACTTCCCTCCCAAGATCACCCGCACCCACGAGGTCTGCGGGCCATCCGCCACCGCCTTTGCCTTTGCCCTTGGGGCACGGTTGGCGGGCACGGTGCTGTGGGTGCGCGAGGCGTGGCAAAGCGAACAGATCAACCCCGTGGGCTTTGCCCCCTATCTTGACCCGCAGCACCTGCTTGTGGCCCTTACCCCCAGCCATCTCGACGTTCTGGCGGCGGCGGAAGAGGCCCTGCGTTCGGGCAATGTGGGGCTGGTGGTGATGGAAATCTCGCAGCCCGTGGGCCTGACGGAAGGGCGGCGTCTGCAACTGGCCGCGCAGACGGGCAATACCACGGGCCTGTGCCTGCTGCCCGAAGGCATGGGCAGTAACGCGAGTCAGACCCGCTGGCGCTGCACGCCGGTTTTCGACAGCGCTGCCCAAGCGTCGGACTCGACTCTGCAGCAGTGGGAAATTATAAAGAACAAATCAGGTACACTTAAGGCTTGGACAGTGAAGTGGGATGCCCAAACGCGTCGTATCAATGTGGTTTCCGAGACTGCCCAGCAATAGGGTTCTACGCGCGCACCCTGTCGACAGCACCGCCAGCCGTCCCTTTGTGCTGACCCATCACGAAAAGAACAGCGATCGCATCTATTGCCTGAACCAGGCCGCCGAGGCGCAGGGCCTGCATCGCGGCATGGGGTTTTCGGATGCCCGCGCCTATTGCCCCGATCTGCAAAGCCAGCCCGCAAACACCCGCGCCGACGCGCGTTTTCTGCACATGCTGGCACGGTGGAGCAAACGCTATTGCCCGTGGGTCGGGCTGGACGGAGCGGACGGGTTGATGCTGAACATCGCGGGTTCGGCACATCTGTTCGGCGGCGAAGCGGCCATGCTGGACGACATGCGCCACCGTCTGACCCGCGCGGGTCTGAACGGGCGGCTGGCGGTCGCAGGCACACGTGGCGCGGCCTGGGCGCTCAGCCATTACGGGGCCGCGAATCGCAACGTGCAGGAAAACGCCGACATCGCCCCCCTGCCCGTCGCGGCCCTGCGGCTTGATCCGAAATCCGACACCGCGTTGCAGCGGCTGGGGGTGCGCACCATTGCCGATCTGATAGCCCTGCCCCGCGCCACCGTCGCCCGCCGTTTCGGTCAGGATGTGGTGCTGCGGCTGGATCAGGCATTGGGCGCGCAGGACGAGGTGATTTCCCCACTGACCGACGCCCCCCATTACGGTGTGCGCATGACCCTGCCAGAGCCCGTCGGTCTGAGTGCGGATGTGATGGCGGGCACCGCACGGCTGCTGGAACGGTTATGCGCCAAGCTGAAACATCACGACATGGGCGCGCGGCGGCTGCAACTCAGCCTTCGCCGCGTCGATCAGGGTGCGCAACAGGTTGAACTGCGTCTGGCCGCGCCGATGCATGATGCCGCACGGATTTTACCACTGTTCGAACGGGGCGTGGGCCAGATCGATGCGGGCTTTGGCATCGACCAGTTGCGTCTGGAGGCCACACAGGTCGAACATCTGCCCAAGGCGCAGATCACCCACGCCAGCGCCGCCCGTCCCGACGGGCTAGAGGATCTGATCACCCGTCTGGGCAACCGTATCGGGCTGGATAACATCCAGAGGTTCCTGCCCGCCGACAGCCACATCCCTGAACGCAGCTTTACGATTGCGCCCGCCGCCTACAGCACGGCGCAGG
Source organism: Pseudosulfitobacter pseudonitzschiae (assembly GCF_002222635.1). NCBI lineage: Bacteria > Pseudomonadati > Pseudomonadota > Alphaproteobacteria > Rhodobacterales > Roseobacteraceae > Pseudosulfitobacter > Pseudosulfitobacter pseudonitzschiae. The sequence continues at coordinate 278,621 of NZ_CP022417.1, read as the reverse complement.
GCCCTTGGGTCACGTTGCGCCCGCGCCCGCTGCGGCTGTTTACGCCTGAACCTATTGCAGGGACCAGCCCGCGCCCGCCGCATCAGTTCCGCTGGCGGCGCATTCCGCTGACCACCGGACGCGCCACCGGCCCCGAACGCATTGCGCCCGAATGGTGGCTGCCCGATGGCAACTGGCGCACGGGCCTGCGTGATTACTGGAAGGTCGACACGACCCAAGGGCGGCGTTTGTGGCTGTTTTACACCCCGCAAAACCCCGGCTGGTTTGTTCAGGGAGAATTCGCATGACCGCGCGCAATCCCTCTTTAGACTCCGACTATGCCGAGTTGTGCGTGACCTCGAACTTTACCTTTCTGCGCGGCGCGTCCCACCCCGAAGAACTGGTCACCCGTGCTGCGGCGCTGGGGCTGACGGCAGTGGCGATCACCGACCGCAATTCGCTGGCGGGGGTCGTGCGCGCCTTTTCCGCACTCAAGGAACTGCGCCGCGAACTTGGCCCGACAGCACGGCTGCCCAAGCTGATCGTCGGCGCGCGGCTGGTCCTGCGCGACAGCGATACAGACTGGATCGCCCTGCCGCATGACCGCGCGGCTTATAGCCGTCTGACGCGTCTGCTGACCCTTGGCAAACGCCGCGCACCCAAGGGGGCGTGTTATCTGGACTTGCACGATTTGAAAACGGGCTGCACAGGCATGACCCTGATCGCCGTCCCACAAGCAGCCCTGCACCGCAGCAAGACCGATATTATCGCATTGAAAAAATGCTTTCGGGCGCATGTGTTTCTTGGGGCCGCGCCGCGTTATAACGGCAGCGACCAGCACCATTTTTCTGCCTGCGCCGACCTTGCGCGGCGCACCGCTGCCCCGATGGTGGCCATCGGCGATGTGCTGATGCACCACGGATCGCGCCGCCAGTTGGCCGATGTGCTGACCTGCCTGCGCGAACACATCACCATCGACGAAATCGGCACCCGCGCCCTCCCCAATGCCGAACGTCGCCTGAAAGCAGGGGCCGACATGCAGCGGTTGTTCGTCCACCACCCCGCCGCCCTGCGCCACACGGTCGGGATTGCCGCCAGATGCAGCTTTTGCCTCAGCGAGCTAAGCTATGAATACCCCGACGAAATCGCGGGTGACGAACCCCCGCAAGAACGGCTGGAGCGACTGGCCCGCGAGGGACTGCGCCGCCGCTATCCCGAGGGTGCGTCAGATACGACCATCGCGCAAATGGACAAGGAACTGGCGCTGGTCAGAACCCTCGATTTTCCCGCCTATTTTCTGACGGTGCATGACATCGTTCAATTCGCCCGCGCACAGGGGATTTTATGTCAGGGGCGCGGCTCTGCGGCCAATTCGATCCTGTGCTATCTGCTGGGCATTACTGATGTCAGCCCCGAAACCATCACAATGGTGGTCGAACGCTTTGTGTCCGAACACCGAGGAGAACCGCCCGACATCGATGTCGATTTCGAACACGAGCGCCGCGAAGAGGTCATCCAGCACATCTATGCCAAATATGGCCGCCACCGCGCAGGGCTCTGTGCCACCGTAATCCACTTTCGCTCGCGCGCGGCGATCAACGAGGTGGGCAAAGTCATGGGTCTGTCCAAGGACGTCACCGCCAACCTCTCGGGGCAGATCTGGGGCACATCGAACGGCGGTGCAGATCCTGAACGGATCAAGGAACTGGGCCTTGACATGAGCGATCCGCGCCTTGCCATGACCATTCAGCGCATCGGTGAGATCATCGGTTTCCCGCGCCATCTCAGCCAGCATGTCGGCGGGTTCATCATCACCAAGGGGCGGCTGGACGAACTGTGCCCCATCGAAAACGCCGCGATGGACGACCGCACGCTGATTGAATGGGACAAGGCCGACATCGACGCACTGGGTATCCTCAAGGTCGACATCCTGTCGCTGGGGATGCTGACCTGCATTCGCAAATCTTTCGATCTGATCGCACAGCACGGCGGGCCGCGCTACAGTATCGCCACCGTCCCGCAGAACGATGCGCCCACGTTTCAAATGCTGTGCGTCGCCGATGCGGTCGGGGTGTTTCAGGTGGAAAGCCGCGCGCAGATGAACTTTTTGCCGCGCATGCAGCCGCGCGAATTCTACGATCTGGTGATCGAGGTGGCCATCGTGCGCCCCGGACCGATCCAGGGCGGCATGGTGCATCCCTATATCAACCGACGCCAAAGGCGCGAAGTGGTGCAATACCCCTCGGCCGAGCTTGAAAATGTACTGAGCAGGACCCTTGGCGTGCCACTGTTTCAGGAACAGGCTATGCAAATCGCCGTGGTCGCGGCGGGGTTTTCCCCGTCCGAGGCCGACAAGCTGCGCCGCTCTATGGCGACGTTTCGACGGATGGGCACCATCCGTCAACTGCGCGAAAAGTTTATCAACGGCATGCTGGAACGCGGTTATGAACCCGCCTTTGCAGAAAGCTGTTTTTCCCAGATTGAAGGCTTTGGCGAATACGGCTTTCCCGAAAGCCACGCCGCCGCCTTTGCCATGCTGGCCTATGTCTCGGCATGGCTGAAACGGCACCACCCTGCCGCCTTTACCTGCGGGCTGCTGAACGCGCAACCGATGGGCTTTTACGCCCCCGCCCAGATCGTGCGCGACGCCCGCGAACACCAGATCGAAGTGCGGCCGATCTGCGTGAACACCAGCGAATGGGACAACACGCTGGAACGATGCGCCGATGGCACGCTGGCGCTGCGGCTGGGGTTTCGCCAGATCAAAGGCTTTCGCGAGGAAGACGCCGGATGGATCGTGGCGGCGCGCGGCAACGGATACCCCGACCCCGAGGCGCTGTGGCTGCGTGCGGGCATCGGCCCTGCGGTGCTGGAACGGCTGGCCGAAGCAGACGCCTATGCCACCCTTGGTCTGGGGCGGCGTGATGCGCTATGGGCCGTCAAGGCGATCAAGGGCAACGCGCCCCTGCCGCTGTTCAACGACCCGATCGAGGGCGAAGGCATTCACGAACCCGCCGTGACCCTGCCCGCCATGAATCTAGGCGAAGAAGTGGTCGAGGATTACGTCGCCATGCGCCTGTCGCTCAAGGCGCATCCGATGGAGCTGCTGCGGCCCGGGATGCACGGGCTGACCCCGCACGACGCCCTGCCCGGCACCCCGCTGCGGCGCGTGTCGGTTTGCGGTCTGGTCATCACCCGCCAAAGACCGGGCACCGCGTCGGGCGTGATTTTTCTAACGCTCGAGGATGAAACAGGGGTGTCGAACGTGGTGGTCTGGCACAAGATCTATCAACAGTTCCGCCGCGCCGTGATGGGCGGGCGGCTGCTGCGCGTCACGGGTTATTTGCAACGCGAAGGCATCGTTGCGCATGTCATCGCGCAGACGGTCGAGGACGTCTCGCACCATCTCAGCGCTCTGGGTCACCCGATGGACGACGCCGTCGGCATCACCCAACCACAGGCCGACGACGCCCCCAGATCACGCCCCCAACCCCGCGCCATGCACCCGCGCGATCAGGCCAAGCGGTTGTTTCCAAGTCGGGATTTCCACTAGGTCGTGACTTGCCAGCCGAACAGTTGCGCTGCTTCTTCCGCAGTATACCGCCCCAGCCGCACGTCCTCAGCCACCAGCGCGGGATCACGATCCTTGGCCGGACCATAGCCGCCACCACCGGGGGTGCGCACCCGCACACGGTCGCCGGCCTTCAGCGCGATATCCTGTGCCTTTGACAGATGTTCAGGCACGAAACTCTTGCCCGATTGGGTGACCTCAACGCAGTTCACGCCACCATCTTCGCCACCCAGAACGCCCTGCGGCCCGAATCGCCCGTGATCCATCACGAAACTGGCCCGCGCCGTGCCGCGCAGGATTTCCACCTCGTAATCCAGCCCGAAACCGCCCCGCTGCGTGCCCGCACCGCCCGACCCGTCGTGCAGCGCATAGCGGTGGTACATGATCGGAAACTGCTGCTCCATGATCTCGACAGGTGGTGATTTGGAAATTCCGATGGTTGAACAGCCGTTCGAAATCCCGTCGCCCGCCGCATAGCCCCCGTAACCGCCGCCCGAAATCTGGTACATCACATAGCTGCGCCCCTCTTCGGGAATATCCCCGCCAAGCGCAAAGTTGCCCGACGAGCCGGCAGGGGCAGCAGTCACAAGGTCTGGCAAAGGCACGACGAGTGCAGCAAAGACCGCCTCGGCGATCCGTTGGCTGACTTCTGCGGCACAGCCCGACACCGGGCGCGGATACTGCGCATCCAGGAAGGTACCCGCAGGCCGGACAATCTGCAACGGCTCGAACGCGCCTGCGCTGATCGGCACATCGGGAAAGATATGCCGCATCGCCAGATAGACCGACGAATGTGTCGTCGCCAGAACCGAATTCATCGGCCCTGCACAGGGTGCCGACGAGCCGGTAAAATCAAAGCTCAGCGTATCGCCATCCGCCGTGATCGCCAGCCGGATTTCCAACGGCTCGTTCACCACGCCGTCGCTGTCCACATAAGCGGTCGAACGGTACACACCCGGCGGGATCGCGGCGATATTCGCGCGCATCTGCTGTGCCGCGCGCGTGCGCAACTCGGCAATCGCTTCGCGCACCGTGTCATCGCCATAGCGATCCAGCATCCGCACCAGCCGCGATTGCCCGACATAGAGCGCCGCCGCCTGCGCCTTGACGTCCCCGATCCGCTGTTCGGAAACACGGATGTTGGAGCAGATGATCGCGTAAATCTCGGCGTCAAGCGTGCCTTCCTTGAACAGACGTACGGGCGGCAGCCGCAGCCCCTCTTGTTCGACCGACGTGGCCGAGGCCGAAAACCCCCCCGGCACCGCGCCGCCCGTATCGGGCCAGTGGCCGGTGTTCGACAGCCAGCAGAAAATCTCTCCGTCACGCCAGACCGGCATGGCAAAGCGGACATCCATCAAGTGCGTGCCGCCCAGATAGGGATCGTTCACGATATAGATATCGCCCGGCTTTGGCGCGGCCGCCTTGCCATTGGCGATCATTTCGATCAGCGTCGCGGTCGAAAACTGCATCGTGCCGACGAACACCGGCAGCCCTTGCGAGCCCTGGGCAATCAGACTGCCATCATGGGCAGAATAAATCCCGTCCGAGCGGTCATTCGCCTCGGCAATCACCGGAGAGAAGGCGGCCCGCGAAAACGACAGATCCATCTCGTCGCAGACCTGTTGCAGGCCCGACTGGATCACGGTCAGCGTAATAGGATCAATCGTCATGACGGAACTCCTAATGTTACGATCAGATTGCCGTCGGCATCCTGCGTGGCGGTATCATCCGGTTCCATCACCAGCGTGCAATCCATCTGCTCCACAATCACCGGCCCCACCAGCTGCGCATCCGCAGGCAGGTGGTCGCGCCAATAAACCGGCGTATCAATCCAGCCGTCGAACCACACAGGCCGCGTGCCTGTCTGCGCCTCGGCCAGCGTCGCGCGGCGCTGGTCCTTGTCGATCAACAGCGACAGATCCACCTCGGCGCGCCGCCCGATCACAGAAGTGTTCACATTGACCAGTGCAGGCCGGATTTCCGGCAGGCTGACCTGAAAGCGTCGGAAATACGCTTCTTCAAACAGCGATTGCAGCACGGCGCGGTCGGGTGTCGCATCGGGCAGCGGCACGCGCAGCAGATGGGTCTGGCCGATAAACTGCATGTCGACAGAATGCATCACGCGCAGTTCGGCAATCTCGACCCGCTCGCGGCCAATCGCGGCCTTGCCATCGTCGATCTGGCGGGAAAAGGCGGCGTGCACTTCGTCGATATCGCATAGGTCCAGCGGGGTGTTCACCGTCTGCACAAAGTCATGGCGCAGGTCGGCGACGATACAGCCCAAGGCGTTGGTGATACCGGGTCGCGCTGGCACCAGCACGCGCGGCACACCCAGTTCGCGGGCAATCGCACAGGCGTGCAGCGGCCCCGCCCCGCCAAAGGCGAACAGCGCAAAATCTCGCGGGTCTTCGCCCAGCGAAATCGACACCATCCGTACCGCGTCCGCCATCTTGGCGGTGGCAATGCGCAACACCGCCGATGCCGCCTGAACCGCATCCAGCCCCAGCGGATCGCCCAGTTTGTCGGCAAAGATACCGCGGATCATGTCGATCGAGACGTCGCCCGCAATCGTGTTCAGCTTGCCGGGGTCCATCCGCCCCAGCAGCATGTTCGCATCCGAAATCGTGGGCTCTTCGCCGCCCTTGCCATAGCAAATCGGTCCGGGGGTCGATCCGGCGCTGTCCGGTCCCACCTGCAACAGCCCCGCCGCATTGACCCGCGCAATCGAGCCGCCTCCGGCGCCCACGGTGCGCACGTCGACCATCGGCACATGGATCGGCATCGCATATTCGATCTCGATCTCGTGGCTGACTGCGGGATCGGCGCCACGGATCATCGCGACGTCGGTGCTGGTGCCGCCCATGTCATAGGTCAGCAAGTCGGGTATGCCCGCGCGCCGCCCTGTATAAGCTGCCGCCATCACGCCCGAGGCAGGGCCGGACATCACCGTCTTGGCCGCCTCCTCCGCCACGATCCGCGCCGACACCATGCCGCCGTTGCCGTTCATCACCAGCAGATCGCGGGTATAACCGCGTTCGGCCAACCGGTCGGCCAGCCGTTCGACATAGCGCCGCAGCAACGGCTGCACCGACGCGTTCACAGCCGCCGTCACGCCGCGTTCGAACTCGCGGCTTTCCGACAGCAGCGCATGGCCCAGCGTGATGTTCCCGTTGGGCCATTCCTCGCGCGCAATCTCGCCCGCGCGGATTTCATGCGCGGGGTTGGCATAGGCGTGCAGGAAGTGGATCACCAAGGCTTCGCAGTCCTCGGCCACCAGCTGCCGCAAGGCCACGCGCAACGCGTCTTCGTCCAGCGGCAGATACTCGGAACCATCCGCCAGCGTACGTTCCGGCACCTCCAGCCGTAGATCGCGCGGGATCAGGGGGCGAAACTGGCCGGACATGCCATAAGCCTGTGGACGCGTGCGCCGCCCCAGCTCTAGCACGTCGCGAAAGCCCATGGTGGTCACCAGCCCCGTCTTGCACAGCCGCCGTTCCAGCACCGCATTGGTGGTGGTCGTCGTTCCATGCACGATCAGATCCAGCGTCGCGGCATCCACTTCGGCGGCGTCCAGGGCCGCCAGCACCCCGTGCGCCTGATTGTCCAGCGTCGTCGGCACCTTGGCCAGTTTCACGCGGCCCGTCTTGCTGTCGTAGTGTACAAGGTCGGTAAAAGTCCCGCCCACGTCAATTCCGGCAAAGCTGCCGCTCAGTTCTTTCGCTTCGGTCATGTGGATGATCTGTCCTTGATTGCCAGAATGGCGGCGCGCAGCTTGTCGGGCGTCGCGGGCAAATGATGTATCCGCGCACCACTGGCATGGGCGATGGCGTTGAGAATGGCGGGTGCCGTGGGGATCAGGCAATGCTCGCCCAACCCTTTGGCTCCGTATGGTCCGTGCGCATCACCCGATTCCACGATGATCGAAGTAATATCAGGCACATCGCCAATCGTTGGGATTAGGTAATCGTGCAGGTTTTCGGTGCGTCCGGGCAGAAATTCTTCCATCAGCGCAAGGCCGATGCCCTGCGCAATCCCGCCCTCGATCTGGCCTTCGACCAGCAGCGGGTTGATCGCACGGCCCACATCATGCGCGGCCAGAAACCGCAGCAGCTTTACCGTACCCAGCTCCATATCCACTTCCAGCTCGACCATCTGCGCCGCCGTGCCGAACACCGCATAGGGCGAACCCTGTCCCTTTTCGTCCAGCGGCAGCGTCGGCGGGTCATAGCTTTCGACGACCTCCAACGCATAGCCTTCGGCCTTTGGCAGTTTGATACGACGCACCACGTCGCCTTCGGACAACTCGATCACACCATCTTCGAACGAAATCGCAGCGCCGTCGCCCACATTGCCCAGCCGTAAGATCTGCGCGCGCAACGCTTCCCCCGCCACCCGCGCAGCATTGCCGGTGATAAACGTCTGGCGACTGGCCGAGGTTTTGCCCGCATCGGGTGTCTGGTCGGTATCGGCCCCGATCAGCGTGACCTGCGACAGCGGCACACCCAACGCATGCGCAAATATCTGCGCGATCACGGTGTTTGACCCCTGCCCGATATCCACCGCGCCCTGATGCAACATCAACGTGCCATCCGACGTCACCCCCGCCCGGATGGTCGAGGGGTTCGACATCGACGTGTTGCCGCAGCCATACCAGCCACCGGCGACACCGGCCCCGCGTTTGGTCTGCTTATGCGCTGCGTTGAACGCCGCAGCGTCTGCCAAGGCCCGCTCCCATTCCGGTTTCAGCGCGTCAAAACAGGCGTCGATACCCATACCGGTATCAAATACCTGTCCGGTCACCGTTGGATCGCCGTCTTGCAAACAGTTCAGACGGCGAAACGCCAGCCGATCCATGCCCAGCTTTTCCGCCAGTAGATCAAAAAGCTGCTCTTGGGCCACGGCGGATTGCGGCACACCAAACCCCCGAAATGCACCAGCAGGCGCGGTATTGGTGTGAATCCCCGCGCTGTTGGCCTCGTAGTTGGGCGTCCGGTAGGGGCCAGATGCGTGAATCGGCACACGGTTGGCCACCGTCGGCCCCCAGCTTGCATACGCACCCGTATTGAATATCCCGTCAAACCTTGCCGCCAGGATCCGCCCCTCGGCGTCGACACCGATCTTCATTGAAATCTCGGAAGGATGGCGCTTGGTCGAACTGGCGATGCTTTCGGCGCGGGTATAGGCCATGCGCACCGGCAGCCCCAGTTTCCACGCTGCCAGCGCGACATAGGGCTGCGCGGTCAGGTCCAGCTTGGAACCAAAGCCGCCGCCAACCGCCGTAGGCAGAATACGCACCGCATCAGGTGTCAGGCCCAAAATTCCAGCCAGTGCATCGCGGTTCATATAGGGCGCCTGCGTACAGCATTGCACTTCGATCCGGTCACCCACCCTGCGGGCCACGGCCGCTTCGGGTTCAATATACCCGTGTTCGATGAACCCAGTCGAAAAATCACCCGAAACAACGTGCGCGGCACGTGTCAGGGCCGCGTCAGCGTCGCCCCGCGCAACAAGGCCCCGACACATAACGTTCCCCGCACGGTCCGGATGCAGCAACATTGCGGTATCAGCCAAAGTCGGGCTCAGGTTCGCGTCGCGTTCTTGCCAGCTTACCGGAAACGCTCCCATTGCATCCAGCACCTCGGGGCGCCCCACAACAGCAGCCACCGCCTCACCTTTGAACCGTGCTTCGTCAACGGCAAAGACGGGTTGGTCAACAAACCCCGGAATGACACCAAACAGGTTTTGGCCCGGCACATCGCGCGCCGTCAGGATTAAATCCAACCCGCTTTCGTGGCGAAAGGCGTCCAGATCGCCAAAGCTGAAACCGGCCCGATGAAACGGCGACCGGATCACCCGCACCACCAGCGCATCCGCAGGGGCCACATCGTCGCCAAACCGTTCTGCGCCCGAAACCTTGGGCCACCCGTCCAACCGCGCCACCCGCGCGCCCACGCCGCCCTCGGTCATGATGTCAGGTGCTGTGCTGGCATCCAGTACCGCCGCGATGATCTTGCGATAGCCGGTGCACCGGCACAGAACGCCACCCAATGCATCCGCCACCCGTTCTTCGGTCAATGTCTCCCCCGATCGCAGCAGTGCCACCGCCGATACCATCATGCCCGGTGTGCAAATCCCGCATTGTGCCGCCTGATGCCGCTGGAACGCCTGCGCCAGTCGCGCGGCATCGGCGTCCTGCGCCACCAATCCTGATTGAGTCTCGACACGGCGGCCCTGCACCTGTCCGGCTGCTGTGATGCACGCACAGACCGGTGATCCATCCAGCAGCACAGTACACGCGCCACAATCACCCGCGTTGCAGCCCACCTTGACGTCCAGCGCACCCGCACTTTCGCGCAACACTTCGGACAGCCGCGCCGTGGGCGAGGCCGGTACGGTAATTTCGTCACCGTTCAGGGTCAGGCCGATGTGGCCTTTGGGTTCATCAAGCGACATCAGAATTCTCCACAGTATCCAACAGCGTGCGCCGCACCAATGTGCGCACCGCATCCATCCGATAGGCGGCACTGGCCCGCACATCATCAATCGGCGTCAACTCGCCCAGCACCGTATCGTCAACGATCCCCGACACGTCACTGACAGAGGCCCCCGCAAGCGCCGCCTCCAGATCGGCCAGCCGTCGCGCGACCGGCGAACAAGACCCCACAGCGACACGGGCCCGCAGGATGCGCCCCCCATCGGTCTGCACCACAGCCCCGACCATCGCGATCGAGATCACCAGATACCGCCGCGCGCCCAGTTTGCGGAATGCACCACAGCCCGGCGCATCCGCTACAAGTATCGCCGTCATCAACTCATCCGCTGCCAGATCAACCTTGCGGATACCCTGAATGAACCCTGTCAGCGGCACCCGACGCACGCCCTGGAGGCCGGTCAGTTCCACCTCTGCGTCCAACGCCATCAGCGCCGGAATCCCGTCCGCCGCCGGAGAAGCGTTGCACAGGTTGCCAGCAACCGTTCCGGTGTTCTGGATCTGCACCGAGCCGACCTCGCGGGCAGCCTGCTTGAGCCCGTCAAACAGCGGTGGCAGTTTTGCGCGGATCACATCTGTCCATGTCGTCGCTGCTCCGATCCGCCAGTCGCTCCCGGCCCGCGTGATCCCCCGCATGCCGGCCACGCCAGACACATCTATCATCAGCGCAGGCGGCGACGCGTCCCGCAAACCCGGATAGACGTCCGTTCCCCCCGCCAGAATCACCCTGCCCCTATTGGCCAGCAAGGCAAGAACAGCATCCAATGTATCAGGTCGATGAAGCGTCATAGGGGCCTCTCTTGTGCCCCAAAAGATGTCGGGGCTTCATTTGTGTGCAAACGATACAGGCACACCGTAGAAACTTGCACGAAAAGTTGTCAATCGTTGTAATTACTTTTGACCCTCTGATCCCGAAAAAACTTTTTTCATTTGTGTACGAACGATTTTTGACGCAACATCTGCCCTGAAATGATGCAAAAAGGAGCACTGTGATGACCGAACTTGCCCTCGACCCCATTGTTCAGGGGCGGCCTGCGGGATTCGATATACCCGCAGCCTGTTTTGGCCTGACAGTCACCGAAGTGCAGCACTATACCGACCGCCTGTTCCGCTTTCGGGTGACGCGGCCTGCGACCTTCCGCTTTCGCTCGGGAGAGTTTGTGATGATTGGCCTGCCCAACGCAGAACGCCCCGTTATGCGCGCCTACTCCATCGCCTCACCTGCTTGGGACGACACGCTGGAATTTTACTCGATCAAGGTACCGGATGGCCCGCTGACCGAGCATTTGGCAAACATTCAAGTGGGCGACACTATATTGATGCGCAAGAAACCTACGGGAACGCTGGTGCTGGATGCACTGACCCCCGGCAAGCGGTTGTGGATGCTGTCGACCGGTACCGGCATCGCACCTTTTGCGTCGCTGATTCGCGATCCCGAAACCTATGAGCGCTTTGACGAAGTGATCTTGTGTCATGGCTGCCGCGAGGTGGCCGAACTGACTTTCGGGCAAGAAATCACCGATGCCGCCCTTGGCGATCCACTGGTGGGCGAGATGGCCCAAGGCCGCCTGCGTCTGTTCAACACCGCCACCCGCGAAGCGTATAAAGTCAAAGGACGCATCACCGACATGATCCGCTCGGGCGATATATATACTGCGCTGAACGTGCCCCCGATCACCGCCGCCGATGACCGCGTGATGATCTGCGGTTCGATGGAGATGCTGGCCGATTGCCGAAGCATCTGCCTCGAGCTTGGCCTTGAAGAAGGTGCAAACAACCGCCCTGCTGAATTCGTGGTCGAAAAGGCTTTTGTGGACTGACCCATGACACTCATCCGCGCAAAACTGTTGACACAGGAACGGGCGCTGTGCGTTCGTATACAAACGAATTGCACATCCGAAGTGACTCGCCCGCTAGCCAAGACCCCGGAGCCCGAACCGTGACCGACACATCTACCAAACGCCCTCAGGCCGCCAAGCCGGAAAAGATCCGCTGCGACGCGTGTCCGGTCATGTGCTATATCGCCGATGGCCGTTCGGGAGCCTGCGACCGCTATGCCAACGAGGGTGGCGAATTAGTGCGTCTTGACCCGCTGACGATTCTGGAAAACCGCGGCGACACGCCACTGGTGCCGTTTCTTGACCGGGAATGGGATGGCGATCTGGTGTCAGGCGACGACACGTTCATCACCGCTGTCGGGTCGGGCACAACCTACCCCGACTATAAACCTGCACCCTTTATCGTCGCGTCGAAATCCGCAGGTGTCGACATGATCACCGTAGTGACCGAAGGCATCTTTTCCTACTGTGGGGCCAAGGTAAAGATCGACACCGACCGCCACCTTGGTAGCGAATGCGCCGCCGTGCGCGCCGATGGCGAGGTGATCGGCCATGTCTCAACCTCGGAATACGGCTCGCAAATGCTATCGCTGGGCGGGGTCAACCATCTAACGGGAGGCTCCAAGAAAGAAGGGCGCACAACCTGTGCCTCGCTTCTCGCTCTGTGCAATGGCGAAACCGTCGTGCTGGCCATCGACAACGGTGCCGAACTTGAAATCACCGCAGGGCAGGCGCCCGTCGTCAACGGCCAACGCGAGGAGCGCATGCGCGTCGGCTGCGGCTCTGCCACTGTGGGAATGTTCGCCGCCCAATGGCAGGGGCTAGTGGATGAGGTCGTGGTGGTCGACGACCACATCACCGGCGTAATGTCCGAGCATCAGGCAGGCAAAGTCATTGGCTGGGAACCTTCAGGCATCAAGATCAAAGGGCGGCGCTCGACCCCCGGACGCTATTTTCAGGTGGCCGAGCCCGGAACCGGCTGGGGCGGCACCGATCTGACCGATCCGCTGACCATTCTGGACACGTGGAAACCCGATCAGGCACGCCCAGGTCTGTCGCTGCTCATGGTTTCGACCACTGGTGAAAACGCCGCCTACTACGAACTGAACGAAGATCTGGTGCCCGTCCAACAGGACATGCCTGCGCGGCTGCTGCCCTCGGTCCGCCGAATCGAAGAAAACTGCGAACCCTCAATGGCGTCCGTTCTATTCATGGCTGGTGCCGGTGGATCATTGCGCTCGGGCGTGACGGAAAACCCTGTGTCGTTGACCCGCTCGGTCCAGTCACGGCTGACACGCGTGACTTCGGGCGGTGCGCCGGTGTTCATCTGGCCCGGTGGCGGCATTACCTTTATGGCTGATGTCACACAGATGCCAAAAAACGCATTCGGATATGTGCCCACTCCGGCACTGGTCGCACCGATCGAATTCACCATGGCAGCCGCTGATTATGCAGCGCTTGGCGGACATATGGATTACGTCATGCCGCTCGAAGATGCCCTGCGTGGCCAAAAGGGACGCCAGAACGATCACCGTCTTTCCGGTCAACGCTCCGAGGCACGCAAAAGCGGTGCCCCCTGGCCCGTCTCATCTGACACAAAACCGCAGGTGACAAAGTGAGTTGGCAGGAAACCCCAACCGCGCATCTGTCACCAGACGGCCACCTGCGTCTGGTCCATGGCCCCATCGACCTGATCGTGACTGCCGAAGGTTCGGCACAGGCCGTAAGGGCCGCGTATCATCGTGCCCGGGATGCATTTCAGCCGGTGCTGACCGATCTGGTGTCGGACCTGCCGCACCTGCGTCAAAGCGGAGGTCCAATGCTGACCGGTGCGATTGCGCAAAAAATGCAGCAGGCGGTGCGCCCTTTCGCGCCCACCTTTGTCACCCCGATGGCCGCCGTCGCGGGGGCCGTTGCAGACCATATCCTGAAGGCAATGCTGACACCGGATCACGGATTGTCCCGTGCCCATGTAAACAATGGTGGCGATATTGCCCTGTGGACAGCAGACCAGCCCCTGAATCTTGCCATCTGCGAAGACCCCGTCACCGCCGCGCCCGGCGCACAGGCGCGGATCGGGCCGCACGATGGCATCGGTGGTGTGGCCACCTCGGGCTGGCGGGGCCGCTCGTATTCGCTGGGAATTGCTGACGCGGTAACCGTTCTGGCGCGCACAGCTGCGATGGCGGACGTGGCGGCAACGCTGATTGCCAATGCCATTGACCTGCCGGGCCACCCGGCGATCACGCGCGCGCCTGCCAACAGCCTGTCGCCAGACAGCGATCTGGGCGCGCGGCTGGTCACAACCGACGTGGCCTCCCTGCCCGCCCACGACCTTCACACAGCGCTTGACCGAGGCGCCGCTGTTGCCTGCGACTTTGCCGCACGCGACCTGATTGCGGGTGCATGTCTTGCCTCTCAGGGCCAAAGACGCATGGTCGGCATCACCCTTACGGCCCGCGACGCGCGGGACCAAATACAGCCCAAGGAATTAACCCATGCCTGAACCGCAAATCCGCAAATCGGCGATCCTGACCGAAACGATCTTTCACGAAGGAGGCCCCGCCCCGAAAACGCCCCTGCGCCGTGCGTCCTGCATGACCGTGATCGCGAACCCTTTTGCGGGGCGTTATGTCGAAGATATTCAGGGCTTTATGGAAGACCTCAAACCGCTGGGTGCGCAAATGGCACAAGACCTGATTGACGCCCTCGGGGGTGATCCAGCTAGCATTCAGGGTTACGGCAAAGGGGCCATCGTCGGCACCAACGGCGAGCTTGAACACGGCGCACTTTGGCATGTTCCGGGCGGCTATGCGATGCGCGAAAAGATCGCCGACAGCATGGCCATCGTGCCTTCGACAAAAAAGCTGGGCGCGCCCGGCACACGTCTGGACGTGCCAATCACCCACACCAACGCCGCCTATGTGCGCAGTCACTTTGACGCGATGGAAGTTGGCCTGTCAGATGCACCGAAAGCGGATGAAATCCTGCTGGTGTTGGTCATGACCACGGGTTCGCGTATCCACGCCCGTGTCGGTGGACTGGCCGCCGAAGACATCAAAGGCGAGGACGGATTGCGGTGAAACTGCGCCGGATCATAACGCTGGTCGAAGAGACACGGACCGAGATGGGTCAGCCCGTTTCGCCCCCGGCGCAGCGCGCTTTGGCCGCGGCTGTGATCGCGAACCCCGTTGCGGGCCGCTACGTCGAAGATCTGGGCGTGTTGATCAACACCGGCGCCGAATTGGGCACGATGCTGGGCCAACAGGCGCTTGCCGCATTGGGGTGCGCTGCTGGCGATGTTCAGGGCTATGGCAAGGCCGCTCTTGTGGGCGAAGACGGCGAGTTGGAACACGCCGCCGCCCTGTTGCACCCGATGCTGGGCGCGCCCCTGCGCGATGTGGTGGGCGGCGGCAGGGCGCTGGTCCCCTCATCCAAGGCGATGGGTGGTCCGGGCAGTGTGATTGACGTACCACTGGGCCACAAGGACGCTGCCTATGTGCGCAGCCACTTTGACGCAATGCGCTTGCAATTGCCCGACGCGCCGCGCCGTGGCGAAATTGTGGTCGCTGTGGCGCTGCAACGGGCCGGACGCCCCAACCCCCGCGTCGGCGGCTTGCGCCATGAAGACATCACCGGTGCGGATGGACTGCGCTAAACACATAGCCAAGGAGTAGAACATGTCGAAATTCATTCGCAACGCTTGGTACGTAGCCGCTTGGTCCACCGAGATCGACGACGACCTGCGCCGTTTCACCATTCTTGGCGATCATATCGTCATGTACCGCAAATCCGATGGCGGCGTCGTCGCCCTCGAAGACCGCTGTCCGCACCGTCTGTTGCCGCTGTCCAAAGGCAAGCGCGTGGGCGACAATGTGCAATGCGGCTATCACGGGCTGACCTTTGATTGCTCGGGCGCCTGCGTGCGCGTGCCCGGCCAGACAAACCTGCCAAAATCCGCCTATGTCGACGCATTCCCGATCGAAGAACGCCACGGCATTGTCTGGATCTGGATGGGTGACCCCGCCCGCGCGGACACGTCCAAAGTGTTCGACATGCCAGAGTTCACCGATCCAGGCTGGAAGGTGCACCATGGCGATGCGTTGCATCTGAAATCCAACTATCTCAACGTGGCCGAAAACCTTGTGGACCCCGCGCACGTCAGCTTTGTGCATCCCACAACATTGGGCAATGCCGCCTCGGAAAACGTGCCGGTACACGTCCAGACCGAGGGCGAGGCGATCCTTGCATGGCGCTGGATACGTGATGCGGAACCCATCGGATTTTTCAAGGGTTTCGGCGGGTTCACAGGCAACGTCGACCGCTGGCATTATTACTACCTTTACACACCCTGCACTGCCATCATCGACTTTGGTTCAGCCCCTACAGGGGATGCCATTGCCGAAGAAGACCGCAACAAAGGCGTGCGTATCTTTGCCCTGCACTTTATCACACCGGTGACCGAGACCCATACAATCGATCGCTGGATGCACATCCGCAACACCGCCATTGACGATCCAGAGGCCGAAGTGACCATGGACAAAATGTTCCGCGTCGCCTTTCAAGAGGACAAGGAAATCCTCGAAGCCGTGCAGGAGGAAGAGAACCGACCCGCCAAACGCCGCCCCATTCGGATCGCAATCGACAAGGGGCCCCTTGTGTACCGCAAGCGGATCAACGACTTGATTGAACTGGAACGGACCGAAGATCTGGCAAGTGACCCGTCGCCTGCCTTTGTATACCACGACTAGCCGGCGTCAGACCGGACAAAACGGCAGCAACGACTGCCACCCAACAAGATTGGCCGCAACCGCTGCCACCAATAGGAGAGACACCGATGACCTTCACGCGACGCACCCTGCTTGCTGCTGCTGCCGCCCTTACGATGGCCCCCATCGCCGCAATGGCACAGGACACCATCAAGATCGGCGAAATCAACCATTACAAACGTATGGCCGCTTTTGCCGAACCCTACAAACTGGGTATTGAGCTGGCGCTTACAGAAATCAACGACGCGGGCGGCGTGCTGGGCAAGCCGCTTGAATTCATCTATCGCGATGATCAGGGCGATCCCGCCGAAGCGGTCAAGATCGCCGAAGAGCTGATGACACGTGATGGCGCCGTGATGCTGACCGGTTCGATCCTGTCGCACGTCGGTCTGGCGCTGTCGTCCTTTGCCGCTGAAAAAGATTATCTCTACCTTGCAGCCGAACCACTGGCCGACAGCCTTGTCTGGAGCTCGGGCAACCCGAACACTTTCCGTCTGCGGGCCTCGACGTGGATTCAGGCTGCAATGCTGGCCGAAGAAGCCGCCAAGACTGATGCAATCCGCTATGCTACCATCGCGCCCAACTATGCCTACGGGCAGGACGCCGTTGCAGCGTTCAAAGCCAACCTGAAAAAGCTCAAGCCCGAGGTTGAATTCGTGGCCGAGCAATGGCCCGCCCTGTTCAAGATCGACGCCGGTGCCGAAGTGCAGGCCATCGAACGCGCCAAACCGGATGCGATCTATAACGTCACCTTTGGCACCGATCTTGCCAAACTGGTCCGCGAAGGCGGCGATCGTGGTCTGTTTGACGACCGCAAGGTATACGGCCTGCTTTCGGGTGAACCCGAATATCTGGAACCCTTGGGCGACGAAGCCCCCGAAGGTTGGTTCGTGACCGGCTATCCTTGGTACGGCTTTGACGAGGGCACGCCCGAACAGGCCTTTGTTGATGCCTATATGGCAGCAACCGGCGAAAGCCCCAAGATCGGCTCGCTGGTCGGTTACCTCAATGCGAAATCCATCGCGGCCGCCATCGAAAAAGCGGGCGCCACCGACACTGCCTCGCTGATCGCGGCCTTTGAAGGATTGGAAATTCCCGACACGCCCATTGGCGTGCTCAGCTACCGCGAAATCGACAACCAGTCGACCATGGGCGCCTATGTCGGCACCCTCGCACTGCAAGATGGCAAAGGCGTGATGGTGGATTGGACCTATAATTCCCCTGATGGCTACATGCCCACCGACGAAGAAATCAAGGCGATGCGCCCGGCTGAATAGGCCCTACGCACAGGCAGGTGGGTGCATTGCCCGCCTGCCAAACCTTTCCCTGACATGACAAACCGCTCTGCGGTTGCCGCCCAAGGATTATCTTCCGCATGGCCTTTTTCTTTGCCCAATTTTTGACCGGCCTCGCCAATGCCTCCTCGCTTTTTCTCGTGGCTTCTGGCTTGTCGCTGATCTTTGGCGTCACCCGCATCGTAAACTTTGCACATGGTTCGCTCTACATGCTTGGTGCCTTTATCGGCGTTACGCTTATGAA
This sequence comes from Pseudosulfitobacter pseudonitzschiae, assembly GCF_002222635.1. Taxonomy (NCBI): domain Bacteria; kingdom Pseudomonadati; phylum Pseudomonadota; class Alphaproteobacteria; order Rhodobacterales; family Roseobacteraceae; genus Pseudosulfitobacter; species Pseudosulfitobacter pseudonitzschiae. The sequence goes on along the minus strand of NZ_CP022417.1, from coordinate 260,435 downwards.
CGTTCTGCCCGGCACGGTCGGGTTCTGGGCCGCCATTTTGCTGACCGGATTGGCCGTAGGTGCCATCGGCGCCTTTGTCGAAATGGTGGTGCTGCGCCCGATCTACCGCGCGCCCGAACTGTTCCAGCTGGTCGCCACCTTTGGTGTAATCCTTGTGATACAAGACCTTGCCCTGATGATCTGGGGCGCCGAAGATCGTATGGGCCCCCGTGCCCCCGGTCTGCGCGGCGTCTGGCGCATCTTTGGCGAACCGGTGCCGAAATACGATCTGGTGATCATCGCCATCACCCCGTTTATCCTCTTTGCACTGTGGTATCTGATCACCAAGACGCGGGTTGGCGTGCTGGTCCGCGCCGCCACCCAAGACCGCGAGATGGTCGGTGCGCTTGGCGTCAATCAAGCGTGGCTGTTCACCGGCGTCTTTGCCCTTGGGTCGGCACTGGCAGGCTGGGGCGGCGCGCTGCAATTGCCCAAGGGCGGTGCCGACCTGTTGATGGATTTCAACATTATCGGCGCGGTCTTTGTCGTGGTGGTGATTGGCGGCATGGGGTCGCTTCCCGGTGCGTTTATTGCTGCTGTGCTGATCTCGGTGCTGAACGTCTTTGGTGTCACCTATTTGCCCCAATCCACGCTGGTGCTGATGTTTGTCGTTATGGCCGTCGTCCTGATCATCCGCCCCTATGGCTTGCTTGGTCGCGAAGAAGTTGCTGGGGAACACGGTCAGGTCGGTGCGCCGGAAACACCCATCCGGCCCTATGGTCCCTTGGGTCAGGCAATGGTCGCAGGCCTGTTGCTGCTGCTTGTGGTGCTGCCGTTCTTTGCTGACCGCTTTATGCTGATCTTGCTGATCGACATGGTGGTGTTTGCACTGTTCGCCGCGTCGCTGCACTTTATCCTCGGCACCGGCGGGCTGGTAAGCTTTGGTCACGCGGCGTTCTTTGGCGGGGGGGCCTATGCGGCGGCTTTGCTGGTCTATCATCTGGAAACCCCGATGGAGATCGCCTTTCTCTTTGCTCCTTTTGCGGCAGGTCTGCTGGCGCTGGGGATCGGATGGTTCTGCATCCGTCTCAGCGGTGTCTACTTTGCCATGCTCACCCTTGCCTTTTCGCAACTGGTCTGGTCGATGGCCTACCAATGGCGTGACCTGACGGGCGGCGATGACGGGTTGGTCAATATCTGGCCCTCAAGCTGGCTTGGCGAAACCACACCGTTTTACTACTTCACGCTTGCCTTCGGGATCGGCGGCATCCTAGTGCTGCGCCATATCATCCACTCGCCCTTTGGCTATGCCCTGCGCGCGGGCCGCGACAGCCCACGTCAGGCCGAGGCGATGGGGATCAACGTCAAACGGGTCCAGCACGCTGCTTTTGCAATGGCAGGCGTGATGGCTGGGCTGGCGGGTGGCATCTTTGTCTTTTCCAAAGGGTCCGTCTTCCCGACCGAGCTTGAGATTGGTGCCTCATTCGACGCGCTGATCGTTGTCTTCCTTGGCGGTGTTAAAACCCTTGCGGGCGGCGTTGTCGGCGCGGGCTTTATGACTGTCGTCGAAGACTGGCTGACACGCCTCGAGTATTGGCGTCTGTTGCTGGGTCTTGTGATCATCGCCGTGGTCATCATCGCCCCCGAGGGTATCGTCGGCACCTTGCGCAGCAGATGGGCGAAATTCCGTGGCCACAACGAAGAGACTGTGAAATGACCGATATCCTGCGTGTCGAAAACCTCAAGAAAAGCTACGACGGGTTTCTCGCGGTCAACGGCGTGTCCTTCGCCGTACAACAAGGCGAACTCAAGGCGCTGATCGGCCCGAACGGAGCGGGCAAATCCACCTGCTTCAACATGCTGATGGGCCAACTGAAACCAACCGCAGGTCAGGTGTTCTTTGACGGGGAAAACGTCACTGGCCAGCGTCCGCGCGAAATCTGGCGCAAGGGGGTCGGGCGCACCTTTCAGATCACCGGTACTTATCAGTCGATGACCGTGATCGAAAACGTCCAAATGTCGCTGATCAGCCACCACCGCAAACTGTTCTCAGTGTTGCCCCGCGCATGGAAACTCTACCGCGACGAGGCGTTCGAGTTTCTTGAAACCGTGTCGATGGCAGATCAGGCCGACCGCCCCTGTTCGATCCTTGCCTACGGTGATCTGAAACGGTTGGAACTGGCCATCGCGCTGACACATCGCCCCCGCCTGTTGCTGATGGATGAGCCCACCGCCGGCATGGCCCCTTCTGCGCGGATCGCGCTGATGCAACTGGTGGCAGATATTGTACAGGATCAGGGGGTTTCTGTACTGTTTACCGAACACGATATGGACGTGGTTTTTGCCCATGCGCATCATATCATGGTGCTGAACCGGGGCGAATTGATCGCCGACGGCAGCGCCGCCCAAGTGCGCAACAACCCGCAGGTGCAAGAGGTCTATCTGGGGGGCGGTACATTGTTCAAGGAGGCACAGGATGCTTAACGTCGAAGGCATTCACAGCTATTATAGCAAGGCCCATATCCTGAACGACCTGTCGTTCAACGTGGGCAGGGGCGAGGTTGTGGCGCTGCTGGGTCGCAATGGTGCAGGCAAATCCACCACCATGAAATCAGTGATGCAACTGGTCCGCCCGCGCACAGGGCGCGTAATGTTTCAGGACGCCGACCTTGTCGGTGCGCCCGCCTTTCGTGTGGCCAAGGCTGGCATCGGCTACGTTCCCGAAGACCGACGGATATTCACTGACCTCACTGTCATGGAAAACCTCGAAGTCGGTCGCCAGCCACGCCGTGATGGCGCCCCTGTCTGGACGGTGGAACAACTGTTCGACATCTTCCCCAACCTGGCCGAACGCCGCGGCAATCGTGGTAAACATATGTCCGGGGGCGAACAGCAAATGCTGACCATCGCCCGCACGCTGATGGGCAATCCGCTGCTGCTGCTGCTGGACGAGCCGTCAGAAGGCATCGCGCCCGTGATCGTCGAGCAAATGGCTGAAACCATCCTCAAACTGAAGGCCCAAGGACTGACTGTGATGATTTCCGAACAAAACCTGCATTTTGCCCGCGCGGTGGCGGACCGTGCCATTATCATCGAAGGTGGCGAAAAGAAATTCGATGGCAGTTTTGCCGAACTCGAGGCGCAGCCCGAGATTCGCGATGCCTATCTGTCGGTCTGATCCGGCCAACAGTCTTGCCACCGCGCGCCCCGCGCTCTACTTGCGCAGACAATGAGACAAGGAGAGGCCGTTGAGCGAAACCATAAAGCCGCGTACCAGCGCAGACCACGGATACGTTCTAGACGCGCAAATCGGCTTTTTGCTGCGCAAGGCCTATCAACGCAATTCGACGATCTTTCTTGATCTGGTACCGGGTAAATTGACCACAACGCAGTTTTCGATCATGCACCGGCTGGCCGAAGACGGGCCGATGTCGCAAAACCTGTTGGGACGCTCGGTTGCGATGGACGGGGCCACAACCAAAGGTGTGGTTGACCGCCTGATCGCGCGCGATCTGCTGGCCACCCGCCGCGATCCCCAAGACCGCCGCCGCCACCTTGTTTCGCTGACGCCACGAGGGGTCAAACTGGTCGACGAAGCGGTCGAGGCCGCGATCCGCGTCACCGACGAAACCCTTGCGCCCTTGCGCGACCGCGAAAAAGAAACACTGCTGCGGCTGCTGGCCAAAATTATCTGAGGCATACGCGCGTGCAGGCGTGATCAACTGCCCAGTTGCGACAGGCCAATGCCGATGCCAAGCCCGACCAAAGCGGCGATAAGCGGTACCAACCAATTGTTCTTTTGCGCTGACGCCTCTTTGGGTTTGCGCCAAAAGGCAACGTTACTGAACCTCGCCACGCACAGATCATCCCCAGGAGATTTCATGCAATTGCCCACCGCCCTCGCCGAGCTGTTCCGCAAGGTCGAAACCATCACTCTGGTGGCCATTCTGATCGTCGCAGGGGCGATTTGGGCATTCGTAGCGCTTGCATCCGAAATGATCGAGGGCGACCTGCACGCCTTTGACGAAGGGGTGCTTATGGCGCTGCGGACGTCGGGTGATCCGTCTAATCCCATCGGCGGGCAACAGTTGGAAACGGCGATGCGCGACCTTACTGCACTTGGCGGCGTCACGGTTCTGACCCTGCTCACGCTGGTGGTTCTGGGTTTTCTGGTCCTGAAACGTCAAGGGGCCGCTGCGGTGCTTCTAAGCGTGGCCATCGTCGGGGGTCAGGGTCTGTCACATCTGATGAAAGCCGGCTTTTCGCGCCCTCGTCCCGATCTGGTCCCCCACGGCGTCGAAGTCGCGACAGCCTCGTTTCCTTCGGGCCATTCGATGATGGCAGCTGTGACTTATCTGACGCTTGCAGTGATGCTGGCGCGAACCGCAAATCAGCCCCGCGTACGTGCGTTCTATATACTGGTTGCCACTTTGCTTACGATGCTTGTCGGCATCAGTCGCGTATACCTTGGTGTGCATTGGCCATCCGACGTTCTGGCCGGCTGGATGCTGGGTGCGGCATGGGCACTTGGTGTATGGCTGCTTGCCCGCGAGTTGACCCGCCGCAGACAGATCGAGCCCGACCAACCGTTAGAGCACTGACGTTAGATACGTCGCACCAGATACCAGAGAAACGGGACTCAGCTTTCGTTTACTGCTTCAACTTCTGCGTCTTCCGGCAGGACGTTCAGCGTGGACCATGTGGCATCTTGTGGAGGTGCAGGCGGCGCGTCGCAAGACCGTTGATGAATATTCACTTTTGCGATGAAGTTTGCCGAAATCGGGGCCGTCACGAACAAAAACGCCATGATAAGCAGTTCGTGCATCGAACCTTCGCCAAGCAAAAAGGAGTGGCCCATCGAGGCCAGCAACAAAGCGCCAATTCCCATTGTTCCAACTTTTGTGGGCGCATGCAGGCGTGTCATGGGGCTGTTGAACCTCAACAGTCCAATTACCCCGACCATCACAAAGCCCGACCCGATCAACAAAAACAGCGCGACGGCGTATGTCCCAACGGTTTCAATGCTCATTCGATGATGTCCCCCCGCAAGATAAAGCGCGCAAGTGCGACTGTGGAAACAAAGCCCAACATTGCGATCAACAGCGCCACCTCGAAATATATCTGCACGCCCTGATAGACGCCCAAAACGATAACAAGCCCCAGCGCATTGATCACCATTGTATCCAGCGCCAGAATACGGTCACCGGACGTCGGCCCGATCACCAGCCGCACCATCGACAGGGTTTGTCCAAAGGCCAACGTCACAAAAGCGACGATCAACGCAATATTAATAAGATCTGCCGCGGCGATCATTGGAATATCTCCTCCAGACGTTGCTCGTAGCGGGTCTTTATGTCGTGCAGAACTGCGTCAGGATCATCCGTGTGCAAAACATGCACAAGCAGGCTGTGACCCTCGCTGGACAGATCGGCGGACACTGTGCCGGGGGTCAACGTGATGGTGCCCGCCAGCATAGTGATCGCCTCTGGATGGCGCAAATCCAGCGGCACCGCAATCCATGCAGGCTTTAGTTTGGAATTCGGAACCGACAGCACAATCCACGCGACCTGAATATTGGCCACCAGAATATCCCACATCACCACCAGACAATAGTTGAACAGCTTGCCCAGCCGGAACCCCTGAGGCGTATCGGGCCACCAGATTGATGTCATACGCGGAATGATGATCCCGAGGATAATACCAAAGACAACCATCCCTGAAGACAGATCGTTCTGCAAAAGTGTCCAGACCACAGCAAGCAGCAGGGTCAGGAAGGGGTGCGGGAAAAGCCAGCGATATGCGCGTGCCATGTTAGTGATCCCCTTCCGTCGGTTTGCTCAATTTGCCGGGCGTGTCCACCACCATCGAGATATAGGGCATAGGGTCGAACAACTGCGCGGCAATCCGCGTGGTATAGCTGTGAACAGGCCCTGCAAAAACAGTGTGCGCCAACAACAGTGCGATCAGCCCACCAACAGCAGCATAGGACAACGCCGCAGGTGCTTGCACGGCTTCTGCATCTTCCTCTGTCTGGACACTGTGCGCTTTCCAGAACACGACACTGCCTGCGCGCGCGAACCCCACAATACTGACAAGGCTTGCGCTCAGCACAACAAGCCAGATCCAGCCCATCAGATTGCTGTCATAAGACGCATCCAAAACCAGAAGTTTCCCCAAAAAGCCCGACAGTGGCGGCAATCCGACCATGGCAATCGCTCCGGCGAAAAACAGGGCGGCTGTCAGCGCATTGCCCGCGATGGCCGGTTGGGGGGTCAGGTTCAGGTCTCTGCGGCCCGTGCGCACCAGATCGGAGATCAGGAAAAGCGCGGCACCGGCCAATGTGGAATGCACGATGTAATACAGTGCCGCCGATATGCCCGCCGGTGTGAACAGCGCAATCGAAATCATCACCATACCCATCGAACCAATGATCGAAAACGCAACCAGCCGGTCCAGCTTTTTCGCGGCAAGCACGCCGATCATCCCAATGGCCAGAGAAAGCAACGCCGCAGGCATCAACCAGAGTTGATAGAGACCGGCGGTTGCATCCAGATCTGGCGGAAAGATCATCGTATAGACGCGGATGATGGCATAGGCTCCCACCTTGGTCATGATTGCGAACAGGGCCGCCACGGGTGCTGGCGCCTCGGCATAGCTGGACGGCAGCCAGAAGTGCAGCGGCACCACCGCAGCCTTGATCGCAAAGACCAGCAGCAAAAGGACCGCAGCGACACGAATGCCAACTGTTCCTTCAGCGCCGAACAGCGTCACGCGATTGGCCAGATCCGCCATGTTCAGCGTACCTGTTTCGGCATAAATCGACCCGAGTGCGAACAGAAACAGCGTCGACCCGATAAGGTTGAACAGCACATACTGCACACCGGCCTTCAGGCGCGCAGTCCCGCCCGCGTGGATCATCAACCCGTAGGACGCGATCAAAAGCACTTCGAAGAACACAAACAGGTTGAAAAGATCGCCCGTCAGGAACGCGCCCATAATTCCCATCAGCTGGAACTGGAAGAGCGCATGGAAATGTCGCCCACGGTTGTCCCAGCCGGACCCGATGGCATAGAGCAGCACAAACAGCGCCAGCACCGCCGTCAGCAGAACCATCGTGGTGGAAAGACGATCCGCGACCAGAACAATGCCGAACGGCGCGGCCCAGTCGCCCATCTGATACAACGTAATGGTGCCGTCAGAGGCTTGGACAGCCAGCCCGCAGGCAACTGCAATCAACGCAAAAACACCAGCCACCGACAGGACGCGCTGAACACCAATATGATAGCGGGCCGCAAGCACAATGAAGGGCGCGACAAAGGCAGGCAGAATAATCGGGGCCGCGATCCAATGGCTCATGTTGTGCCCTCCGAACGATCGCTGTCATCTTCTGGCTGATCATCCACATGGTCATCGTCAGAGCCAAGAAAGGCTCCAAGGCCGATCATCACCGCGACAGCCGTCATCCCGAACGAGATCACAATCGCCGTCAGCACCAGCGCCTGTGGCAGCGGGTCTGTATAGGTCTCGACCCCGTCAGTCAGGATAGGTGGTGCGCCCACGGTCAGACCACCCGAGGCAAACAAAAAGACGTTCACCGCATAGGTCAGCAAGGAGATGCCCAAGATCACGGGGAACGTCCGAAGACGCAGGGTCAGGTAGAGGCCCCCAGCGGTCAGGATGCCAATGGCGGTTGCAACAAGCAGTTCCATGTTAGGCCTCCTTTCCTGATACTGGCGCGGGATCGTCGTCCCGTGACGGGTCGATGTCCATCGGTTGATCGTCGCTGGGGGCACCGGCAAGCCGTGCAAGCCGCGAGAAGCTTTCAAGCGACAGCATCACAGCGCCAACCACAGCAAGGAAAACACCCAGATCGAACAGGGCAGCGGTGGCCAATTCGAATTTTTCGAACGGTGGAATACGGACATATGCGAAATCAGAGGTCAGGAACGGTTTGCCTACGAACCACGATCCAATGCCTGTCAGCCCCGCGATCAGGACACCGGCCCCGATCACCCCGTGATAGGGGTATCTCAGCCGCGCCGACGTCCAGCCAAAGCCGCTGGCCATATACTGCATAACAACACCAATCGACACGATCAGACCCGCGATAAACCCGCCGCCGGGTTCGTTGTGCCCGCGCAGGAAGATATAGAAACCCACCATCAGGACGATGGGCATAATGACCCGTGTCAGGACGACCATCATCATCGGGTGTTTGTCGCCTGCGCGGGGCTGATCCGGTTTGCGGTTCAGCAATCGCGCCCGCACCGGCCCGTCCAACAATGCCTCTGTCAGCGCATAGATCAGCAATGCCGCAATGCCCAACACGATGATCTCGCCGTAGGTATCAAAGCCACGGAAGTCGACCAAAATCACGTTGACCACATTCGTACCGCCACCCCCCTTATAGGAATTGGCAAGGTGGAATTCGGAGATGGGAGCCGCAATCGCATCGCGCAGCATAAAGTGATAGGACAGTGCGAACGTCGCAAGACCGCCAATCACGGCAACACCGATGTCGCGTACACGGCGGAACACCGTGCTTTCAATCGGGGTTCTGTTGGGCAGAAAGTTAAGCGCCAGCAGCATCAGAATGATCGTGACCACTTCGACCGTAAATTGGGTCATAGCCAGATCCGGCGCGCTGAAGAACACAAACCCGATCGACACCATAAGCCCGACAATGCCAATCAGGATCAAAGACAGCAGCCGGTTGCGGTGCAGCAAGACCATACCTGCGGTCGCGGCCACCAACATCAGCCAGCCTATGACAGGCACGATCGCGGTGTCTTGTACCGCGCGGGTCGCAGCACCAACAACGCCCGTCGTCCATGCGTGGTAACCGGTTGCGACAATAACCACAGTAGCAATGGTCGCGTAGCGCGTGAAAGAACCGTTGTGCAGGGGAAAGATCAACCCGCGGGCAATACGGGCCGCAGCCTCGATCACGCCTTCGAAGATGACTTTGGCTTCGGGGCGCGGAGTGGTGTCCCACAGGCGCAGCGCGGGGTTAAAGATGGCCAGCATCAGCAAACCGCCCACGACAGCAATGACCGACATGTAAAGCGCAGGCACCAACCCGTGCCAAATCTTGAAATGGACGTCCGGCACCACAGCGGCGTCACCCAAAACCGATGCGGTGACCAGTTTGACAAACGGTTCTGCAAGAAACGGCGCAACGCCGATAGCGACAACCAGAACAACAAGGATAGCAGGCGGCAACCACAGCCCCGCACCCGGATCATGCGGCTTGGACGGATAGTCGCTGCGCACCGGCCCAAAGAACACATGCCCGATCAGGCGAAAACAATAGGCGGCGGAAAACAACGATCCCGCGACCGCCAGTACCGGCACCAGTAAGGGAGAGTTGAACAGCACCGTATGACCGGCCTCTTCCAGCATCATTTCCTTGGACAGAAATCCGTTCAGCAACGGAATGCCCGCCATGGACAAGGCCGCCAAACTGGCAATACCAAAGGTCACAGGCATCAATGTGCGCAACCCGCCCAACCGTCGGATGTCGCGTGTGTGCGCCTCGTGGTCGATAATCCCTGCCGACATGAACAACGCCGCCTTGAACGTCGCGTGGTTGAGGATGTGAAACACAGCCGCCATCGCGCCAAAGGCCGTGCCCGTACCCAACAACATGGTGATCAAGCCCAAGTGACTGACAGTCGAAAACGCCAGCAGCGCCTTCAGGTCATGTTTGAACAACGCGATCACGGCACCCAGTACCATCGTGATCAGCCCTGCAGTGGTAACAATCATGAACCACTCGGGTGAGCCGGACAGCACCGGCCACATGCGTGCCATCAAAAAGATGCCAGCCTTTACCATCGTGGCAGAATGCAGATAGGCGGACACAGGCGTGGGCGCGGCCATTGCGTGCGGCAACCAGAAATGAAACGGGAATTGCGCCGACTTGGTGAAAGCGCCCAGCAGGATCAGGATCAGCGCGGGCACATAGAGCGGATCAGCCTGAATCAGATCGCGGTTTTGCAGAATAACACTCAGATCATAGCTGCCCACGATCTGCCCAAGGATCAGCATCCCACCAATCAACGCAAGACCGCCCATTCCGGTCACCGCCAAAGCCATCCGCGCACCCTGCCGTCCTTCGGGAAGGTGCTTCCAGAATCCGATAAGCAGGAAAGAAGACAGCGAAGTAAGTTCCCAAAACACCAGCAAAAGCAGGATGTTGTCGCTGAGAACAATGCCAACCATCGCGCCCTGAAAGAGCAAGAGATAGGTATAGAACTGCCCCATATTGTCATCACGGCTGAGGTAGTGGCGCGCATAGGCAATGATCAACAGACCGATGCCAAGGATCAGCAGCGCAAAGAAAAAGCCCAGCCCGTCCAGCATCAGCGAAAAGTTGAGGCCCAACAATGGCATCCAGTCGACCCGCGCCGTTACGACGTCACCCGCAAGAATGGCAGGCAGGTTGGTCAGAAGGCCGACAAAGGCCGCCAAGGACACTGTAAAGGTCACCCCTGCCGTTGAGGACCGCCCGGTCGCGTTCATCACACCCGGCAGCAACGCGCCCAAGAACGGCAAAGCGACGATAAAGAAGAGTGACACAGATTTCCCCAACCCAACGATATTTTTTGGTCCACCAATTATGGATTAAAAACCAAAAGTCACAAGATCAAGGGACCGATAAACTCAAGAATTTCAAATTCTACCAACGTGATGAGACCTATGGTTGCAACCAAATCGCCCAACCTGTCGAGTTGAAAAATGACTGCGAGAATCTGGGCTGTGCGCCACGGTCTTTATAAAGTCATTATTCGGTGCTTTCGGACCCCGCATAAGGCAGCAATGCGGCGCGACCCCACCACGGCAAAAAGTTATGCTTGCCCACCCCGCAGACTGTTTTCACTTTTGACGGAGGACAACCTGATTGTTGCGATGCGCGATGGAGAATTCGCTGGCGTTCCGGCAGACAGGGATTCGCAACAAAACGTCTCTTCCAGAGCACACCCGGCACATCAAAACTGGCTGGATGGCTGTGCAAGACCTTCACAGCCCTCAAAACTACATACTTTGGTATGCAATTAAACCTGATAAAACCAACTGACAGCAAGGAATTTCACTTCACACTTGCGCCACGGACACAGTCGCGCATACTATAGTATCTAAGTTAAAGCTTAAGTATGGATTTGCTCGAAAGCGTCCTATATGTACCGTAGCGAGTTTGAAGACGGCCTGTTGCTCGGATATTTCCAAGCAGAGACGTTTTTCATAGTTCAAAGATTCGGTTGTGCATAGCGCACGCTAAAATGGAGTTGCCTAAGTGGGCAAGCGTCAAGACCTCAGCGGCACGCAGGTGCGTCAGGTTACTGGTGATCAGGCCGTAAGCCTGAGCTTGCCGGGCCGCGCCATTCAGGAAATGGATGGCAAAGGCGTGCGCCTGAACGGTGTTTCTGCGACTGCAACTGCAATCGGTATGGGCCTTGCCCTGCAAAGCGCGTCGCCCGATGGCATGCAAGCGTTTGCCGAAACTCTGCCCGAAAGCGACACCACACCTCAAACTTCGGACGCCACAGATCAGAATACGTCTGCACTGGACCAGCTTGCCGCAGAAGCTTCGCAAGATGCTGCCAATGGCGCGACGCAAGTACCAGACGACACAGCTTCAGAAACTGACCCAGCCGCAACTTCCGATGAAGATGCCCAGCCGGAAATGGCGAGTCTTGGCGCTGCCCCTCTGCATGGGTCACAAGACAACCAGCCTTTTTTCAAGCCGATTGTGAAGCCTGAAGGGACGGGAACGCCGACCCCCTCAGGCGCGCAGCCTACTGACGCTGGAGTCTTGCCCACTACAAACCCGCTCGCTCCGGTCACCGACTTGATCGGCGGCGAAGACGGGCTTTTGGACACTGTATTGGGTGAGGACGGTGTCATCGACACCGTGCTGGATGCCGTGCTGGGTGAAGACGGGATCATCGACACCGTTTTGGATACCGTGCTCGGTGAGGATGGGATCGTAGACACTGTAGTAGATACCGTGCTGGGCGAAGATGGCGTCGTAGACACCGTCGTGGATACGGTTCTGGGCGAGGATGGAGTTGTTGATTCCGTCCTAGACACCGTGCTGGGTGAAGATGGGATCGTTGGCGGATTGCTGCTTGGCGAAGACGGTCTAGTTAGCGGATTGCTGGGTGGCCTGTCAAACAGCGAGCCAGCAGAAGTTGTTAGCGAAGCAATTCCGATCGTCACAGACACTGTTGAAACCGTTACCGATACAGTTACAGATACCGTCGAAACTGTAACCGACACAGTGACGGACACAGTAGAAACCGTAACAGACACAGCGACCGAAACCGTTACAGGCGGCGTTGCAGCCGTGACCGGCACCGTTCTTGCGGGGGCTGATGCGGTCCAAGCTCTCACAGAGACTTTGGCTGGCGATGATGGCCTGCTGAGCGGCGACGACGGATTTCTCGATACATTGATCGGGGAAGATGGCGTACTGGATCTGCTTGGTTCGGAAGACTCCGGCCTGGACGCTGTAGAGACTTCTGTCTTTGGTGGCCTGCTGGGTGAAGATGACATCTTTGGACTGGACGTTTCCGATACGGACGTTGGCGCCGATGATCTTTTCGCTGGCCTTAGCGGCGGCGCCAGCCTGACCGGAACGCTTGTCGATCAAGGACTGCTCGAGCTTTCGTCCGCAGACGAAGACACTACCTCGGATCCGGAAATTGACGGCCTGCTGAACAGCATTCTTGCCGGTGGCGTCGAAGATCTGCTGGGCGAAGCGAATACGTTCAATGATCTGCTGAACCCAGAGACGCTGGGCAGCGAAGACGCGCTTTCTGAAAATTCTGAAGGCGGTCTGATCGTTGACGATGCGGTCGAAGATGCAATGAACATCTTGTTCGACCAAGCCGGCAACGGCGAAGGTTCTCTGCTGGATGGGCTGCTTGACGGCACAACTGATAACGATGCCGTCTAAACGCGGCACCGTTAACAACCTAAAAGTGTTCAGAAATTAGGCCTCATATTTCCTGATACCGCACCAATCCAAACTAACTTATTGAAAATACGTGATTATCAAAAAATAACGTGCTTTTTGCGCGCACTAAATTTCAACCTAAACCTTAACTCCTACTTGAAAAAGATTAACAACCTATTAAAAGTCGAAGGAGGTCCAACACACCGCCAAAAGATATGTTTATACTCTTAAGACGGAGTGGAAGTGTCAGGGTGGGGACACAAGCCGGTAAGAGTGCAACTATTTGAGTGAGACACCAGTGACTACTGGAGCAACCACACAGGCCAAGGGCGGAGATCGAACAAGCAATGCGCGTGTGATAACCCGACGTGTGCTCGAAGAGCCAACGGATGTGTCGGTCAACGCTGCGATTCTTGCCACTGACAAGGTTGGAGCGGATCTTGTCGTGCGCCTGTCAAATGGCGAAACGCTGACCATTGAAAACTTCTTTGTTATCGGGCCAGAGGGCGATTTCAGCCGTCTTTTGTCGGCCAGCGGAGCCCCGGTTCTGACCGGTCTTTTGGGGCCGGAACCCGACATGCCACAAGACACAGAACTTACTGCGGCCATGCAGCCGGCCCAAGGTATTGGGCCCGCAAACGCGGAAGATATCAGCGCCGGTGGTACTGAACCGCGCGATACAAGCGACTGGGGCGATACAGCCTTGATCGCAGGGGCGGGCCTGTCTTTGGGCAGCGGCATCGGTTTTTTGTCCGAGGATGACAGTGACCCTGCCCCTGCTGCTGCCACAACCGAGACACAATCTGAAACACAAACAGATCTCGCGCTGGAAATAGAGGCGTTGACAGGGCCGGAGGACGCAAACCTGCATCCATCTGAATTCGAAGCCAGCACGGCCGAGTCTTCGGATGAACAAGCCGAGGAATCTTCTTTCGGTGTTGATGATGCTAATGCCACTAAAATGCCTGAAATCTCTGGTTTCCTTGATTCAGATTCGCCCGACCCTAACCTGTTGCCCGTTCCCGACCTGCAGGATTCGCTGCTTGAAGATCTGATAATGGAGGTCATTTGATGATCGCACTGCCCCGACCCGGACTGACCGAACAATCATCGCGCATTGGCGGCAAGATTGCCCCTTTGGCCGCGTTGATGTTGGCGTTGGTCCTGGCCCTGCCCGCTGCCGCCCAGATATCACTGCAATCGGCAGTGCTTCAGGCAACCGAGCGGGACGGAAACATCGGTGCTCTTCGGCAGACGGTTGCAAGCCGTTCGATCGACATTCAGGCGGCACGGGATGGCTATTATCCCAGCATCAGCATCTCGGGTGACAGTTCCACAACGGATTCAAACGGTCCGGGGATCACACTGACTGTATCGCAGGTGTTGTACGACTGGGGTCTGATCCGCAGCAAGATCAACGCCGCCTCGCAAGTGCGCGTACAGGCTGTGTCCGACCTGAAGATGGCTGTCGAAGGGCTGTCTTTGCAGGTTGCCGAATTTTTTATCGACATCGAAACCATCGACCTCAAGATTTCGCGAACGCGGGCCTATACGACCTTTGCCCGCAGAATTGCAGGTCAGGCACAGGATCGTTCCAGCGCCGGCATCAGCGACAACGGCGAAGTTGCGCGTGCGCGGCTTGAGATCGCGCGCGCCGAAGACCAACTGGCCCAGTTGATCGCCAACCGCAGCATCGCGTTGTCCCAGATTGAATTTCTGGTTGGACGTCAGGTCGGCGGGGTCCAGTCTCCCCCCGAGCTGGGCTTTGCCAGCCGCTATGCGCAGCCCGAAAAAATCCGGTCTTCCGTGCGCATCGCTCCCACATATATCGCTGCGCGCGCAGCCGCTGACGAAGCGGCAGCAGGCGTAGAAACAGCCAAAGCATCACGCCTGCCCACCATTAAATTGCAGGCGCAGGGCCGTGCCGATCTGAATGGCGGCAGAAGCCGCACAGCGGTCGGCATTTCGACCGGTGTGGACCTCAGCTCAAGCGGGCTGGGCCGGCGCAATGTGCAATCCGCCGAACTGAACTTGCAGGCAGCCAAATCCACGTTGGGGTCTGTCGAACGGGATTTGATCAACACAGCATCAAGCGCCCGCCAGCAAATAACCATTTTGCGCACCACCGAACGCTCGCGCAACCAGCAGCTGACCGAAGCACAGCGGGTTCTGGACAATTACGAACAGCAATTTATCGGAGGCCAGCGCGAGTTGCTCGACTTGCTGACTACGGGCCGTGACCTCTACGACTCGCAAATCGACAAGATCGACACATACGACGAACGCAAGCGAACTGAATACCGGGCTGCGCATGATCTGGGCGTGTTGGGCACGCTGATTATTTCCGCATCCACAACGCAATAAATGACCTGCACAAGAAACTGGAAATTTGCATGAAAGACGCAGCACCCTCAGACCCGCTCATTGAAGGCCTCGTCGAACTGTGTCGTGTGCAGGGCGTTGCGACCTCGGCCAGCCAGATGATGGACGGCCTTCCCAAAACCGAAGGCGGCAAAACAAGCGAAAGCCTTGCAACGCTGGCCTTGCGTCGGGTCAACATGAGCTGCCGGATCAGCCACGAGTCTCTTAAAGACTTCCCTGACCACGGCCTGCCCGCGCTATTGTTCCTGAACAATGGGCGCACCGTTGTTCTGGAAAGCATGACCAGCACTCAGGCCAGCGTTATCATGCCAGAATCTGGTGGGGGGCGCAGCCTTTGGTCGCTGGAAGAACTGGAAACGCTGCACGACGGGCGCATTCTCGTGTCCAAGCCGATTGACATCGTCTCTGACAGGCTGGACGCGAAAAGCAAAGACAGGCGCCACTGGATCCTTGGTCCGGTGCTTGGCAACTGGGTTATTTACCGTGACGTCATCTTGGCGTCGTTTGCCGCCAACACACTGGCTGTCGCCACCGCGATTTTTTCGATGCAGGTTTATGACCGCGTCGTGCCAAGCAACGCCTTCGACACGCTCTGGATTCTCGCCAGCGGGGTCGGCATTGCCATTCTTCTAGAACTGGCCCTGCGGTTGATGCGTGCAACGTTGGTCGACGTGTCTGGTCGCGACCTTGACTTGCGGTTGTCGGCGCAACTGTTCGACAAGGTGGCGAACATGCGGCTGAAACACCAACCGGCTTCGACGGGTGTGTTTGCCAATCAAGTGCGCGATTTCGCAACAGTGCGCGAATTTTTCACCTCTGGCACGGTGACTGCAATCTGCGACTTGCCCTTTGTTCTGATCTTTGTGGGTGTGATCTGGTTTATTGGTGGCCCTATCGCATTTGTGGTGCTGGCGGGCGTCATCGCGACGATCCTGCCCGGTATCTTGATGCAAAAGAAACTGGCGCGCGCCTCTCGCGAAAACACACGCGAGGCAGCGGCGCTGAACGGGCTGCTTCTGGAAACCATCTCGAACCTTGAAACGGTCAAGGCATCGCGCGCCGAAGGACGGCTTCAACGGGCCCATGCACAACTGTCGGCAACTATGGCCACCACCGCAATCAAAACGCGCAGCATCACCAACGTCATGACCCAGTTGGTCAGCACGATTCAAAAGCTGGCCTATGCCGGTGTGATCATCGCGGGTGTCTATCTGATCAGCGCGGGCGAACTGACCGTTGGCAGCCTGATTGCCTGCACGCTGTTGTCAAGCCGCACCATGTCCCCGATGGGTCAGGTTGCAGGATTACTTGCGCGGTGGCAGCAGGTGCGCGCGGCGATGGAAGGGTTGGACGAAATCATGGCTCTGCCCGTCGAACGCCCCAGCGACCGGCATTTTGTGCGCGCGCCTTCCATCGCAGGCGGCTACAAACTCGATGATGTGGTGTTTCGCCACGACCCCGAAGCGCCCCCCATCATCTCAATCCCCGAACTTACCATCGAAGCGGGCGAACGCATTGCATTGCTGGGCGGTAATGGTGCGGGCAAATCCACCCTGCTGCGGTTGATGGCCGGACTGACGGACCCGCAATCAGGCAGCGTACTGGTCGACAGTCTTTCATTGTCCCAGATCGACCCAATCGACCGACGCCGCCAGATCGGCTATTTGCCGCAAAGCGTTGCCCTGTTTCAGGGAACATTGCGCGACAATCTTTTGCTGGATCACGGGCTGCATAGCGATGAGGAATTGCTAGAGGCGCTGGACGCCGTCGGACTCGGCACCTTCGTGCGCAGACACGTGCGCGGTCTTGATCTGCAATTGCAGGGCAACGCCAATGTTTCGGGCGGTCAACGCCAGTCGATCGGCTTGGCGCGGGTTTTGCTGCAAGACCCCAAGGTGGTTTTACTGGACGAACCGACAGCGGCCTTTGACCACATCACGGAAAGCAAGGTCATCAGCCACATGAAAGACTGGCTTGACGGTCGCACCACGGTCATCTCGACCCACAAGCGCGAACTGCTGGCGCTGACCGAACGCGCCATCGTTCTAAAGGATGGTCGCGTCGCGCGTGATGGCGACCTACTGCAAATCCTCAATTCGGCGCGCGCCAATTCGGTCAAGAACCGTCCGGTGAAAGCAGTTACATGAGCAGCGCGGATGCCATGACATCCAGCCATATGGATGGCAGCTACCGCAGGCAAACTCTGAAGGTGGCAAGGCTGACCATTCAGACCATCGTCGTGACACTTATCGTCGCCGTGACTTGGGCCGCGCTGGCGCAGATCAACGAAATCACACGGGGCGACGGGCGCGTGATCCCTTTGCGGCGGATGCAAACCATCCAAAGCCTTGAGGGCGGTATTCTGTCGCAACTGGAAGTCAGCGAAGGCGACATCGTAGAAGAAGGCCAGATACTTGCCCGGCTTGACCCCACGCGGTCACAATCCGCCTTTTTGTCCGCGCAATCGGAAATCATCGCCCTGACGGCAGAGGTTGCACGCCTTCAGGCCGAAGTGCTGGAAAAGCCCGAACTGGATTTTGGGGCCGATCCAAACCCCGCCGAGGTCACCGAACTGCGCCTGTTCAACGCGCGCCGCACCAAGCTTGAGGCATCGCTGTCCGCTTTGGAAGCGGAACAGACCGCAATTCAGGAACAGATCGACATCACGCGCCCACTGACTGCAAGCGGGTCGGTCAGCCGTATCAACCTGTTGCAGCTTGAACAGAAAAAAGCCGAAATCGATGGCAAAATCAGCGAAACCCGAAACGTCTATGTTCAGGATTCCTATAAAGATCTGGCGCAACGGCGGGCCAAACTGCTGATGATCCAACAAGATCTGATTCAGAAGCAAGACGAGTTTCAGCGCACCGAAATCCGGTCACCTGTATCGGGCCGCGTGAACAATATCGACATCACCACACTTGGTGGCGTTGTGCAGCCGGGTGAGCCGATTATGGAAATCACGCCCACCGACGACCAACTGATCATCGAAACCAAGGTGCAGCCGCGCGATGTGGCATTTATCGCCCCCGGTATGCCCGCCAGCGTCAAGATCACCGCTTATGATTTCTCCACCTACGGCGATCTGCGCGGCACTGTCATCCAGATTTCGGAAGACACCGTGGAAGAGGACACGCCCCAAGGTCCGCAGGATTTCTACCGCGTCATGGTGAAAACCGAGCGCAGCTATCTGGAACGCCAAGGCGAACAGTTTGCCATCCGCCCCGGCATGATCGCCCAAGTCGACATCGAAAGCGGAAAACGGTCTGTACTCAGCTATCTGACTCGCCCCCTTCTCAAAGCTAGACTACAATAGCTGTTCGGGGTTCAGGGCCGCTGCTGGCCTGCCCCCGATGCAGCGACGCACTGAACAAGAAAGAGACTGCCCCTTGCCCAGACTGCCACACCGACTGGGCGCCGCCTGCCACGGCGCCTTTGATCGAGCCAAGCCCCTTTTGATACCTGCGGCCTGTGGAATCGCACTGGCCGCTGGCACGCCCGCCCTGTCACAGATGGTCAACGCAATCGAAGTGCGCGGCGCACAATTCATCCCCGAACAAGACATCCAAATGACCTGTGGCGCCGAAGCGGGGATCGAATATATCGACCTTGAACTGCGCGCGATCGAAGACTGCCTTATGTCCACCGGCGTGTTCGAAACGGTGTCCCTGTTTCGCGAAGGCGACACGCTGGTCATTGATGTGCAAGAGCTGGACACCCGCCCCGGACGCATTGATGCAACGCTGGCCTATGTGTCTCAGGATGGCGTCACCGGCAGCCTGTCTTACGAACGCTACAACTTGTTTGATCGGACCTATGGTGCGGTCAATCTTGAATTCGGTGCCGAAGTGCAGCGCTACAGCCTGAACCTCTTTCGAACCGAGGCATTTGAAACCGATTTTGATCTGGGCTTTGAACTGGCAGGCGGGCGCGACGACTATGACGACCGCAGCTATACGCACGAATCGCTTCGTGCCGAAACATACCTTGGATGGGCACTGTCGCCATCAACACGCTTCGAGGCAGGGATCGGCTACCGCGATCACCGGCTTTATGATCTGGATCCCGCCGCCAGTGCTTTGTTGGTGCTCGAACAGACTGACGGAATTTCGGCACCTTACGTGCGACTGGGCCTGCGCCATGAACAGATCGCACCCGCCGAGGATGGCAAGGAAAACTGGGACCAGTTCGGCTATCGCATCAGCCTTGATCAGTATTTTTGGAACATAGGCTCTGATGACCCGCTCAGCGACACCCGTCTCGAGACGCAGATGCAGTTTCCATTGGCCAGCAACATGCGGTTGCTGTTCGGCTTTGATGCCGGAGCCGTCAGCGGAACCAGCGGCAATGCCACCCGCGCAATCGACCGTTTCTACCCCGGCGCTGACACGTTCAGAGGGTTCGCCCCGCGCGGCATCGGCCCCCGTGATGGCACAGACGCACTGGGCGGCAATACTTTCGTCAAGGCCTCTATCGAATTGCAGCGTGACTTTGGCGAAGTGTATCGCACGCCGTTCCACGCGGGCATCTTTCTGGATACGGGCGCAAGCTGGGGGCTGGATGATACCCTTGGCGGCACCATTGACGACAGCTGGCAGCGGCGCAGCAGCCTTGGCCTATCGGTGGTGTTCGATGTGGGTAAAACACCCGTCTCGCTTTATGTGGCGACACCGATCGAACACCAGCCGGGGGATGAACGTCAGGTTTTCGGTTTAAGCCTCAGCACCCGTTTCTAGGGCACATCCCCCTCGCGGGGGCTGCCCTTTGTCCGCGCCGCGCGGTTGATCATCGCCTGTTTGAACAAACCCATATAGCGCGGCGCGACCGTTGACAGATCGTATTGGCGGCGCGTCATTGCGCGGGCGGCCTGACCATAGCGCAAACGACGGGCCGGATCATTCCGCAGTTCCAGTGTTGCCGCTATCCACGCGTCATCATCATCGGACAGCAGTTGTCCGTTGATGTCATTCTGAATCAGCTCCGCAGCATAGCCACGGTCGGGCGCAAGTACGCACCCGCCCCGTCCCAGAATCTCGACCAGCCCCCAATTTGCGACACCGTATTGCAACGGATAGTGAAACAGGTCGACTTCAGCGACCCGTCTGGCAAATTCGTCATAGGGCAGCTTGCCCGGGAATTCGACGACTTCGGCCGCGCGAGGATATTTCAACATCAGGTGGTCACGAAAGTTCGCAACCTTGCCATCATGGGCCCGTTGAACGGCTTGATCCTCATAACCATAGGTTGGCACACCGGCACCACCAAAGGCGACAAATTTGGCATCAATGCCCTGCCCCACCAGCTTGTCGACAACCCGCATGAAGGTTTCGAACCCCTTGGCTGACGACAAATCACGCGATGCAAACCCGATGGTGAACGCACGCACGGATGGTGCGACCTCCGGCTCTGGCATCGCGGAAAAATCGAACCCTTCCAACTGAACTTCGATGTTGGATTGCAGCGCCTTGGGAAACATCTGTTTGGCATGGCGGCTTGGGCAGATCACCAGATCGCTGCACAGCGCCTGATGGAAATTCAGCATCTCGGCGTTGCGATCGGTCATCCTTTGCGACAAATCCGGCGGATAGGCCGGATCCCAACCATGCGCACGGAAACTGGGGAATTCTATGTAGCTGACAATCGCAGCGTCAACTTCATCGTACAAAAAATGCGGCGCGCCCCAAAGCGAATGGGCCACCACAACATCAATTTTTCGGCGCTTCTGAAAGGTCTGCAATGCTGTAAGCACACCCCGCGAGATGCGCGCCGAACGCTCGACCTTGGCCGAATAGTAATAGCTTTGATCACCGACGATCTTACCATCCGGCTTGAACCCCAAAATATGAGAGCCCCGCGCGCGATTGCGTTCCATATGGCCCGCAGTTGTCAGAAAAAAGCTGTCAGCCATGCCTGTCTGGCGCAGATAATCACACAACCCGCCGAATTGACCTGGATAGACGGCCCCCACGAAAACAATGACCGGTTTCGTCAATTCACAATGGTCCCATGTCAAAAAGCCACGTCATGCTTTCAACCTACATCACCCATACTTAGGCACGCAACTCATGCGTGACCTGTGCCATTCTGGACATTCTGGTGTTCAGAAAATGCCATTGTCGCGCGCAACGATCACCGCTTGTGTGCGGTTGTTGGCGCCCAGTTTCGAGCAGATGGATTTGACGTGCATCTTGACGGTGGCTTCCGCCAGTCCAAGATCGGTTCCGATCTCGCGGTTTGGCTTGCCCTCGGCCAGCAGCGCCAAAACGGTCATTTCGCGTTCGGACAGCGAGGCGCCGGTGTTTTCGCGGGTCTTGACCCGCTGCCGGTCGATCAGCTCGACCGGAACATAGCGACCACCAGCAGCCATAAAGCGGATTTCATTTGTCAGGTTTTTAAGCGATTCCGTTTTCAGCACAATCCCCGCGCCCCCCATCGACAGGGTTTCCGAAACCACATGCGGGGTCGGATTGCTGGTCAGAATACCGACCGGCTTGCCGCCATTTCGATCAATCGCTTTACTCAGCCCCGCAATTCCGTCCATGCCGGGCATGTCCAGATCGACAAGAACCAGATCAAAAGGGCCCGCGCTGTCGATCTGGGCCAGTGCGGCGTCAAGGTCGGGCGCTGTCAGTGCCTCGAAGTCGGGAAGCGCAGACAAGAATTGCTTGAACATCTCCAAAATCATTGCGTGATCGTCGGCGATTAGAACCCTCAGGACTTCGGGTTTTGAGTTATTCATAAGTTCCACTTCAACCTGTCTCGGTTTTCTTCTCACTTAAAGTAACCAGTCTCGGCCAGTCTGGTTCCCAAATAATGCTAACAACCTGGCGAAGCCATAAGGGATACTCACAGCAGCAACTCTTTGGTCTTATCTAAACTTAGTTGATGAAACAATCGCCAAGCAATCCAAGTCATCATTCCAACTCTTCAATCACACGTCCGGTTACATCCAAAGCCACTTCAAGATCCCCAAGTTGCTTTCTCGCAATCGGCTGCGCTGCGTCCGCCAACAACTCCAGCTCTCGCAAGGTACGCTCCAACAGCTTTAAACCCGTCAATCCACATGCCCCTGTTGCAGCATGAATCATCCGGCCCGTGTCAGCGCGTACACCATTTTGCAGAATGTCCTCAAACACTGCCCCTGCTTCGGAACGGGCACGGCGCATGAATCCGCGTGCGGTATCCAGACCCAATTGTTCGATCAACTCCTTGACCATGTTGGGGGCCAAAGGTTGCGTGCTTGAACAATCACTGCCCCGCCCCGACTTTTGACCGGGCACCGGCGCGACATCACATGCGGCCGAGCGGACAACCTCGTGAACCGAACGACACAGGTCCACGCTTCGGATCGGCTTTTCAAGCAGTTGCGCCATCCCGAGCTTGAGGCAGGCAGCGCGCAAATCTTCATCAATATGCGCAGTCAGGCCCAACATCTTGCCCTGCCATGCCAGCGCGCCGGACGATTGCATCCCGATGATCCGCTGCACCAGTTCGATCCCGTTGATATAGGGCAAGGTCATGTCGGTCAGCAGCAGGTCAACCTTCTGAACCGCGTCAGCATTTTGCAAAACTTCCAGCGCTCTCAAGCCATTTTCCACCGGAATCACGCTTGCCCCTGCCGCGCGCAGACAATGCACCAACCAGTCACGACTGGACGGGCTGTCTTCGACCACAAGCACACCAACTCCGGCCAGTGTCTGTCCATCAATTGTCTCGCCTTTCGGGGCGATTGTCGCGGGCGCGATCTGATCAGCCGGGGCCAAATCGAAACGGGCACGAAGGATTGTACCAATCACCTTGGAATCTGTACCAACTGCAACGGCTTTTCCGTCTTCCCCTCGATCCAGAACCTCTAACGTGCCGCCAAGTTGGCCCAAAGCATGGGCAAGCACATTCAGCCCTGCCGACGGGCGCCCGTCCTTTGGACCCGTCGCCGCACCCGTCTGTCGGGCCAGTGATATATCCGCCAAATCAATGGCGCGCATCAGCCGAACCTTCTGCGCTTCGGGCAGTCCCCCACCCAGATCGGACACCTCGACCAATATCGCCACCTGGGCATTAGAGGGTTCGCGTGTACACGCGACATGAACATCAACCGCCGTACCACCATATTTAACCGAATTGTCGAACATGTTCTGCAACAGCGCCCGCACGAACCGCACCGGCCCATGCACATGCACGTCCTCGGCCGGATCAAGATGCAGCGACACCGCAGTACCGCGCGCGCCAGCGATTGGTTTGATCATGTCCAGCGTTGCGCGAACCTCTTCGGTCAGACTAAAATCTTCGTCGGACTGGATATCGGCTGTTGTCAGCTCGCCCCGGATAACCTTGATGACATTGTCAATATGGTTCAGCGCCAGTTGCGCAGACCGCTGCATTTGATCGCGCCGTGCATCAGCCGTGGCGGCGTCGACCTCTTCGGATTGAAATATCGCATCGGTCGCTGCCAGCAGTGATTGGATTGGTGTTCTCAGATCATGCGATACCCGCAACAGCGTCGCGGTGCGCGTGCGGTTGCGCAACAATGCGGCCTCTTGATCCGTTTCGGCCAGTCGCAACAGGAAACCATCCGCCGTGCCCAGCGGCATGTGAACCAGTTCGCCTTCAAGCTCGGTGTTCTGAAACTTCGTCGACACTGCAATGCTTCCGGCACGACGGGCCCGTACACACAGGGCGGGCCAGTCAAATGCCTTGACCAACCCTTCCGCGTCCATCCCCACCCGCGTTGCAGGCGCGTTGGACAACAGAACCTCTGCCTTGTCAGTCGCGAGAATCACCGCACGACGATCCGTTGAAACAAGACGCGCAATTGCCTGAAGAACAGGTCTTACCTTGGCCGCATGTGTTGAAAGTTCTGTTTTTCGTGTCATTACTCTCTCCAACGGCAAACCGCCACCTCTGGTAAAGTGTAGGGCCGGGGCATGAACACACTTTAAACGTGCAAGTGCCCTAAACAAAAGACTCTATCCCAACCGACCCCCTGTCAACTCCGGCGCAACGGGCTTCCCACATCATTTAATGGAAGTGCAACAAGTTGGCTGATTTCAAGAAAGCCGCAAACTCAAAGCGCGAGTCATATTGACTGCAACTTTAGTATGTGTTTTCTCTATTAGGTATGTAAATCCAAACTTTAGATAGTGCGGTCGCGCCGCGCAGAGGATGTTGAGATGGCTACCACAAAAATTCAAGCTGGGGCGGCAGCGAATGTTACCATTGCAGCCACCAAAACCGATATTGCCCGCTACGTTAAGTCTGGCGACAATCTGATTGTTGAGATGAACAATGGCCAAAGTATCACGGTCACCGATTTTTACAGCCGCGCTGCAGGCGGAGAGACCCACAAACTGATGTTGGCCGACGGCAGCTTCAGCGGGGTTGAAGGGCTTGATGACGCAACCGACGAGGTCGCGGGTCTTGGCATGAACATGGAAGAGATCGGCGCAGGGCTTGCGGCACTGGCGACCGGTCTGGTTGCGACCAACAGCGGCAGCGACGATGATACGCCGACCGAGCCGACGGACCCGACAAACCCCACCGATCCAACTGACCCGACCCAGCCTACCGACCCGACAGAACCAACGGAACCTGCCGTCGAGGGACTGCTTGACCCCGTTCTGGCAGATGAAGGGCTTCTGGGCGATCTGACCGGAAATGACGGCCTTTTGGGCGCGGTTACAGGATCGGATGGCCTGCTGGGTCAGTTAATTGGTGATGACGGCTTGCTGGGCGACGTCACCGGCTCTGACGGACTTGTCGGGGGCCTGCTGGGCGGTGGCCTTTTGGGCAACAGCGACGGATCGGGCAGCCTGACGGGCGGTCTGGTGTCTGAAGACGGTCTTTTGGGCGGAGTTCTGGGTAGCACCGGTTTGACTGATGGCCTTCTGGGAGAAGGCAGTGCTGTAGACGGTGTTCTTGAAACGGTAGAAGGCGTTGTTGACGGCATTCTTGGCGATCAAGGCATCGTTGGCGGCCTGCTTGGCAGCACCGGTCTGACGGACGGAATTCTGGGGCAAGACGGTATCGTTGGCGGGCTTCTAGGCGACGAAGGCTTGCTCGGCGGTGTGCTGGGTGGCGATGACGGCCTGCTCGGTGGCGTGCTGGGCGACGAAGGCTTGCTTGGTGGCGTGCTGGGCGATGACGGCCTGCTCGGTGGCGTGCTGGGCGACGAAGGCTTGCTCGGCGGTGTGCTGGGTGGCGATGACGGCCTGCTTGGTGGCGTGCTGGGCGACGAAGGCTTGCTCGGCGGTGTGCTGGGTGGCGATGACGGCCTGCTTGGTGGCGTGCTGGGCGACGAAGGCTTGCTCGGCGGTGTGCTGGGTGGCGATGACGGCCTGCTCGGTGGCGTGCTGGGCGACGAAGGCTTGCTCGGCGGTGTGCTGGGTGGCGATGACGGCCTGCTTGGTGGCGTCTCTGACACTGTCGAGGGCTTGATCGGTTCGCTTGGCGCAGATAGCGGCCTGCTGGATCCGGTCATTGCCGATGGCGGACTGCTTGGTGATGTCACCGGCAATTCCGGAATTCTGGGCACCGTAACAGGCTCGGAAGGCATTGTTGGCGGTGTAGTCGGAAACGACAGCCTGTTGGGTGATATAACAGGCGAGGAAGGCCTGATCGGCGACTTGACAGGTGTTGGCCTGCTGGGTGACGGCACCGACGAGGACAGCGCAACGGGTGGCCTGCTGGGCGGGCTGACCGATGGCCTGCTGGGCGGTGACCTTTTGGGCGGCCTGACAGGCGACGATGGACTGCTGTCCGGCCTCACATCGACGATAGATGGCGTGTAAACAGAGTATTTCCACATCGAGCCTAATAGCAAAAGCCCCGCCAAATGGTGGGGCTTTTTCGATTTCCGGTAATAGCCTTTTATTTACATATAGTTAGAGATGTATTTGGCGCGGAAAACCTGGAAAATCCCGACACTTTCCACCCCGCACAATACAACCAGAAGCGTTGACACATATACCTTTGGTGTGTTCTTACATACTTAAGAGTAACATACATACTTAAGCATAAGCGCGTGTTTTACGCAGTACCATCAGGAGTTAAAAAAATGGCAAACTCAAGCATCCAGGCGGGCCCAGAAATCGGTATCCGGATTGAAGCGATGCGGACGGATATCACCAACTATACCCGTCGGGGCGATGACCTGTTCATTACCCTCAAAAACGGCGACGTGATTACCGTCAATGATTTTTACACGCCTGCGGCGGATGGCTCATTGCACAGCCTGGTACTTGGTGACGGCACGGAAAGCGGCGTCGAGGGTGATCCCGCAGCAGGTGCAGGCGGTGCCATGCAGGATGAAGGTTTGGTCGCCGCTGCAGTGGTTGGCGGCTTGGGCCTGCTTGGCGCAGCCGGTGGCGGCAGCGATGATGATGTTGACGATGGGGACGCGGATGCTGATGCCGACGCGGATGCTGATGCGGATGCCGACGCGGATGCCGATGCTGATGCCGATGCCGATGCTGACGCGGATGCTGATGCCGACGCAGATGCGGACGCAGATGCGGATGCAGATGCTGATGCCGACGCGGATGCAGATGCCGACGCGGATGCCGACGCGGATGCCGATGCCGATGCCGATGCTGATGCCGACGCAGATGCGGATGCAGATGCCGACGCGGATGCCGATGCTGATGCCGACGCAGATGCGGATGCAGATGCCGACGCGGATGCAGATGCCGACGCGGATGCCGACGCGGATGCCGATGCGGATCAGGGCTTCCTCGACCCTATCATCTCCGATGACGGGCTCTTGGGTGACCTGACCGGCAACAACGGTTTGCTGGGCGACATCACAGGATCCGACGGTCTGCTGGGTGACCTCGTAGGTGAGGACAGCCCCCTTGGTGATATTGCGAATGACCTTCTCGGCCAGCCGCTGCTGGGGGATGGCGTCACTGGTGAAATGGGAATTCTGGACGGCTTGCTCTCGGACAGTGGTCTGCTTGGCGATATCACTGGCAACAACGGTTTGCTGGGCGACATCACAGGGTCCGACGGTCTACTGGGTGACCTTGTTGGCAACGATGGACAGCTGGCTGATGTCACCGGCAACAGCGGACTGGTTGGAGAACTGACCAACACGGGTGTCCTTGGCGATGGCAACTCGGACGGCAGCAATTCGGGTCTACTGGATGGGCTGACGGGCGAAGATGGCCTGCTGGGTGGTCTTCTCGGCGGCAACGATCTGCTGGGCGGTCTGACTGGCGAGGATGGCCTTGTTGGTGGCCTGCTCGGCGGCGGCGACCTGCTTGGCGGTATCACCGGTGAGGATGGCCTTGTTGGTGGCCTGCTCGGCGGCGGTGACCTGCTTGGCGGTATCACCGGTGAGGATGGCCTTGTTGGCGGCCTGCTCGGCGGCGGTGACCTGCTTGGCGGTATCACCGGTGAAGACGGACTTGTTGGTGGCCTGCTTGGCGGCGGTGACCTGCTTGGCGGTACGCTCGACAACCTGACCGAGGGGACCGATCTTTTGGGCGACCTCACCGGCGGCTTGGGTGGTGACGGCACCCCGGACATTTGATCGGGAAACGCACCTCATGAAAATCGGATATGGCCCCTCATCAAACCTGCCAGCAAAGGCAGAAGCGAGGGACCATTCCACTGCGCTGACCGGAACGCACCTGCCCAAAAACTCTTTCCGGTCAGCCTTTTTATTTTGTAGCCGCGGTGACACAGCCCCTGCCGGACAACAAAACAATGCTGAGACCGGCACACCCCGCACCAAGGCAGACCCGGAGCGTTTGTCGGCCGTATCCTACGACGTTGATCTGATCGAGATTGACTGCGCCCCGCCACCGGTCGTCAAAACCGAAAAACCGAAAACCAGCATTTCGGCATTTCTTTTTATCGGACTGATCTACGCCAACCTGTCGGCTGCCGTTGCCTTTCTACTTGGGGCCAGCCTTGGGACGGTAGCGCTGACCTATGTTCTGGGTGGTGGCGTGGCCGCGGTCGTGTCGTCTGTTATTCATGCGATGCTGCAACGGAGTGCGACCAGCGAAGACGAACATGGAAAGCGAAAATCGCGTCACGAACCACATGCGCGCAGCCAAAGATGCGAAACCGCAAAAGCCAAATAACGAGGTCGAAGAAAATGAGAATTCTTGCCGTTGACGATAACCCTTTCATTCTTGATTTTCTGCCGGCCATTCTTCAGAAAACCGATTTTCCGGATGTGAGTGTAGCGGCTTCGGGTGCTGAAGCGCTTGCCATTCTGGCCGAAGCAGACGCGCAGTTTGATTGCCTGTTGCTGGACATTGTCATGCCCGAAATGGACGGTATCACCCTGTGCCGTGAAATCCGCCGTTTGGATGCCTATCGCAACACGCCAATCCTGATGCTGACCTTGAAGTCGGATCCGACTTCGATCGAACAGGCTTTTGCCGCTGGTGCAAACGACTACATCACCAAACCGTTTGAAATCAAAGACATCGCAAACCGGTTGCGCGTTGCAAAACGCATGATGGAAACAACGGATCAGTCACCGCGTCTTGATCCGCAAACGATGCGGGCCCACGGTCTGCCCGGCATCCACAGGTTCGGGTTCGAAGATCCGGTGCATATTCTGGGCATTGACCAGTTGGTGCTGCCTTTTTCGCTGGGCAACTACCTGTCGCAGCTTGCACGCAACACTCTCAATATTTGTCAGGTTTTTGCGGTGAAGATCGACAACATTGAAGACCTCTATACAAATGGATCCAGTCGGGAATATGCCAGTGCCATCGCGGCAAGTGCCCAAGCGATCGCAAAGGCTGTCAATTGCCCGCAACTTCTTATGGCATACAACGGAAGCGGTACGATTCTCTGCATCGTGATCGAAGAAATATCCGAGCTCTGGGTCGATCTTGAAGATAAAATCCAGGCCGAGATGGACAAGCTGGACCTGCTTTATGACGACGGTCGCCAGATGAAGGTTGCGCTGTCGACAGGGCGACCGATCCAACCCTATGCCAACCGGACCCAAAGAGTTAAGTTCACCTTTGACCGGGCAATTCGTCGAGTGGACGCCCGTCAGAAAACAAAGCTGGAATCACATTCCGTTTCAGAGCCGGCATCTTAGTTGTCGCCGCTTTTCTCGAATAAAGCTGCCTCGCGAATGCAGCCGCGACAGGGTTGGACCAGCGCCTGCCGCGCGTCGATAGCACTCTAGGCAAATACCAGCGATCCGATCGGGTTTCCGTCGTTCATCGTGCGTCGCAGCGCCCTGTATATGGCGATATTCTCTTCTATCTCCTGCGCACTCATATCCAGAGATAAAGTCGCACGAGCTTCGTT
Source organism: Pseudosulfitobacter pseudonitzschiae (assembly GCF_002222635.1). Taxonomy (NCBI): domain Bacteria; kingdom Pseudomonadati; phylum Pseudomonadota; class Alphaproteobacteria; order Rhodobacterales; family Roseobacteraceae; genus Pseudosulfitobacter; species Pseudosulfitobacter pseudonitzschiae. Next base: position 230,830 of record NZ_CP022417.1, on the reverse strand, counting down.
TTCCAAACCGGCAAGACCATAGACCAGGGCCAGATTGTCCCGAACATGCGGTGCTGCATTCGGGTCTCGTACCAGTTCTTGCAAGATGTTGATCGCTTTGTCCGAATTGCCAGTCAATGCCAGCGACAAGGCATAGTTGCTGCGCAGGATGAAGTTCGTGGGATAGGTCGACAACCCCTCCTGATAGACCTTTTGCGCTTTGAGGTGTTGCGACATAGTATCAAGTGCGACACCTTTGCCCGTGATCGCAGATATATTGCTGCGATTGATCCGAAGCGCCTTGTCGTAATATTTCAGCGCCTCGTCGGGGCGTTTTTGCGCCAGATACACCCGCGCGAGAATGGCCAATACATCGTCATTGTTAGAGGCCAGTTCGTGCGCGCGCAGCAAAACGGTTTCTGCGCGGCCATGTTGTCCCATGCGCGAATAGGCATCACCGGCGCCCTTCAGGGCAGCAACTGATTCCGGATCGCTGGTCAGTGCCTTTTCGAACAATCTGGCCGCATTTGTGTAGTCTCCCGATTCCGCCGTGGCCTGTGCCAGTCGCAACGTGCTGGAGCCCTCTTCGGTGGTTCTGCCCGGACCGGCGTTCGGCACAGTTTGCACCGCACAAGCTGACAGGCTAAGCGCCACCGCAATCAGGCAGAGGCGGCGAAAATGAAAGAAAAAAGGTGTCAATGTATAGCTCCGGTCAGTTTGGTGCGGCGCAATTCGCCCTTTGGTGGTCTTGGTCCAGGCAATGCGATCACCTGACCAACATGATCCGCCCACAATGCGCCTTGTGCAGTGTAAGCTCTGCGTACCCTACTTTGATGCCAAGCAGTTCAAGCACACTGTCCAGCACCACATCCAGTGGGAAGAGTATCAAAGACAAAACCGGATCAAGCAAGTCCGCGACAAGGGAACGTACGGTAGACAGCAATGACGAAATCAGATCTGTACCGATAATTTCTAGGTGCGTTTCTGCACCAGTCAGAAGCGAACTTAGGGCAGAACCTAGCAGCGCCTCCGAGCCGAATGTTTTGGTTTGCCCTTCTTCTGAGCGGGTAAAGATAGTCTGCGACTGTTCGGACACTCCAAAGGACACGTGGGATTTAGCCATAAGCTTGGCCGCCTCAAGGTTGATAATGATTGGAACTAGCGGCACAATTGACGCGTCCACTTGGATATTCAGACCTAGCAGTTTTGCCTCTTCAAGATCATTCTGATCCAACAGAGTTGTCATGTTTTCAAAATCTGGGGCGGGGAACCGTCCCAAAAACAGTTCGGCAACATGGGTGCCCGTCACACCAGTCAGCGGAGATGTACCCGTGTCGAAAGTAGCCAACGGTTCACCTCCTGTGGCCCCGCAGTCCAATCCCGTCAATGTTACCATGGCGCTGGCAATCTCAAGGTAAAGGGGCACTTCTACCGAGACAATGTCAAGGGAGACGATACCGAGGGTCGTCTCCAAGCCTGACAGAATATCGGTGTCTAGAGTCAGATCCAGTTTCATCCGCACCTGTGCGGTATGCGCTGTAGCGCCTCGTTCCGCGAACATGATCCACGCTGGACGCTCACCCACCACTATCTTCAGGTTCGTCTCCAGTAGACCGGGTATGTTCAGATCCAGCTTTAGATCGATGAAACGGTTGGCGTTGATAACATCCACCGATGACATTAACACATCCAGAGCGGACACAGTGACAGTGGGCAAAACATCCTCAAGCTGCACCGCGACGTCGTCACCGTCCACGCCAATCAGCTTTTCGGCATCCAACAGGGCATTGCTTCCGGAATTCAGGATCGCAATCAGCGCCGCAGTGGACCCCTGAACCACGCCAGTGTCCAAAAGAGCCCCAGCAATATCAAGCAGCTCGACATCACTGGTCAGCAGATCTTCGTAAGTCAGAGCCGTCAAATCCGCACGGGTTGCCAGAGCGTCTGAAAATGTCAGCAGGTCAATCTGGGCAACGGCCAATGCTTTATAGTCCAGCACAGTCAACGAAATTTCGCTGCCTGTCGCCTCTGACAAAAGCGCGTTCAACAGCCCCTCATTCATCGAAGACAGTCCCGATGCCAGACTGAACGAGGCCAGATCAAAGCTCGCGGCGGTCGCACGGGCCCCCAGCTGCGTCGTGTCTTGCGCTAAAAAACTGCGGGCAAAATACAGCGGCGCGGCCTCTTGCAGGGACACGGTGGCCGCGTTCACATCCAGATCACTCAGCTCACGGTCGGTCAGCCTGTCGTCTGGATCCAGTGCCGGATCGCGTTGGTAATGCCCATAGTTGATGGACGTCATCGCACTCGCATCAAGCCCGTTACCCTCGATGGTGGTCAGGGCGTATGCGGCGGGACTGTCGCTCAGATTGTTCACAGCGCTGACCGCAGCAAGATCAGCGCGCGTTTGCAGCGTCTTTTGCCGGAAGTATAGCGAACTCAGGTCAACCCCCAGCGCGACAAAGCCCAGTAGAACCGTCAGCACCAGCGCAAAGATGATGATGACGGCGCCGCGTTCATCCGCCCAAAACGCCTGAATTCGCAGCTTAATAGGCAAGATAGCTACTCCGCGTCAGAGTGGTCAGCTCAAGCCCGAGAAACCCGCTGGCCACGTCCACCGCTGATCCTTGCAAGTCATAGGACAGTGACACTTGAATCCCGTCCGGATCGGTCCCCGAAAATGTGGTGATGGTGCGGGCCATCTTGTCTTGCCCCAGAAATGTAAACCGCGCGCCTGCATTGGTTATGAACGCATTCGCAAGATTTTCACGTTCCGTGGTGGTGATCCCGATGGCGGAATAGCGCGCCGCCTCGGCGGCCAGTTGTTGCAGGCTGTTGGCAATCGCAAAATACTGACCAAAGCAGATGATGCCGAACACCATCGACAGCAAAATGGGCAGAACCAACACGAATTCAACCGCCGTGGCGCCGTCTTCGCCTTTTAGGAAGTGGCGTGCCGTTCGTTTCATCCGAACCCACCCTCCATGATATTGTCCAGAATGCTCAGCACTGCGGGACCGATCAAAACGATGAACAAGGGCGGCATGATGAACAGGATCAGCGGCATGGTCATCAATGCGGGCGCGCGGCCCGCCTGTTCTTCGATTTTCAACAGCCGCCCTGCTCTTTCGTCGCGCATCAACGTACGCATGGCCCCGGCAAAGGGTGTGCCATAGCGTTCCGCCTGCATCAGCGCGTTGGAAAAGATCGTGATTTCCGTCAACGGAAGGCGCGTGCTGAAATTGCGCCAAGCATCGTCACGACTGGGCAGAATGCTAAGCTCGATCACCAGTTGTTGCAATTCGAACGCCAATGGTGGGCAGAACATCCGGATTTCATTCGCCACGCGGCTGAGTGACGGATTGGCACTGAGGCCGGATTCACTGGCGATGACCAGCAATTCAAGCATATCAGGGAAGCTTTTGCGCACCTGTTTGAAGCGGCGGTTGCGGATATGGGTCAACACGATGTCCGGCGCCTTGGACAGGGCAAGCGCAATACCACAGGACCAAATCACAACGACCAACCCACTGGTGGGGGTATCACTGCGGGCCACAAGGAACCACAACACAGTCAACAGTGCACCCGCGATCGGCAACACCAGTTTAAGAAAAGCGTGAACCAACACCGCGTCGCGACTGCGAAAACCGGCGGTGCGCAACAGTTCAGCCGAGATTTCAGCCTCGCCGCCGCGCATCACCGAAACCCGCTCAAGCGTTATCGTGGCAAGCCTGCGAAACACCTGTGCAATCCGCTGAAGAATGGATTGACGCTGCGAGGCACGGCGCGCAGGCATACGCCCCAGACTGCGGTTGATGCGTGCGACGCGGGCGTGTCTGTCAATCATGTGCAGCACACCAAGCTGCACAAGGATCAGGGCCGGCACACCGACAGCAAACTGGACAAGCAAGGGAGGAAGATCAAACATCGATACGCGACAATTTATACATGCTGTAAATTCCCAACCCAAGGCTGAGCAAAGCTGCAGCAGCCATGACCTGACCGCGCGCGTCGGTGATCAGCGGGTTCAGATAGCCAGGGTTCATAAAGAACAGAACAACAGCCACCACAAAGGGCAGACTGGACAGGATCAACGCGCTTACACGAATTTCGGCAGACAGCGCGGCCGCCTTTCTGCGCAGTTTTTTCCGATCACGCAGCAACTCGGCCAAATTTTCCAGCGTTTCAACCAGATTGCCGCCGGTTTCCGACTGCAGGCTGGTGGCCACAGTAACAAAGTGGGCCTCGGGTGAACCGATCCGTTCTGCAACACCAGTCAGCGCCTTGATCAGCGGCACGCCCAGTTTCAACTCCTCACAGCAGCGTCTGAACTCTTCCTGCGCGATACCCCTTGCGTGCTGTGCCACAACAGCAAGGGCTGCCGGGATGGGCTGACCCGCCCGCAGGCCGCGCGCCAGTATGTCCAGACAATCCGGCAACGCCTCGTTGAAGGTGCGCACCCTGCGGGCGCGCATGGCGCTTAGCAGGACATTGAACACCACCCACCCCGCACCTGCGCCCAAAACAGGGGCCAAAGGCAGAGGGAACAGACCTGACAGCCAGAACCCGCCGCCCGCCACCACCGCAATCGCGCACATCAGCCCGATCGCGGCCATTGGTGAAATCTCCAGCCCCGCCTCCTTCAAACGCACTTCAAGCAAGCCGATCAGCCCGCCCTTGGTGTGGCGCAACCCGTCCTTCTCAGCAGTCTGCGTGGCCTCAAGACGGCGCATCACACGGGCCGATGTCCTGCCCGGATGATCCGAACTGAAGCGGACAAGACGCGCGCGGCGCACGCGACGGGACCGGTCAATCAATATGATCCCGGAAAACCCCAGAGCAAGACAGGTCATAAAGGTCAGCCCGAAATAGACGGTGATCGGCGTCATGTGCTGCCCACCAGAATATCCCGAACCGCATTTTCCAGACCGTGGTCTTTGGCGCGTTCGATAAAATGGGGCAGCGTGCGGGTGCTTTGGAATTCCCCGACAATCTCTTCGCCAACCTTGCCCTGAGTGCGGTGAAACCGGAACAGTTCCTGCATGCTGATGATATTACCCTCCATGCCGACCACCTCGGCAATAGAGGTTACCCGCCGCACCCCGTCGTGCATCCGCGAAATTTGCACGATCAGATGCAGTGCTTCTTTCAACTGGTCGCGGACAAAATCAGCAGACAGTTGCACCCCTGACATCGCGATCAGATTTTCCATCCGCGTCAACGCCTCGCGGGGGTTGTTGGCATGCAAAGTGCTCATCGAGCCGTCGTGGCCGGTGTTCATTGCCTGAAGCATATCAAGGGCTTCGTCGCTGCGAACCTCGCCGATGATGATCCGGTCGGGGCGCATCCGCAACGCGTTGCGGAACAGGTGGCGCATGGTGACTTCACCGGTCCCCTCAAGTGTCGGTGGACGGGTTTCCAAACGCACCACATGCGGCTGTTGCAGACGCAGTTCTGCCGCATCCTCGATTGTAACAATCCGCTCGTTTGCAGGAATCTCGCGGGATACGGCGTTCAGCAATGTCGTTTTACCCGCGCCGGTCCCACCCGAAAACAGGATGTTCAGCCGCAGGTAGGCCGCAATCCTCAGAAGCTCGGCCATTTGCGGCGACAGGGTGTTCCGGCTGGCCAGATCGGCCAGCGTCAACTCGTCCTTGGGGAATTTACGGATCGTTATGGTGGGTCCATCCACCGCCAGTGGCGGAATGGTCACGTTGATCCGGCTGCCGTCGGCCAGACGCGTGTCCACCAACGGCGTGCTTTCGTCGACCCGCCGACCCGCAGCCGATACGATGCGGCTGGCGATGTTCATCACATGCTGATCATCGCGAAACGACACATCGGTCAGTTCCAGACGCCCGGCGCGTTCGACATAGACCTTTTGCGGTCCGTTCACTAGAATATCGGACACTTCGTCGTCAGCAAGCAGACGTTCCAAGGGGCCGAACCCCATCATGTCATCGACCACATAGCTGACCAGATCAGCGCTTTCTGCGCCGTTCAACTCAAGCTTTTGCGACGCGCAAATGCTGAGAACCGCATCGCGGATGGTGTCACGCTGCGCCTCGGCCGAAAGACCCGCCAGCGCTTGCAGGTCCAGAAGGGTCAACGCCTCGGGCAGAATCCTGCGGCTGAGCGCATTCAGGCGTTTGGCAAATCCCGGCATATAGCTGGTCGGCGCGACGCGCACCTTGGATTGGGGTCCGGCCAACGCCTCGGTTTCGGTCGGGGGCGCGAAATGTTGCATCAACTGGCGCTGGCTTTCGCGCGGGACGGTCTGGCCCGTCTGCGTTTCGTACCAGTCGATTGCACTGCTGATCTCGTGCAGCCCAACGCTCTCTCCCGCGCGCGCCACTTCGGTCAGCCGCGTCTCGATGAGGGCACGAAGTCGTTCCAGATCGTCCATTGGCAAGGTTGCGACGTCAGTCATGCCCGCCTGCCTTCTTCCAACGCCAGATGCTGCGTTTGGTATCCGTGGGGTTGAACAGCGGGGTTTCCAACCGCGACACCAACTGCGACACCGACCGAGAATACCCGTTGCGCGGAGCCAGTTTTTGCAACGGGATCCCCTTGACCGACGCCCGCGCCAATTCCGATCCGCATTGCGGCAGCACCATGTCGATATCCCGATCCAGCGCGGTCGTGATTTCGGATTTGCGAAGCCCTGCGTCGCGCCGTGTCTGCGACAGCACACAAGAGATACGTGGCCCGTTTGTCTGGTCCGCGATCCGGTGCAACAGCCTGCTGCAACTACGAATAGACGTGAACCCTTGCCCCAGAACCAGGACCAGCTCGTCCAAGCCCTCTGCGATCGTCGGCGTCTCGGCCAAAAGCGTGCGCGGCAGGTCCACGATCAAGGTGGGGTAGTCGGCCTTGATCTGCTGAAGCAACGCGGGGAACCCCGCTTCAAGAGCACGTATCCGGCTATGCTCGCTTGCCTCGGCGGAATACACCGCCAGTCCTGCCAATGGCGTGGCCATCGTCGCATTCAGAAATGTGCGATCCACACGTTCGGGCGCCAGCAATGCTTCAAGCAGGCCGGGGGTGATGTCCATGTCGAAATCTATCGCCAACGAGCCAAAACACAGGTCCGCATCCACCAATGCAACGCTGCCCACACTGTCACGCGCCAGCTTGCCCGACCGTGCGTGGCCCAGATAGCCGACCGCCAGATTTGCCGCCAGAACGCTGGCGCCGACGCCGCCGCTGACACCGCAAATGCCGATTGTGCGGGCGCTGGCAACCTTGGGAGTTGCAAGAGTGGGTGTTTCATCCAGACCCAACGCCACTTCGGTTCCGTCTGCAAGCGGCAGCACCAGATAGTCTCGCGCGCCAGCGGCGATAAAGCTTCTGTAGGTTTCAACACTGTTCTGTCGTCCCAACAGGACCAGACCGACACCCTCTGCGGCTAGATCCTGTATCATCGGCAGACTGGCCGCCGCATCCTCGGACCCCAGTTCGACCACAAGCACGTCGCCCAATGATGTCATGCCTATCAAACGGGCGGCCGTCGCCAACGAACCTGCATGAAAGTTGACGGTGCCGCCGCGCCCGATCTGGCGACCGATCTGTTCGACGGCGGTCTTTGCGTCTTCGGAATTGATGAATGCCTCGACCCGCACGGTGCCGTTGCGGATGGTCGCGGCAGATATGGGACGATTCACATCATTCTCCTTGCCAGCGGCATTATTGCAGCGCCGTTCGCGCCGTTGGTGCGGGGGCCAGAACATCACCCGGCTCGTCAATCATGACCGCAAGGTTGATCGCATTTGCACAACCCAGATCGTCAGCGCCCGGCGTGCAGTCCACACGAATACCACTGGCCCGCACCAACCGGATAAGGCCCGTTTGCCTTGGCACCGTCGGATAAGTGGCAAAGCTTTGATCCATACCGATACGAACGCGCGACGGCACAAAGGCCAGTGCGGCGTGTATGGTTTCCACGCGCCCCGCGTCTGTCTTGGGCGATCCGCTGGTTGGGATGGTCACAATCAGCACATCCCCTTTGCGCAGGGCATTGCGGTTCAGGAAATGGTTGATCCCGTGCCGTTCCGATTTTGACAGTCCCGACGATTTCGCCCCGAACCGGTAGGTATGCTGCGTTTCGACATAGTCAGCCGACAGCCGGTCAACGACCCCGACATCGGGTTGCGGAGTGCTGCACCCTGCCAACAATGCGCCAAGGGCAAACACTACGATTGCAATACGACCTGAAAGAAATTGCATGATCATTGAAGAAGAAGCCCCGCCTTGCCATTGATGCTTTTGACCGAAACCGGCCCCCCGTCATCCGCTGCGCCAAAAGTCAGTTCACCAAGAAAATTGCGGCTCAGACGGTCCGCAGGGGCGAACTTTTCCAGCGGCGTCTTAAGCTTGCCGGGCGCGCTGGGTTCGACAAGATAAGGTGTGACGATGATGACCAACTCGGTCTCGCCCTTTTGAAAGCTGGTGGACCGGAACAGCGCCCCCAGCAGGGGAATCTCGCCCAGTCCGGGGATCTGTTTGATGTTCTGTTGCGATGTCGCCTTGAACAGTCCCGCGATGGCAAAGCTTTGGCCGCTGCTGACCTCGATGGTGGTGGCCGCACTGCGTTCCAGAATCAGCGGCAGGTTCTGAAGATCTGTCGTGCTGCCATTGGAAAAATCCAGTTCGCGGATCTTGGTGTTTACCATCAACTTGATCTTGTCCGACCGCATAACCTCGGGTTCGAAATCCAGTTCGACACCGAAGGGTTCAAAAACAACGCGCACTTCGCCGTCACCCGATTGGGTCTGGTACGGGAAACGACCACCGGCCAGGAACGTCGCCTTGTCACCGGAACGTGCTGTCAGGTTCGGCTCGGACAGGATGGTCACAAGCCCCTCGTTCTTCAGCGCCTCAAGCGTTACCCCTTGAAGCGAGTTGCCAACACTGAACTGGGATGCCAGAGAATAACCGCCCGATACGGCGTTGCCGCCCGTCAGCCCGTTGCCAGAAAGCGTTGTCCAGTTGGTGCCCAGATCTTCTGTCACCGTGCGCGAAACCTCGGCGATCTTGACCTGAAGATTGACCTGCGCGGGTGTGTCCAGCGACAGGCTGTTGACCACCGGCACGGCATCGCCAGCCAATGTCTGCACGATGTTTTGCACCTGTTCCGCGTCGCGGATTGTGCCGACGCGGCCGGTCATAACCAACGCCCCGTCCACTTCCACAATCGAAAATTTCCCGCCTTGCACCGACGCCCGCGCCGCGCCGTTCAACGCTTTTACATTCGTGGAGACCTTGACCGAACTGGCAACCGAAACCTCGTCCGATGCATCAATGACGAACAACGTCGTCTCGCCCATAGACTTGCCGTAGATATACAACAATGTGGGAGACTTGATCTCGACATCTGCAATTTCGGGGTTAGCCAGAAACACCGTCTCGGACGGGGTATCAAGCTTTATCAGCTTGCCTTCACCAGCAAACAACTGGACCGGACGGCCATTGCTTTCGATAAAGGTCTGCGCGTGACTTGCTGCGGGCAGGTACAGCAGAAACGCACCCAGCATGAAAATCACATGAAATTTTGTGGCAGGGGGCAACAATCGTAACAACGTAATGATCCTAATTAAAAGCAGACCAGGGGTTAGTCAGACCCCGTTGTGCTGGGTGGAGGACTGTTGGCGGAAGCGCTTGGGTCAGGAGCAGATTGTCCCAAAATGCCTTTTACACGGGTGGCGGTGCTTCCCCGAATGATCCGCACGTTGGGCGGCTTGGCCGGTTCAGTACGCGGCGCAGCCAGTCCGGAAATCTGCGTCGCAAGCATCGGTGTATCGTTTACGATGGTCGGCATGTCGTCACCTGTCCGATCGCTCAGCACCAGAATAATTTCCCCGGTATGCTTGGCCAGCGCGAGTACCTTTGCGCCTTCTGGATGCAGTTCAAGCGTGATGGTCTTGGGCATTCCCGCGCGCCCCTGCCCTGCGGGCGCGTTCGTTTGATCCGTGGCAAGCACCTGAACATTGTGCAGAACCGTGCGCACAGCCCGCACGCCATCCTGATTGTCGTAAGATACCAGAACGTCGATCCTGTCCCCCTGAGCAATTAACCCCGCAACCGCCGTTTCCCCCGTAAGCGGAAGGGCAATTGCCCGCATTCCCGGCCGCAGCAGTGCGGCGGCGCCTTCGATCATAGGAGGTTCCGGTACTTCTTCGGCAACAACCTCAGGAGGTGAATATACCGCAGGTTGTAAATCCGACTTGACGAAAGGCGTGCCCATCGGGATCATCCGGTTCGCGCTTAATTGAATAAGAGCAGACCGGTTTTCTGAACTGTCTTCAATTAGATTCTCGCCCGCCTGATCAATCTGCATTTCCACAGGCTTTAATTGATCATCCGAAATAACTCCGCCCTGCTCAATTACCGCATTGGCGAAAAGATAGGTTTCTCTGGGCGGCACGGATAGCGCAATTGGCTGGCTTACAGGAAGTGGCTCAGGCGCATTGTTTGCCTGAACACCAACCCAAGCCACGCCTCCGGCAAGCACGAAGGAGGTTATGACGACAACGAGTGTGCGCGCTGAGAACTCCATGATCAGGGCACTGCGATGCCCGCGGTAGTCAAAGCAGTGCGTACTGCTTCAAACCCTGAGTTTACTTGTCCGCCAATATTGCTTACAGCCACAACAATTACCGCAGCAATCAGGGCTGCAAACAAACCGTATTCAATTGCAGTTGCGCCGTCTTCATCACGTGCGAATTTTTTGATAAATTTCAATGTCATGATTTTTACTTAACCTCGCTCATTATCAACATTACAATTCGCAACAGTCCTTCTGGCTGCCACGAATGACCATAGGCAGCTTCCCGCCTAAGAGATTAGGCGCACAACCTGAACGGTCGTGCAACAATGATTGATAAAAATTGACCCCAACAACTATGTTTTTGTTGAGTTTGGGGAATATGCCACACAAGTTACATACTTACGTATTTCGCAAATACATACTTTTGATTTCAATTAAATACTAAAGAATATATTCGGAATCCGGCCCAGGCGCTCGCATCCACGGCGCATTGACGAATCTTTCGTGCAGATGCGACAGCGACGCACTGACCAGCCCAAGACACACCTACAGGCGGGGTATCCGGCCCGAAATGGCCCGGACCATAGTCAAAAGGCGCAGGCTAAAATCAAGCCTTACCTGCTTTCCCCGCAGCCATATCACGACGCATCTGGCCCGAGAATGTCTTGAAATCCACCTCAAGCACATAACGCTTGCTATCAAGATAGGTCTTGCGCTGAACCTGCTGGTGCCGCTCGATCTCTTCTGTCCGGGCCGCCCGATCGGGCATTCTCATCGCGCCAGAAAGATAGGCGGCGATCCACTTGCCCTGAATTTCCACCAGCGGAATCGTCGGGCCAACTGGCTGTACCAATCCGGCAAAGATCAATCCGGGATATTTGAGTGAAACCATCCGCCGATAAAGCGCACCCACTTCTTGCGCCGGATCAAAAACTGTCTCTGGCAAAAAGGGAAAGGTGATCTTGTAGCCCGTCGCAAAAATGATCGCGTCCAGCTTTTCCGTACTGCCGTCGGCAAAGGCCACGCTGTCACCGCGCAGCTCTTTCACGTTGGGCTTCACACTGATGTAGCCATGACCGATGTACGGCAAAAGTTCTTGGCTCAGAGTCGCATGTTCGCGCCACATCGGATGCGCGGGGCGCGGCAGATTAAAGCGGCGCTGGTCACCCACACCCAGCCTGATAAGCCATGACATCACCAGCCGGGTCGTCTTTGTCGGCAACCGTAAACGGCGCGACAGTCCGGCCGACACCTGGTCAATCGGAATGCCCCAAAGATATTTCGGTATCACCCAGCCACTGCGCCGCGTGGACACAAAAACATGCTCTGTCCGTCGCGCGATATCCACGGCGATATCCACCGCCGAGTTGCCCAGCCCCACCACCATCACCCGCTTGCCCTCATAGGGGTCGGCGTTGCGGTAGTGGTGCGAATGGATCACCGGCCCATTAAAGCTGCCGGAAAAGTCAGGCATCTGCGGGTCTGCAAGATGGCCGTTGGCAACAATCACCGTGCCGAAATTCAGCACCTCACCCGTAGCAAGCCGCACGTCAAAACGGCCATCTTTGGGAATAACCTCTGCCACCTCGGTGCGAAAACGCACCAGTTTGCGCAGCCCGAAATGGTCGGCATATCGTTCCAGATGGGCAAGAAACTGGCGGTGGCTTGGAAAGTCCGGCAGCGTTTCATCAAGCGGAAAGTCGCTATAGCCTAGGTTGGGCCGCGAGGTATCAATATGCAGCGAGGCGTAACACGAGCTTTGCCCGTTGTCGTTCTCGTACCGCCACATGCCCCCAATGTCCGAACCCTTCTCAAAGACCTGCACCGCTAGCCCCCGTTCCTGAAGCGACTTGGCCACTGTCATCCCCGAGGAACCGGCGCCGATGATACAAATATCGGCCTGTTTTTCCGCGGCTGACACTGCGTGCGTCGGGGTCACTGTTTCAGCCATTGTGGCTTTCCTTCTGGCTCTGAAAATCATCAATCACCGCCTCGATATCCGTGTCCGGCCCGATCCCCAGCCGCGCAGCGGCAACCGAAGTAAAGCGACGGGGCCAACCATCGACAATCCGCTGTACTTGCGTATCGGGGGCATAGGTCACTGCGCCCTTTGCCCCCTTGCGAACACCTGCGGCAACCATCTCTGCGACGGTTACGGTCAGGGCGGGCAGGTTGAACGCCCGCTTGGGCGGCAGCGCTTCGGCAGGTAGGTCGACCAACGTGAGAAAGGCCGAGATGGCAGCACCGGCAGAGACGATGGGCACCGGCGTTTCCGGCGCGAGCGGGGCGGCAAGGTCGTGTCCCGTCAACGGCTCGCGCAGGATGCCGGCGACACGGTCAGAAATGGCAGCAGCAGGGGCGCCGGGCCGCGTGACCACAATGGGCAGGCGCAGACAGCACCCGTCAATCCGTCCAAGGCGGGAATGATCGGCAATTAACAACTCGCAAATTGCCTTCTGGGTGCCATAGGTTGTCTGCGGCAGCGGAACGACGTCGTCACCCACCTCTTCGGGCAGTGCGCCACCGAAAATGGCGATCGACGAGGCATAGATCACCTTTGGCGCACCCTCTGCCGTTTCGATCAGATACCGCAACGACTCCACACTGACGTCCCACGCAAGGCCGGAGTTCTGCTCGGCCTCAATGGTCAAAAGAGAGGCGAAATGAAACAGGGCGTCAAAGCCATCGGCAACCAACGCGGCCAGATATGCTCGATCCGATAGATCACCCTCGCGCCCTACAATTTCCACACCTTTGGCATTTGGCAACTCCGGCAGCCGTCGGTCTGCCAGTGTGATCCGGCCAATCGCCTGTCCCCCCAACCGTCCCTGCGCCAGCAAGGACGAGACCAGCCGTTGGCCCAAAAAGCCTCCTGCACCCGTGATCAGAACATGGATCATATCTTCAGCATCTTCTAAACATCCTACTAAGTCGTATGTTTTTGTGAAAAAGTCACCTCCCCCTAGAGAGGTTTCTTGAACCATTTTGCCAGGATGCCGACGATCCCTTCGCGGAACAAAAGTACCCCAATCACAAAGATCACGCCCTGAATCACCGTGACCCATGCGCCAAAACCAGCAAGATAGTTTTGCATCGTCACGATGATCGCCGCACCCACAATCGGACCAAAGATTGTGCCCATGCCACCAAGCAGCGTCATCAACACCACCTCGCCCGACATCGACCAATGCACATCCGTCAACGAGGCAAGCTGGAACACCTGACTTTTGGTCGCCCCCGCCAGCCCGGCAAAGGTGGCCGAGATCACAAAAACCGTCAGCTTATAGCGGTTCACGTTATAGCCCAGCGAGACGGCCCGCGCCTCGTTCTGGCGAATGGCCTTCAGCACATGCCCAAAGGGCGAATGTGTGACCCTGTAAAGGAACAATATCCCACCAAAGGTGATAACAAGCACCAGCCAGTAAAGCGCCATATTGTCAGCCAAGCTGAAGATGCCAAACAGCGCATTGCGCGGCACCGACTGGATTCCGTCCTCCCCGCCAGTAAACTCGGCCTGAAGTGCAAAGAAATAAACCATCTGCGCAAAGGCCAGCGTGACCATCGCAAAATAGATCCCCTGCCGCCGGATCGAAAGCGCCCCGATCAACAGTCCCAACGCGGCGGCCACCGCAGTGCCCGACAAAATCGAAAGTTCGGGCGTCAGCCCCCAGACCTTTGCGGCATGGGCAGCAACATAACTGGCAGAACCGAAAAAGGCCGCGTGTCCAAAACTGAGCAATCCGCCAAAGCCAAGCAGCAAGTTGAAGGCACAGGCAAAGAGCGCAAAGCACATCACCTTCATCGCAAACACCGGATAAACCAGCCACGGCAGCACAACGAGCAAAGCCAGAAGCAGGGTGAACAGGATCAGATGGTGGCGCGGGGTTCCCGTGCGCTGCGCAGTGGTGGTCACAGGGGTGGCACCAGTATCGTTGTCCGTTGTCATGGTCATGCTTGCCTCCCGAACAAACCTTCAGGTTTCACCAGCAGCACGATCGCCATTATTACAAAAATCACCACTGACGAGCCTTCCGGGTAGACCACACGCGTAAGCCCCTCAATGATGCCAAGGCCAAACCCTGTCAGGATCGCCCCGATGATCGAACCCATGCCGCCAATCACGACCACGGCAAAAACAAGGATAATAAGATCGGCACCCATGTTGGGATTTACCGAATAGATCGGCGCGGCCAGCACACCCGCCAGACCCGCCAGCGCGGCACCAAAACCATAGGTCAGCGTCACCATGCGCGGCACGTTGATGCCAAAGGCACCGACAAGTTCCGGATTTTCGGTCGCGGCACGCAGATAGGCGCCCAATTTCGTTTTCTCGATCATGAACCATGTGCCAAAGCACACCACAACCGACACCACAATCACCCATGCACGGTAGTTTGGCAGGAACATAAAGCCCAGATTCTGCCCCCCGCTCAACGCGGGTGGGATGGTATAGGGCAGGCCCGAAATACCATAGTAGTTCCGGAAAAGCCCCTGAATGATCAGCGCAAGGCCGAATGTCAGGAGCAACCCGTAAAGGTGATCAAGCTTGTAGAGGCGGGCAAGCATCAGCCGCTCTGCGAGCATCCCGAAGGCGCCCACCACCAGCGGCGCAAGCACCAGAGCGAACCAGTAATTTACGCCGAGATAGTTCAGCATCATCCACGCCACGAACGCACCCATCATGTATTGCGCGCCGTGGGTAAAGTTGATGATGTTCAGCAACCCGAAGATCACAGCCAGCCCCAGCGACAATACCGCGTAGAACGACCCGTTGATCAGCCCGATCAGCAACTGGCCGAACAGAACCTGCACCGGTATCCCGAAAATATCCATTTGGAGAGCCCCTTGGCCATTGCCGGCAGCGCGATCCGCACCGCGCCGCCCTGTGTTTCTCTGGACTTATTCGCTCATCGCAAATTCACAGCCGCCATCCTCAAGCGCACGAAACGCTTCTTCTCCTGGGATCGTGGCCAGTGTTTTATACAGATCCCATTCGCCGGTGCTTTCTTCCGGGGTTTTCACCTCGAAAAGGTACATGTCGTGGATCACCCGGCCATCCTTGCGGACATAGCCTTCGCCGAATAGAGGATCAGAGGTTGGCATTTCCTTCATCTTCTCGACCACAGCAATGTTGTCATCGGCCGAGCCCAATGCCTCGACTGCCTTGAGATAGTGCAGCGCTGCGGCGTAGTTGCCCGCCTGCACCATAGTTGGCTTCGCGCCCATCTTCTCTTCGAAGCGGGCAGACCATTCGCGGGTTTCGTCGTTAAGATCCCAATAGAACGCCTCGGTCAGCACCAGCCCCTGCGCAGTCTGCGCGCCCAGCGAGTGCACGTCGGTCAGGAACATCAGCAGAGAGGCCAGCGACTGGCCCGCCTGCGTTACGCCAAACTCAGACGATTGTTTGATCGAGTTCACCGTATCCGAACCGGCATTGGCAAGGCCAATCACCTTGGCGCCGCTGGCCTGGGCCTGAAGAATGAACGAACTGAAGTCGGTCCCCGGAAAGGGATGCGCGACCGAACCGACAACCGTGCCGCCATTGGCCTCGATCACCTGCGTTGCGTCACGCTCAAGCGCGTGACCAAAGGCGTAATCCGCAGTCAGAAAGAACCACGTGTCGCCACCGCTTTGCGTCACCGCCTTGGCGGTTCCGTTCGCCAGCGCAGCGGTGTCATAGGTCCAGTGAACCGTGGTCTCTTCGCAAGCCTCACCAGTCAGGTCCGAAGTGGCGGCGCCCGAGTTCAACATGATCCCGCCCATCTCGGCAGTGATCCCTGCGACGGCAAGCGCGGTGGACGATGTCGGCAGATCCATGATCACATCCACCCCGTCCTGATCGTACCACTGCCGTGCAATGGTCGAAGCGATGTCAGGCTTGTTCTGGTGATCCGCCGAGATCACCTCGACGTTGATCCCCTTACCCGCGGCGTCGAAATCTTCGATCGCCATCCTCACCGCCACGACCGAACCCTCACCGGCCAAGTCGGCATAGGTGCCCGAACGGTCGTTCAGAACCCCGATCTTGATGTCGAAAGCCTGAGCTGGCAGCGCCAGCGCGATACTTGCGACTGTTGAAAGTGCCAATGTGCGTACCATGTTTTTCCTCCCAGAAATGACGCCCAGCTTGCGCTGGCGCCGGTTGCAGATTTTTTACACGCCCAGATAGGCGTGCAGCTTGTCGATATTTGCCTCCAGATCCTCGTTCGGGATCATGTCCACGACCTTGCCTTGGTCGATCACCATGTGGCGGTTTGCAACCGAGGCGGCAAAGCGAAAGTTCTGCTCCACCAGAACGATCGTAAAGCCTTCTTGCTTCAGCGCGGCGATGGTGCGACCGATCTGCTGCACGATCACCGGAGCCAGCCCTTCCGTCGGCTCGTCCAGCAACAGCAGCTTGGCACCTGTGCGCAGGATGCGCGCAATCGCCAGCATCTGCTGTTCGCCACCAGAAAGCTTTGTGCCTTGGCTGCGGCGCCGGTCCTTCAGATTTGGGAACAGATCATAGATGCGCCCCAGCGTCAGCCCGCCTTCTGCGATCTTCGGCGGTAGCATCAGATTTTCTTCCACCGAAAGCGACGCAAATATGCCGCGCTCCTCGGGGCAAATGGCATTGCCAAGCCGCGCAATATGGCGCGGCTCCATGTTGATGGTTTCGGTTTCGCCGACCTTCACCGAACCGGCGCGGCGGCCAATCATGCCCATGATCGCGCGGATCGTCGTCGTCTTGCCCGCACCGTTGCGCCCAAGCAGGGTCACGACCTCGCCGGGCCAGACCTCGAAATTTACACCATGCAGCACATGACTCTCGCCATACCACGCCTCAAGGTCGCGCACAGTCAGGGCGGGCGTCCCGCTGTGCGGCACATCGGTAGAGGCACTGGCGATCAACACCGTCTCACTCATGGTCAACTCCGATATAGGCCTCGATCACCTTCGGCGACTTCGAGACTGTCTCGTAATCGCCCTCTTCCAGAACTTCGCCTTGGGCCAGCACCGTGATCTTGTCCGAAAGATCGGCCACCACCGAAAGATTGTGTTCCACCATCAAAATGGTCCGCCCCTCCGAAATGCGCCGGATCAGCACCGAAATCAGTTCCACATCCTGCTGCGCCATTCCGGCCATCGGCTCGTCGAGCAACAACATTTTGGGTTCAAGCGCCAGTGTCGTCGCGATCTCGAGCGCCCGCTTGCGTCCATAGGAAAGTTCCGCCGCCCGATGATCGACAAACTCGGAGAGTCCCACGTCGTCGATATAGCGCCGCGCATCGCCGTCGAACTGGTTCAAGGTGCGGTCAGAACGCCAAAAATCATAGCTTTCGCCCCGCTGCCGCTGAAGCGCAACGCGGACATTTTCCAGCACGGTCATCTCGCCAAATACGGCAGAAATCTGGAAAGAGCGCACCAGCCCAAGCCGCGCGATATCTGTGGGCGACATCGCAGTGATATCGCGCCCGTCATAGGTGATCTTGCCCGACGTCGGGCGCAAAAACTTGGTCAGAAGGTTGAAACAGGTCGTTTTTCCAGCACCGTTCGGCCCGATTAGGGCATGAATCGTTCCGCGCTCGACTGTCAGGTCGACATCACGCACAGCCAGAAAGCCATTAAATTCCTTCGTCAATCCGCGCGCTTCTAGCATGGATGGTCGTTCCCCTCCCCTGTGGCAGCACCTGTCCGGGGCGTAGTCCGGAGTTCCGCACCGCCCGATAACATACTACCAAGTAGGTTTCTAGGATGGTATTGGGAACTGTGTCAACGCTTCATTCCCGGACCAACCGCCTATCGTATAATGCACGCGGGCAACCGGGAAATTTGCACGTTTTATGTGCGCTGGTCATGGCACTTTCAGGGCCGTTGCGGTGGGTGCCACCGAACGGCTAATATGGGTTTTTCGCGACCGAACAAGGAGAAGGCGAAGGTGGACAAACCGACCATGGGCAATGCGGGGGAACTGCGCCCCACCCAGCGCAAGCGCAACAAGGCGCGGCGCAAAGACGAAATCATCGAGAGCGCCGCCAACTGCTTTATGGAGCGCGGCTACCATGCCACCTCGATTGATGACGTGGCCCGTCGTCTCGACAGCACCAAGGGCCATATCTATCACTACTACAGTTCGAAAACCGACCTGTTCTTTGATGTGCATCGCGTGGGCATGGATTACCTTTTTCGCGCCCTCGCACCGGCGCTTGAGATCCAGAGCACAGCCGCCGCCCGCCTTGAGGCTATGCTGCTGGCACATGCCAACGCCTTGTTGAAATACCACACCTATGAAAACGTAGTTGCGCAGGGTGTGCAGGTCCACCGTTTTGGCAAGACAACACCCGCACAACGCGAGACAGTACAAAGCCTGATCGACGAGCGCGACCGTTTCGAGACCCATTTCAAAGAAGTGCTGGCGGCAGGTGTCGCGGACGGATCACTGCGCAAAACCGATATCGCAGTCACCGCCAAAGTGCTTTTGGGCGGGCTGCAATGGTCGATTTTCTGGTATCGCCCCACCGCAAAGGACACCATCAAAAGCCGCGGACAACTGGCACGGGCGATGGTTGACCCCCTGATGCGTGGCCTACTGCCATAGCGCACCAATGCTGAGGACACCCGTTAATCTACTGTGCCGGTATCGTTTCAAACTTCGCGGATGCGACCTGCTTGGATCCAAGAACGCTTTCCAGAATTTCAATGTTTTTGGACAGGGCTCTGACCTGAACACGACTACAACCCGGCATCCGGAAACCTCGGCACAAATCTCCGGCACCCAAGCAAGGCCATCCCGCACCGGATTGCACGAGAGGGGTATTCACACGGTGCGATCTCCATCTGATAAGGGACCAAGCCGCCTACATCCACCGCACCCTATGGCAGATTTTCGCGAAAATAGATATCAAGCTTGAGCGGTCGGGGCCTACAGACCGGCAGGGACAGAAGTTGGATGGCCCTGTCGATCAACGTGTCAGGGTCCAGATCAAAGATGGCATCGACTGTGCCGTCCAGCATCGCGCGACGGGTGTCTGGCGTCAGGCCATGCCCGATGAACACCAGTTCCTCGCGCTGTCTTTCGCAAATGGCGCGGGTGATCCCGCCGGACGATCCGCCCACGTTGTAGATTCCGACAAGATCGGGAACCTGCTCGAACAGATCCAGCGCATGCCGGTAATTCTCGGCGGCGTCATCGTGGCCTTCGCGCATCCCCACAACCCGCAAATCGGGGAACATCTCGTCCAGAATACTCAGAAAGCCCGCTTCGCGCTCTGAATGTGCCCGATAGTGCCGCGAGCCCGCAACAAGCGCCACAGACCCCGTCGTGGTTTTGGCAAGCCGTCCAATCAACAGCCCCGCAGTACGGCCCACCGCCCTGTTGTCCAATCCTAAATGGCTGACCTCAGGGCTGTTCCCCAGGTCCGAGACAATCGTGACCAGACGGGTTCCCGACGCCGCGATTTCGGCGGCGGCATCGCGCACCTCGGGATGTTCGATGGCGAAAAAAATGATCCCGTCCGACCAGTCCGCATTCTTGTGCAGCGCCTTGACCAGTGCGGCGGCATTGAAACTCTCGATAAAAAAGCACCGCAGAAACGGATCATTAACGCCAGACTGGCCGATGCGCCCTTTTACGCGCGCGCCCAACAGCCGAAGATAGGGATTGGTGCCCGCAGGCAGCAGCACGGTGACATTCAGCGGTCGCACCGCACCATACAGTTCCGCATCCTCGGCACTGAGAAAGCCCATGTCACGGGCAACGTCCAGAATATGACGGCGCGTGCGGTCCTTGACTCCCTTGCGCCGGTTGATCACCCGATCAACGGTCGCAAGCGACACGCCCGCGCGGTCGGCCACGTCTGCAAGCTGGGGACGCTGGATCTCGGTCGTTCGGGATTTCACATTTGAAGCACCTCAAAAACCATCAACCAAATTTCTTTGACGAAAGCTGACCCAAAACCCTACCCTGCGTCAATACCGTGTTTATTGGGGAACTCTCGACGCTTCCGTTGTTCGACACCTCAAAACACATCAGAAACTCTGGGAGGAGAAAAGATGCAAAAGTCGAATTTGATGAACCGCCGCACGGTGATGGTGGCCGGTGCCAGTGCATTGGCCGCGCCCTTTCTGGTCCGTCCGGCATGGGCTGCAACGCAACTGCGCTATGGCCACAACAACGAAGTCTCGTCTGTTGCAGGGGCCCAAGCCGACTGGTTCGCCGAAGCGCTTGGCCAGACCTCGGGCGGCAACATCGAAGTACAGGTCTTTCCCAACAGCCAGCTTGGCAAGCTTCAGGAACTGGCCGAGGCTGTGTCCCTTGGCACCATCGCGTTTTCCCACAATACGGCCGGTGCGCTGGGGTCGCTCTATCAGCCCTTCGCGGCGCTCGACACGCCCTATCTGTACCGCGATGTGGATCACCTGATGGCGGTGACGGACGTTGACAGCCCTGTGATGCAAGAGCTGAACCAAGGTCTGATCGCCGCCGCAAACGTGCGGGTGATCTATGCCCACTACTTTGGCCGCCGGAACCTGACCTGCAACAAGGCAGTAATGTCGCCCGACGACCTTGCGGGCACCAAAATCCGCGCGGTGCCCTTCCCGATCTATACCACCGCCGTTGAAGGGATGGGCGCCGTTGCCGTGCCCGTCGACTGGTCCGAAGTTCCCACCGCTCTGGCCACCGGAGTGGTGCAGGGACAGGAAAATCCGGTCAACGTGGTGCTGAACGTCAAACTGTACGAGGTGCAATCGCACCTGATGCTGACCGGCCATATGTCCAACGCCGAGGTCGTCGTAATGAACGAAGATGCGTGGCAGGGTCTGGACGACGTCGGCAAAGATGCCGTGCGCAAGGCCGCCAACCAGACACGCGAAAAGGCAACTCGGGCCATTCTTGACAACGAAGAGTCCGAAACACAGCAGCTGCGCGATCTGGGCATGACAGTGATCGGTGCCGAAGACGGGCTGGACGTCGACGCCTTCCGCACCTCGGTAAAGACCTTGGTGGATGAACGGTTCGGCGCGGAATATGGCGACCTTTATGCCAAGATCGCGGCTGTCTCCTGATGCCGGATACAACAACGGGCCGCGCATTTCTTGCGCGGCTCGCCCGGTTCGGCGTTGTCTTGGGCATGATCCTTCTGGCGCTGATTGCCAGTCTGATCGTGCTACAGGTTGCCGCACGAAATTTCTTTGACGCGGGCCTGCCCTGGGCCGACGAGCTGGCGCGGTTCAGCGGCATCGGACTGGTGTTTTTTGTCGTGCCCTGTCTGGCGGGCCGTCAGGTTCTGGTCACGGTGTCGCTGGTGCCCGACCTGCTGGGGGCTGCGGCACGGCGCTGGCTGGTGTTGGTCGCGGATATGGCAACATTGGCCTTTGCCGGTCTGATGATCTGGAGCTTTGCCGAATTTCTGCCGCGCGCGGGCAAGTTTCTGACCCCTGCGATGCGTCTGCCCAACTGGGTGTATTACAGCCTTGCCCTTGCCGGTTGTCTGGTGCTGGCCCTGATCGCGATCCTGCGCGTGGTGGACGCACTGCGCGGCCACGACCCCACCGAACCCTATCGCGACGCGCGCGACGCTGACGGATTGCCCCTATGAGCTTGATCCTCGTTTCCATCTTTCTGGTGCTGCTGATCCTTGGCGCGCCGATTGCAGTATGCCTTGGTCTGTCCTCGGCCGTCGTTATCGTGACCCACGGCCTGCCGGTGTCGGTCGTCGCACAGCGCAGCCTGAATGCGCTCGACAGCTCACCCCTGCTGGCGGTGCCACTGTTTATCTTTGCGGCCAGCCTGCTGAACGCCACCGGTGTCACCACCCATTTGTTCGAACTGGTGCGCATGGTCTTTGGCCGTATCCGTGGCGCTGTGGCACAGGTCAGCATTCTGGTTTCACTGATCTTTTCCGGCATCTCGGGCGCGGCACTGGCCGACATCGGCGCACTTGGCGCGATCCAGATCAAACAAATGAAAGCACAAGGCTACCGCGAGGAATTTGCGGCGGGCCTTACTGTCGCCGCCGCAACGATCGGCCCGATCTTTCCCCCCTCGATCCCGATCATCATCTACGCCTCTGTTGCCAACGTTTCAGCGGTAAAGCTGCTGATTGCAGGGATCATTCCGGCGCTGATGCTGACTGCCCTGCTTATGATTCAGGTCGCCATCATCGCCCGCATCAAGGATCTGCCGCGTGACGATGTGCGCCCCAGCCGTCGCGACGTGGCGCAAAAGGCACTGATTTCCTTTCCCGCGCTTCTGGCTCCGGTCCTGCTGATTGGTGGATTGGTCAGTGGCTATTTTGGCCCCACCGAAGTGGCAGGCGTGACCGTGGCCTATGCCACGCTGATTGGCATCTTTGTGTACCGTACCCTGACAGTGCGCGGCATTATCGGCGCGCTGCGTGAAACCGCTGAATCAACGGCAAATATTCTGTTCGTCGTGTCCACCGCCGCACTGTTTGCATGGGTTCTGACGCTGGATCAGGTGCCGATGAAAGTGTCGGGAATGTTGCTGGCCCTGTCTGACAATCCGCTGGTTCTGCTGTTGCTTGTGAATATCCTGCTGCTTGTCGTCGGCATGGTTCTGGAAAGCATCGCAGCCATTCTGATCATCGCGCCGATCATCGCGCCAGCCCTGACGGCGGCCGGGGTCGATCCGCTGCAACTTGGCATTGTCTTCGTGCTGAACCTGATGATCGGGCTGCTGACGCCCCCCGTCGGCATGAGCCTTTACATGATCACGATCATAACACGCATGCCCATCGGGCGTGTCATCGCCGGGGTGATGCCGTTTTTTATCCCGCTCCTGCTGTCGCTGCTTGTGGTGTCCGCCGTTCCGGCGCTGTCGACCTGGCTGCCTGAACTATTGATGAAATGAGGTCTGAAATGAGCAACCTTCTGGGGCCGATCCGCCAATTGGGCTATGTGGTCGACGATATCGAAGCGGGCATGAAACACTGGTCCGAGGTCATGGGCGTCGGACCGTGGTTCTACAACCCGCGCGTGCCGATCCAAGATTACACCTATGACGGTGAACGCTACGAGCCGCACAATTCGGTGGCGCTGGCCAATTCCGGCGATATGCAGGTCGAGTTGATCCAGATCCGCAACGACGTGCCGTCGATGTACCGCGATTTCCGCGAAAAGGGTCTGCGCGGCTTGCAGCATGTCGCGTTCTGGACCACCGATTATGACGCCGATCTGGCCAAGATGCTGGCGCGCGACTTCACAGTGAAAATGAGCGGTTGCGTAGGCAAGAACGGGCGGTTCGCCTATTTTTCCGAACAGGACCACCCCGGAACCTGCATCGAACTGTCCGAGGTGCTGGGCCCAAAGGGCAAGATGTTCGATCTGATCCGCGACTCCTCGGTCGACTGGGACGGCACAGACCCCATACGCCCGTTCCCGGATTTGTCGGCGCTTTGAGGATCACATGGAACGCGTAATCGCAGAATACCTTCTTGAAACACCCTTTCCGCTGGAGGATGTCGCCGCCATGATGGCGGGCGAACAGTCCAGCGGAACCTTTGTACGCGTCACAGGGGAAACGGACGAACTGCGCGCCCGCGCCGCCGCGCAAGTGCTGTCCATCATCCCGCAGGACGTGGTCGCAGAGCCCACCCTGTCGTCGGCCTATGTGGACCGTAAAGCCAAGACCGGCCCGTTCCGTCAGGCGCGTGTGCGCATCGCCTATCCCACCGCCAACATCGGTCGCAATTTGCCAACGCTCGCGGCAACCGTCTCGGGCAACCTCTATGACATAGGCCAGATAACCGGCCTGAAACTCCTGTCGCTGGAAATCCCCTCTGCCTATCGGATGCGCTATCCCCTGCCAGCGGTCGGGGTTCAGGGCACGCGGGACAGCCTCGGCGTCGCCAATGGCCCGATCTTTGGCACGATTATCAAACCCAACGTCGGCATGTGTTCCGCAGACATCGCGACCCTTGTCGATCAATTGTGTCAGGCTGGCGTCGATTTCATCAAGGATGACGAAGTCTGCGCCAATCCCGACTGCGCGCCGCTGGCAGAGCGCGTGCCCGCCGTCATGGCCGTGATCCGAAAATGGCAGGACCGGACCGGCCGCCGCGTCATGATGGCCTTCAACATCACCGATGAAACAGATGCGATGCGCCGCCACGCCGACCTTGTCGCATCCGAAGGTGGCAGTTGTGTCATGGCCAGCCTCAACTGGTGCGGACTGTCAGGGATGCAAACGCTGCGGGCGCACACACCCCTGGCGATTCATGCTCATCGCAACGGTTTCGGCGCAATGAGCCGCCACCCTCTGCTGGGCATGGGCTTTACGGCCTATCAAGCGCTCTACCGGCTGGCGGGGATCGACCACATGCACGTCCACGGCATCGGCGGCAAATTTGTCGATTCTGCCGAAGACGTCATCGAAGCCGTCCGTGCCTGCCTGCGTCCCTTGTCGGGTGACGGGCCGGATGATCGGGTGATGCCCGCGTTTTCGTCAGGGCAATGGGCGGGCACCCTACCCCAGACCATCGCAGCAGCGGAAAGTCCGGATTTCATGTTCATGTGCGGCGGCGGTATTCTGGCCCATCCCGACGGTGCCGCTGCCGGCACCAGGTCGCTACGCGAAGCCTATGATGCCCTGACCGGTGGCGAAACTTTGGAACAGGCCGCAGCATCGCGTCCGGCCCTTGACGCCGCGATGCAGTTCTTCGGGAAAGAATAGCGTGGCCGAGGTTGTCTTTCTTGGCGATGACTTTACCGGCGCTTCGGACACCCTTGCCACCTATGCGCGCAAGGGCTGGCCTGCGCGGTTGGTGTTGAACCCGAGCGGCGCCACCGACGGCCTTGCCGCACTGGGTCTGGCCACCGATCTGCGCGCGCGCCCCCCCAAAGCGGCACAGGCAGAGATCGCTCACCTGTGGCCCCGGATTGCCAAAGCCGATCCCCGCGTTCTGCACCTGAAGGTCTGTTCGACCTTCGATTCCGCTCCTCACACCGGATCAATCGGCGCGGTGGCCTTAGACCTGATCGACAGGTTCAAACCGGACGTGATTGCGGTGATCGGCGGCCAGCCCAGCCTTGGGCGCTATTGCATATTCGGCAATTTGTTCGCGACAGGTCCGGACAATATGGTCCACCGTATCGACCGCCATTCAGTGATGGGCCACCACCCCGTGACCCCCATGACCGAAGCTGACCTGCGTCAGCATCTTGCCGCCCAAGGTCTGACCGGTCTTGATTTGGTGCCCTTCACCGATTTGGGAAACACCGCAGCACTGGCGCGCAGGGTGGGGCACGGTCCGGTTCTGATCGACGTGGCGACACCGCAAGATCAGCGCCTGATCGCTGACGCACTCCGCGTTGCGGGCGGGCGGCAATTGCTAATCGGCGCAAGTTCTGTGGCCGAAATCCTGACTGCGACATCGGACCGAACCGACCAGCCGTCGATCATGGCACCGCCTGCGTCGGACAACCTTCTGGTCTTTGCTGGCAGCCGGTCGGCAAACACGCGGACACAGGTTCAAAACGCCCGAACCTTACGAAAACTTCCCCTGACACCCGAAGCGCTGCACACAGACCACCTGATAAACGAGGCGGCCCAATTGCTGAAATCCGGCACCCCTGTCCTTGTCCATCTGTGCCCCGACATTTCCTACGGCCTGGCTCCGGACGCGCTGGCGGATGCGTCGGCAAACTTCGTAGCGACCGTGATACAGCGCAGCAATGTCGGCCATCTGGGACTGGCTGGCGGCGACACCTCCAGCCGCATCTCGGCCCGACTCGGTTTTGACTCTCTGGACTTTGAACGCAGCTTCAGCGCTGGGGCCTGCATCTGCGTGGCACGGCACAGGGACGCACGTCTCGATCGTATGCGCGTCATGCTCAAGGGGGGTCAGATGGGTCAACCCGACCTCTTTGATGCCTTTGCGGAGCGTGCGCCCGTCAGCCCGTAAAGTCTGCCCGGCCTTCATTTATTCCATCACAGCATGCGCAAGCGCCGTTGCCTCATTTTCAGGCAGCGCCAAAAGGCGTTTGGTGTGTCTTGAAAAAACCTGAACAAATAGTTTGATCAATTGGTATGAAAATGTCTACGCTGACCCCAACCAGGGGGAAACATGACCTATATCAGCAAGAAAAAGAGTAATCGCACGGTGCCCGCATGAAGCGGTTCTGGGCCGATCACAGCCAACGTGAATTTGCGGCACTGGATCACGACCGGCTGATCGCGGTGCTGCCCATCGGGGCCATCGAACAACACGGGCCGCACCTGCCGATGTCGGTGGACAGTTGCACCGTCAGCGGCGTATCCCGCCGTTTGGCCGAGGCATTGCCCGGCGATAGTCCGGTTATTTTTCTGCCCACGCAGGCAGTGTGCAAAAGTGACGAGCACATTGATTTTCCCGGCACTCTGACCCTGTCGGCAGAAACGTTGATCCGTGTACTGTGCGAAATCGGGGCCAGCGTGGCCCGCGCGGGCGTGAACAAACTGGTGCTGCTCAACGGGCATGGCGGCAACATTCCGGTCATGGACATCGTGGCGCGTCAGTTGCGCATCTCGTACGGGATGATGGTGTTTTCTGTGAACTGGTTCGGCTTCGGGATGCCCGAAGGGATCTTTTCCGAAACCGAACGCACCCACGGTATTCACGCGGGGGATATGGAAACATCCGTGATGCTGGCGCTTGACCCCGACAATGTCGACATGCGCCACGCCCGAAATTTTCGCTCGCGCGGGCAGGATCTGTTTGAAAACACCACCCATCTGGGGCTGGGTCGTGCAGGCAAACCCGCATGGAAAACCCAGGATCTGAACCCCGCCGGTGCCTGCGGCGAGGCGCAACTGGCCACAGCAGCCAAGGGCGAGGCCACACTGGATCACGCGGTTGCACGTCTGGTCGAGGCGATGGCCGAGATTGACGCCATGCCAGCCGACTGGCTGCACACCAAACCGGAGGTCTGAAAATATGACAGTCACCCCAGCACCCGTCGACGGGTCTGCGCTGATCGACATGCGCGGCGTCGACAAACAATTCGGCAATGGCACCGTTGCAGTGCGGGATATGTCGCTGACCATCGGGCAGGGCGAATTCGTCAGCTTTCTCGGGCCTTCTGGCTGCGGCAAAAGCACGGCACTCAAGATGATCTCGGGGCTTTTATCGGTCTCTGCGGGGTCAATCACCGTCAACGGCCACCGACCGGGCCAAAGCAGCGATGGCAGCGACATCGGCTATGTCTTCCAAGAGGCGACTTTGATGCCGTGGGCCACCGTTTACGACAACGTCTATCTACCGCTCAAATTGCAAGGCATCGGCAAAGTCGAAGGCCGCGCCCGCGTCGAAGAAGCACTTTCGATGGTGGGCCTTGCCAATTTTGCAAAATCCTATCCGCGCGAACTGTCGGGCGGGATGAAAATGCGAGTATCCATCGCCCGCGCGATGGTGACAAAACCAAAGCTGTTGCTGATGGACGAACCCTTTGCCGCACTCGACGAAATGTCGCGGACAAAGCTGAACGACGAGGTGCTGTCGCTGTGGCAATCGTTGGGGCTGACGGTGATTTTTGTCACCCACTCGGTCTTTGAATCCGTCTACCTGTCCAGCCGCGTTGTGGTCATGGCTGCACGTCCGGGCCGCGTGGTCCACGACATCGCACTAACGGGGGGCTATCCGCGCAACTCGGCCTACCGGATGTCACCGGAATACGCCGAAAGCTGCCGCACAGTCAGTAAAGCACTGGAAGGGACCATGGAAAATGTCGCACTCAACCACTGACACAGCGCCCGTGATCGGGGCCACCACGCTCGCCACACAGGTCGACCCGCGTATCCTGCGCGACCGCCGTGACCGCCGCCTGCAGTACATCCTGCCCATCTCGGCGATCATCCTTGCGCTTGGCATTTGGGAGTTTCTTGTCTGGTACAACGAGGTGCCACACTACCTGATCCCCGCCCCCAGCCTGATCGCCCAAACACTGGTGACCGATTGGTCCAGCCTGATGCAAAGCGCCATGTTCACCATCAAACTGACGCTGATGTCGCTGGTGCTGGCCATCATTGGCGGCGTGGCACTGGGCATGTTGTTTGCCCTGTCCCGCCCGGTTGAAATGAGCCTGTTTCCCTTTGCCGTTATCCTTCAGGTAACGCCAGTTGTGGCCATCGCGCCGCTAATCCTGATCTATGTCAGCAACACATTCGTGGCCTTGCTGATCTGTGCGTGGATTGTCGCGTTTTTCCCGATCCTGTCGAACACCGCCATTGGTTTGCGCAGTGCCGACCACAATCTGCGCGATTTGTTTCGGCTGTATCAGGCAACCCCGTGGCAACGATTGCGGTATCTGCTGATCCCCTCGGCGCTGCCCTATTTTATGGCCGCGCTGAAAATCGCGGGGGGTCTGGCGCTGATCGGGGCTGTGGTGGCGGAATTCGTGGCAGGCACGGCGGGTCAAAACACCGGCCTTGCATCGCGCATCCTTGAATCCAGTTTTCGCAACGAAATTCCGCGCATGTTCGCCGCCCTGTTCTTGGTCTCGGTGCTGGGCGTTGGCATTTTCCTGATCACCGCATGGCTGTCGCGCGCCGTTCTTGGCCACTGGCACGAGAGCGAAATCAAGCGCGAGAATTAAGATGGTCAACGAAACCAGTTCAGGCGTGTTGGCGGGTGTGTCCGTCGCCGGGCGCAGCGGTCATTGGGATATCGCTTACGACGCAGGGCGCATCACGGCGCTGCGCCCTGCGCAGACGGGCGGGGGCGGCTTTGTGATGCCCCTGCTGGCCGACATCCACACCCATCTGGACAAGACAATGACCGCCGCGCGGATGCCGCGCCGCGCGCAATCGCTGTTCGACGCCATCGAGATGATGGGACAGGACGCAGCCCGATGGACCGATGACGATCTGCGCGCCCGCGCGACACAAGCATTGGACAAGGCACATCGCCACGGAACCGCCCTGATGCGCAGCCATGTGGACTGGCCCACCGCCGACACGCCGCGCGGCTGGCATGTGCTGCGCGAACTGGCGCAAGATTGGCGCGGGCGTGTCGATCTGCAACTGTCGTCGCTGACCGCTCTGGATGATCTGCTGCGCATCGGAGTCGATGTTGCCCCTGCCCTGCGCCATGATGGCGGGGTTCTGGGCGCCTTTGTCTATCGCAATGCCAATCAGGCGGCAGACATCTCTACCCTGTTCGATCTGGCCGAAAGCCACGATCTGCACCTCGATTTCCACGTTGACGAAGGGCTGGACGCAGACGCCCGCGGTATCGACGCAATTATCGACCAGACCGCCAAGCGCGGCATGGGGGGGCGTGTGCTATGCGGACACGGCTGCGCGCTGTCGGTGCGTGACCCCGCCGAAGTCGAAACGCTTTTGACCCGCGCCGCCGATGCGGGTATCGGGCTGACCGTTCTGCCCGGTGCCAACAGCTATCTTCAGGACGCCCGCACTGGTCGCACACCCCGTTTGCGTGGCCTCGCCCCGCTGCAAGAGGCCGACGCCGCAGGGGTTCCGGTCATGTTAGGGTCGGACAACGTGCGGGACGCGTTCTTTCCCTATGGCGACTACGACCTGATCGACGTGCTGCGCATGGGCGTCCTGATGGGACACCTGCCGCCCGACAACTGGCTGGACGCCATCAGCGCACGGCCCGCCGCATGGATGGGCACCACGCTGGACATCCGCGTGGATGGCCCCGCCAGCTTTATCCACTTTGACGCAACCGATCTGAATGACGTGATCAGCCGCGCGACCGCCACGCGGCGTGTCTGGCGCGATGGCGCGGTTCTGCACCCCTTTCAAGGAGACCTTTAATGTCCGACAATCCGGATCTAACCGCTTTCAAGGCCGCACTTGACGGCATCCGCTTTCACGACAGCCAAAAGCATCTGGCCGCACGGTCCCATGATTATTTCTGGTACAGCCCGATCCTGAACGACCAGCTTAAGGACAAGATCGGCGATCTGCTGGTTGTCCCGCAATCGGTCGAAGAGGTGATGCAGGTGGCATCGCTGATTGCCAAATACAAACTGCCCCTGACCCTGCGCGGCGGCGGCACCGGAAACTACGGGCAATGTGTGCCGATGAACGGCGGTGTCATCATGGACCTGACCCGACTGGACAAGGTGCTGGAGATTACCAAGGGCCACGTGCGCGTACAGGCAGGCGCGCGGATTTCGCGGCTGGATGATGCGGCCCACGAGACAGGGCAGGAACTGCTGATGTATCCGTCAACCCGCCAGATGGCCACGATCGGCGGATTTCTTGCGGGCGGATCGGGCGGCATCGGATCGCTGCGCCACGGCATGCTGCGCGATCCGGGCAATGTCAGCTACGTCAAGATTATCACCGTCGAGGAAGACCCGCAGGTAATCGAACTGCACGGCGGCGACATCCAGAAGGTACAGCACGCCTTTGGCACCAACGGGATCATGGTCGAACTGGGCCTTGCCCTGACCCCGAAAACCGACTGGATTCACACCGCAGCCCTGTTTGACGGCTATGACCGCGCGCTGAACTTTGCCACCAAGGCGCAAAAGGACGGCATGGACTGCTATCTTCTCACGGCAGTCGAACGACGCTTTGCCTCCTATTACACCAAATTTGGTGATCTGTTTCCCGCTGACCGCGATGCGATCTTTGCCATGGTCGCACCGGACGAAATGGATCGCTTCACCGCCGAAGCCAAGGCACAAGGCGGGCGCGTGTCCTTCGCCATGACCAAGGAGAAAATCCGCGAAGCGGGCCTGCAACCGGCTTATGAATGCGGTTGGAACCACACCACCTTGCAGGCGCTCAAGGTTGATCCGGGCTGGACCTATCTTCAGGTCGCCTATCCCCGCCCCTTTGATGTGGATGTGGTGATGCGTCAGATGGCACGATACGGCGACGATATATTCTGGCACCACGAAATGGCGCGACAAGACGGAGATATCCAGATTTTTGCCCTGCCGCTGGTGCGTTATCGCGGCAAAGACGAGATGTACCGCCTGATCGCCGAGCTGGAACAAACCGACGGCTGCACGATCTTTGACCCCCATGTCATCACCATCGAAGACGGCGGCATGAAGGAAATCGACACCGCACAAATAGATTTCAAAAAACGGGCAGACCCCTACGGGCTGATGAACCCCGGAAAAACACGCGGCTGGACCGACGATATGGCCCGCCGCGATGACCAACACCAACAAGGAGAAACAGCATGAAAAAAACACTGACAGCATTCAGCGCAGCCTGCGCCCTGCTTGCCGCATCGACGGCTTGGGCCAATGACAAGGTTGTTATGGGCACCAACTGGCTGGCCCAGGGCGGGCACGGCGGATTTTATCAGGCGGTGGCCGATGGCACCTATGAAAAATACGGGTTGGATGTCGAAATCAGCCCCGGCGGGCCGCAGGTCAACAACCGCCCGATGCTGTCTGCGGGGCGGCTGGATTTTTTGATGGCGGGCAACCTGTTGTTGTCATTTGACAATGTGCGCAACGGCATCCCAACTACGGTCATTGCGGCATTGTACCAAAAAGACCCCCAAGCCCTGATGGCACACAAGGGCCAGTATACCGATTTTGAAGCGCTCAAGGAGGCCCCGACTGTTCTGGTGTCAAAAGACGGCCAGTTCAGTTTTTGGGAATGGATGGTGCAAAGCAACGGTTTCCGCAACGAACAGCTGCGCCCCTATGGCTACAACCTTGCCCAGTTTCTGGCCGACGACAAAATGGTGCAACAGGCCTATGGCACCGCCGAGCCGATCTATGCGGTCGAACAGGGCGCCGAGGTCGACGTGTTCCTGCTGGCCGACAATGGCTGGAACACCTATGCCGCCACGATTGAAACGCGCCAGCAGTTGATCGACGAAAACCCCGAGCTGGTGCAGCGGTTTGTCGATGCTACCATCGAAGGTTGGGTCAACTTTCTGTACGGTGATCGCGCGCCCGCCTATCAGGCAATCATGGCGGCCAACCCCGAAATGACCGTTGAAAAACTGGACAAGGAAGTGGCCCAGCTTCAGGCGCTTGAAATCATCGACAGCGGCGACGCGCTGGAAATGGGCATCGGGGCGATGTCCGAAGAGCGGATCAAAGCGTTTCACGATCTGGCCGTGTCCAGCGGCATCATCGAAGACGGCGCGGTTGATCTGTCCAAGGTCGCCACCAGCCAGTTCGTCAACAAAGGGCGCGGGCTGGACCTCAAGGCCAAGCTGACAGGCAACTAAGACGGGCAAGGCCGTATCCTTTTGCAAACAGAACTTTGCCCCCGTCCGGTTGCGCGCTGGCGCGGGGGCACGGTTTTCTGTTAGACCTGCACAGCCGCAAAGACTGCACTACACGGATCAATCAAAGCCTTGCGGGTTTGTAACAAAACCAATTCAGGACTGCCAATGACCACAGCAAAAATACGGCGCAGCGCCATTCACGAGGCGATCCGCGATGCGGCCATCCGCGAATTCGCGCGCAACGGGCTGGCAGGCACCTCAACGCAGGTCATTGCCAAATCCGCAGGCATATCCAAGGCGCAGCTGCACTACTACATCACCTCCAAAGAGGACCTCTACCAAGAGGTGCTTGGCTATATCGTGTCGCACTGGCGCGAGCTTTTCTCGCTGTCTTCTGCGCTGGAAGACCCCGCCGAGGCGATCACCAACTACATCCGCCGCAAGATCGAGCACGCGCTGGATCATCCCGATGTGTCGCGGTTCTTTGCCAATGAAATGGCGCGCGGCGCGCCTGAAATGGGCGACCACTGGGGGGAACTGCGCACCTCGGTCGAAGAGGCGAACGACACCATTCGCGCATGGATCGACGCAGGGAAAATCGCGCCGGTCGATCCGCTACTGTTCCAGATCAACATGTGGGCCGTCACGCAACATTACGCCGAATACGAAGCACAGGCGCGGATGCTGATGGGCGTGGCCCCAGATCAACCAATGGACGCCGACCGCATCACCGCCGAGGCCAGCGCGCTGTTTTTGCGCCGCTGCGGGCTGGACGAAAAGGGGAGACGTATATGAAGGCGCTAACTCCCGACAGCCTGCCCGCGCCCTTCGGGGCCTATGAGCACGGCGTTCAGGCTGGGCGCTTGATTGCCACCTCGGGCCAGTTGGCGTTGGCGACAGATGGCACCATTCCGCTCGATGTCACAGTACAGGCCGAACTGTGTTTTGACAACATCCGCGCCATTCTGGACGCAGCAGGTACGGATTTTTCCCACGTCCTCCGCTTTACCGGCTATGTCACCCGCCGCGAGGATTTCACCCCCTATATGGCCGTGCGCGACAGGCTAGTGCAGGATCTGGCAGTAAAACCCGCCTCAACCCTGTTGATCGTCACCGGATTTACCCGCCCCGAATTTCTGGTCGAAGTCGAAGCACTGGCGATGGTCCCCGCCTGAACCGCCCTAACCCAGCCGCGCCTGCCCCGACTTCACCCGCCGCAACGGAATCGAGCTTTCAATCGACGCAACACCCGGAATCTTGGTGAAAGTACCGACCAGAAAACGTTCGAATTCTTCCAGTCCGCTGGTGGCAATGCGCAACAGATAATCGCGATTTCCTGTCATCAGCCAACAATCCACAACCTCGGGATGGCCCGCGATCGCCTGTTCAAACCGTGCCAGCGCATCATCCACCTGCTTTTCCAGTTTAACCGACAAAAACACTGAAAAGCCGAAACCCAATGACGTCTCGTCGATCAGCGCGGCATAGCCCGTAATCACACCTGCCTCTTCCAGCAGCCGCACGCGGCGGGCCACCGGCGACGGACTAAGACCAACCTGCGCCGCAATCTCTTGAATCGATGCACGCCCGTTGGTTTGCAAGGCACGCAAAATGCCCAGATCTAATATGTCGGGGTTGGCTGAAACCATCACAAAATCCGCCTTCGTTGGATACTTCCACCAATACAGATGCAATAGCAGCAAAGAAAGCAGAGAATCACGGCACGACACGCGATATATAGCAATGAAACGCCAAATTGATGGAATTTCTATGACCCGCTTCCACCACCTCAAGACGATCGAACAGCGCCTTTTGTGGCTGTCGCACTGGATGATCCACAACGCCAACCACATCCGCCCAAAGACCGAAGGCATCAAGACCGGCGGGCATCAGGCGTCGTCGGCGTCGATGGTTTCGATCATGTCTGCCCTGTATTTCTCGGCGCTGCGGCCCGAAGACCGCGTCGCGGTCAAACCCCACGCCTCGCCAGTGTTCCATGCCATGCAGTATCTGATCGGCCAACAGACACTGGAAAAGATGCAGAACTTTCGCGGCCTGAACGGCGTGCAGTCCTATCCGTCGCGAACCAAAGACATCGACGACGTGGATTTTTCGACCGGCTCGGTCGGTCTGGGCGTAGCGATCACATCCTTTGCGTCGCTGGTGCAGGATTACATCCATGCCAAACGCTGGGGCAATGACATTCCCTTGGGCCGGATGGTGGCGCTGGTGGGTGATGCTGAACTTGACGAAGGCAACATTTACGAATGCCTGCAAGAAGGTTGGAAAAACGATCTGCGCAACGCGTGGTGGATTATCGACTATAACCGCCAGTCGCTGGACGGCGTGGTGCGCGAGGGGCTGTTCAAACGGGTCGAAAAGATATTCGAGGCCTTCGGCTGGGACGTGGTACGCATCAAGTACGGCCACTTGCAGCGCGCCGCCTTCAAGGAACCGGGCGGTGAGACATTGCGCGATTGGATCGACAACTGCCCCAACCAGCTTTATTCGGCGCTGACCTTCATGGGGGGGGCGGCATGGCGCGACCGGCTGATGGACAGTCTGGGCGATCAGGGCGATGTGACCCGACTGATCGAAGGGCGCAGTGATGACGAACTGGCCGAGCTGATGGAAAACCTTGGCGGCAACTGCGTGCACACGATGGCCGAAACCTTTGACGCCATCGACCACGACCGCCCCGTCTGTTTCCTTGCTTACACAATCAAGGGCTGGGGCACGCCGATTGCGGGCCACAAGGACAACCACGGCGGGCTGATGAACCCCACGCAGATGGCCGCGTGGCAAAAACTGATGGGTGTGCCGCAAGGTCAGGAATGGGACAGGTTCGCAACCGTCGAAGACCCCGACACCCTGCGCGATTTCCTTGCAACGGTGCCGTTCTTTGCCAAAGGGCCACGGCGCTACAGCGATGACGTGCTGGACGTTCCCACAATCGAAATTGCCACCGACCGCGAAATTTCAACCCAGATGGGCTTTGGCAAGATCCTTGACGACCTGTCCAAAGGCGACAGTGCGCTGGCCGCGCGCATCGTCACCACATCACCCGATGTGACGGGCACAACCAACCTTGGCCCGTGGGTCAATCGCCGCAAACTGTTTGCACGAGCTGAACAACAAGACACATTCATCAACGAAAAAATCCCCTCGACCGCGAAATGGGAATTCACACCACAAGGGCAGCACATCGAACTGGGCATTGCCGAAATGAACCTGTTCCTGCTGCTGGCCGCTGCGGGCCTGTCCCATTCGCTGTTCGGCAAACGGCTGATCCCCATCGGCACGGTCTATGATCCCTTTGTGGCACGCGGATTGGATGCGCTGAACTACGCCTGCTACCAAGACGCCCGCTTTATGATCGTCGGCACCCCGTCCGGCATCACGCTGGCCCCCGAGGGCGGCGCGCACCAATCCATCGGCACCCCCCTGATCGGGATGAGCCAAGACGGTCTTGCCGCGTTCGAGCCTGCCTTTGTCGACGAGTTGGCGGTCATTATGCAGTGGTCGTTCGAATACCTGCAACGCAGCGGCGAGGGTGATCCGGATGAACGCACATGGCTGCGCGACGAAACCGGCGGATCGGTCTATCTGCGGCTGTCCACCAACCCCATCGAACAGCCCGGAAAACGCGTTGACGACGACTTTCGGCAGGGCGCCATCGACGGGGCATACTGGCTGCGTAAACCCGGACCCAATTGCGAGGTGGTGATTGCCTATCAGGGTGTTGTCGCACCCGAAGCCATCCGCGCGGCCGGTATCATCGCCGAAGGCCGCCGCGATGTCGCTGTTCTGGCCGTCACTTCCGCCGACCGGCTGAACGCAGGCTGGACCGCAGCACAACGCGCTAGGGCACGGGGCAATCCCGCCGCGCGATCGCATGTCGAAACCCTGCTCGGTGGCCTTTCGCGCGATTGCAAACTTGTCACCGTGATCGACGGCCATCCCGCCACGTTGGCTTGGTTGGGGTCGGTTATCGGCCATCAGACGGTATCGCTGGGCGTCGAACATTTTGGCCAGACGGGCACCATCGCAGACCTGTACCGCCATTTCGGCATCGACGCACATGGCATCGTGGAAAAGGTAAACGGCCTGACACATGGCCGCCCGATCAGCCCGCCGCGATCTCTGTGATCGCAACGGCGGTGCAGTCCGGCGGACAGATCAATAGATGGCAACCAGACGCCCTTCGAGGAAATGCACAGAAACCGGCGTGTCATAGACATCGCTCAGCAACTCTGCCGTCATGATATCATCCGTTGCGCCGTGGCGGATGATGCTGCCGTCCTTCATGACCACAATCCGGTCACAGTAGGCCGCCGCCATGTTGATGTCGTGCAGCACCACCATGATTGTCTTGCCCAGATCACGCGCCGCGTCACCAATCAGTTGCATGATCCGCACCGCATGACGAATATCAAGGTTGTTCAAAGGCTCGCCCAGCAAGATATAATCAGTGTCCTGCGCCAGAACCATCGCGATAAACGCACGTTGCCGCTGCCCGCCCGACAATTCGTCAAGAAACCGGTCGGCCAGCACTTCAAGCCCCAGATATACCAGCGCCCGCGCCACATGGTCCGCGTCCTCGGTCGTCGGGCGACCGTGTGAATGGGGATAGCGCCCGAAAAAGACCAGATCGCGCACAGTCAGGCGGGCAGAGGGATGATTGTCCTGCCGCAACACAGCAAGGCGTTTGGCGATCATCGCACCCGACGTATAACCAAGGTCCATCCCTTCCAACGTCACGCGCCCCGCATCAGCTTTGATCATCCGTCCGATGATCGCCGTGACGCCTCAGGCTGGCAGGGAAAAGCAGACATCGTCCAACACAGCCTTGCCATCGTAAGATTTTGATATCTTGTCGAGTTGAATCACCGCGTAGCCCCCCGAATGACGAGAGAAAGACAATGCCGCCGATGAACTCGATCACCACCGCAAGAACTGTGTCATAGGATAGAACCCGTTCAAGGATGACTTGCCCGCCGATCAGGCTGACCATTGCCATCAATGCAGCACCGGGCAGGATCACAGCATGGCGCGACGTTGGCAAAAGCAGATAAGCAAGGTTCGCCACCAATGCAATCACAGATGCCACCAGCATCCGCCCCGCCACAGGCAGGTCCGGTGCCAGAAGCATGACCAGCAAAATCTGCAAATCTTCGCCGTCCCCTCACGGCCGATGGCGGCGTCACGATCCACCACGAACAACCAGTCTGGGTTTGTCTCGCGAATAAACTCATGCGAGATCGCCTGCCCGTGGTTGCCCGTGTCCTGCCTGTCGCCACGGGCACTAAACCGAATTCCTAGTGTACAACGCCAAAACGCGATCCGGGGCCATGCGCGCTCATCCGGCCGCCCGTAGTCAGCATAACCAGAACACGGCGCGTCCTCAACAGCAGCGTTCAGTTTGGCCACATCCGCGTCAAGCGCGCCCAATTCCACCGCAGCCTCGGCTTCTTTGCCGAACACGCGGCCTGATGCGCCGGCAATATCCCCGACGGCCCACCCGCAACAGGAACCCGAAGGGCATCCAGTGTATCAAGCGTTTGCAGATCAAAAACCAACACCTTTTCGGGCGGTTCCGGCAGCACCGTTTCGCCTTGGGCATGAGAGATTGTGATGTAAGCAGATGCGCTTGTCAGCGCTGCCAAGCGTGACAGCAAGCGCTGCAAGGGAAGTTCGCAAGTTTATCATGTGTTGTCCTTCAGATTGGCGTCAAAAGCAGGGCCGGTTGGTCGCGGGATCAGAATGTGGTCGTCGCGCCGATCCACAGGCGGCAGCCTTCAACCAAAGTGTTGTGGGTGTCCTGCTCGACCCGTTTGTCGAACAGGTTGTAAATGGCACCATTCACGGTCACCGCATCGCAGCCTGACCAACGAAGACAGCAGCCAGCCCCCGAAAACCCCGCCCGTTCCCAAGGCACTAATCAGGGTTCGCCTTAAATCTGTGCCCTCCTGTCAACGAAAATCATAAATCGCGCGGGAAAGGTTGGCTTTCCAGAAAACAGCAGTTAAGGGCTGGCCAACAAACACGGAGCTGGGTGAGATTCCCGGCTGGCTCCTCCGGCCGCCTATCCGCCGGACAACCCATCAACAGATGACTTCAAAAAAGACCGCAAGCACCAGCAGGCGGCCTATGGATACAGAACTGTTCATGATTTCTCTTTCTCAATACCGGCGTCAGTGGACGCACAACATTCGCGGTGATCTTCTTTCTGGGCTGGTGGTCGCACTCGCCCTCATTCCCGAAGCGATCGCCTTTTCCATCATCGCGGGGGTGGACCCCAAAGTGGGGCTGTACGCCTCTTTCTCCATCGCCGTTATCGTTGCGATAACCGGCGGTCGGCCGGGCATGATTTCGGCGGCCACAGCGGCCACGGCTGTCCTTATGGTGACCCTCGTAAAAGAACACGGGCTGGAATACTTGCTTGCCGCCACCGTGCTTGCGGGTCTTTTGCAAATCGGCGCAGGCCTGTTAAAGCTTGGCTATGTCATGCGGTTCGTTTCGAAATCCGTCATGACCGGCTTTGTGAATGCTCTCGCCATCCTGATTTTTATGGCCCAGTTGCCAGAACTCGATCCATCAAAAGTACCAATGCTGACCTATGCGCTGGTGGTTGGCGGTCTTACGATCATCTATCTTTTTCCGCGTCTGACCACGGCTGTCCCGTCGCCCTTGGTAACCATCATCGTGTTGACGGTCCTGACCCTGCTTATGGGCTGGGATGTGCGCACAGTCGGTGACATGGGTGAACTTCCCGACACGCTACCGGTCTTCCTGATACCTGACATTCCGCTGAACTTCGAAACGCTGGCAATCATCTTTCCCTATTCGGTGGCCGTTGCTGTCGTGGGCCTGCTGGAAAGCCTGATGACCCAGCAGATCGTCGATGACCTGACCGACACCACATCCGATCGAAATCAGGAATGTATCGGACAGGGCATCGCCAACACCGCCACTGGCTTTATCGGCGGCATGGCGGGCTGTGCCATGATCGGCCAGTCGATCATCAATGTGAAATCCGGCGGTCGCGGGCGGCTTTCCAGCTTTGCTGCCGGTGTCTTTCTATTGATCATGGTCGTGATGGTCGGTGATATCGTCGCGATGGTGCCGATGGCTGCATTGGTCGCCATCATGATCATGGTCTCGATCGGGACATTTTCATGGTCGTCGATCAAGAACCTGCGCGATCACCCCCGATCCTCGTCCATCGTGATGTTGGCGACGGTGTTTTTCGTGGTCTACACCCACAACCTCGCCATCGGCGTTCTTGTCGGTGTCCTGTTGTCAGGCATTTTCTTTGCTTGGAAAATCGCCCAGCTTTTCCGTGTCCGCTCGGCGATCACGGCAGATGGAAACCACCGCACCTATACCATCGAAGGGCAGCTTTTCTTTGCCTCCTCCGAAGATTTCATGAAGGCCTTCGACTTCAAGGAAGCACCGGAAAAGGTGACGATCGACGTCAGCCGCGCCCATATCTGGGACATTTCATCGGTTGCGGCACTGGACATGGCTGTGCTCAAGTTCCGCCGTGAAGGGGCCGAAGTCGAGATTATCGGGCTGAACAAAGCATCCGAGACCATCGTCGACAAGCTTGCCATCCATGACAAGCCGGGCGCGATGGATCAATTGATGGGTCACTGATGGAGGACCACGACATGACAACGAGTACATTAATCGCCCT
This sequence comes from Pseudosulfitobacter pseudonitzschiae, assembly GCF_002222635.1. Classification (NCBI taxonomy): domain Bacteria; kingdom Pseudomonadati; phylum Pseudomonadota; class Alphaproteobacteria; order Rhodobacterales; family Roseobacteraceae; genus Pseudosulfitobacter; species Pseudosulfitobacter pseudonitzschiae. The sequence goes on along the minus strand of NZ_CP022417.1, from coordinate 190,449 downwards.
TGTCGACGGCTCCGCCTATTCGGAAAGCGTGTGCCATCACGCGGCATGGATCGCGGGCAAAGCCAACTGGAAGGTCAAAGTCTATCATGTGATGGGCCGCCGCGATGGCCTCGAAAAACAGGACTTGTCAGGGGCCATCCAGCTGGGTGCGCGCACCGAGCTTCTCAAAAAGCTGACGGAACTGGATGCGGCGCGGGCCAAGCTCGCCCATGAACACGGGCGGGCCATTCTCGACGACGCCAGCGTGCTGATCAAGGGCGACGGCGACCTCGAAGTGGAAACCCGTCTCAGGCAGGGTGATCTGGTCGAAACGGTAACCGCCAAGGGCGAAACCGGCGAAATGATCGTTATCGGCAAACGCGGCGAGGCCGCAGGCCTTGCGATGGAACATCTTGGTTCAAACCTCGAACGCGTCGTGCGGGCCAGCCACAAACCGGTCTTTATCGCCAATCGGGCGTTCAAACCCATCGAAAAGGTGCTGGTTGCCTTTGACGGCGCCGCGTCGTCGCTCAGCGCAGTGGACTTTATCGCCCGCAGCCCGCTGTTTGCCGGTCTCGAAGTCGCCCTTGTTTTTGCAGGCAAAGAGACGCCCGAAATCCGCAAGTCGATGGACAATGCCGTTGCCACCCTGAACGCTGGTGGTCTGGACGCCGAGATCATCATTCGAAGCGGCGAACCGGAAAAAGTGCTGGCGCAGCTTACGGCACAGGAAGATCACGAACTTCTGGTCATGGGCGCCTACGGGCACAGCCGGATCCGGTCGCTGCTGATCGGGTCGACCACGACAGAAATGATCAGATCCTGCCGCGTGCCCATCTTGATCATGCGATAGGGCACCCAAAACCCTGAAGATAAACTTCTCGACAACGCGCCCTCCCACCCCTGCGGGGGGCGCGCGACCTGACGACCTTTTTCAGCCCGACGGGTTATTCCCCGTACAAGAGCGCGCGCTCAGGTCAAAATAGCGCTGCGGCTTCCGTATGCACCCGAACATTCCGATAATCTTGATCCAAATCAAAGCTCATATGCGGGCAGGCGCATATTGCACGCATCATGCAAGATATTCTGACCGCCATCTACGACCCGACCCGCCGCGCTGCACTCGCCCTTTTGTGGGCGGGGGGCGAACATTGCGTTTGCGAATTGATGGACCGGCTGGATGCCAGCCAAAGCCGGATGTCACGACACATGAAAGTGCTGCGCGACGCCGGTCTGGTGCTGGACCGACGCGACGCGCAATGGGTGCGCTACCGCCAGAATCCCGACCTTGCACCCGAATTCAGGGCCGTGATTGAAGCAATTCTGGCCGCCGAACGCACTTACGAAAGGGAGGTCGCATGACCGTCGAAACACACGACCCCGCCCTGCAGCGTGGCGCACCCGACTGGGCTTGGTACGTCGGCATCCCTACCGTGGGCGTGCTGCTCTATCTGCTATACGGCCAGTTGATCCCGATCTCGGAATGGGTAACCGCCCTGTTTCCAGTAGCGCGCGACAGCCACACCGGCGAGGCCATCGCATTTTTTGTCTATGACGTGCCCAAGGTGCTGTTGCTGCTGACCGGTATCGTCTTTGTTACCGGTGTTCTGCGCAGCTGGTTCAGCCCCGAAAAATCCCGCGCAATCCTTGCGGGCAAACGTGAAATTCTCGGTTATCCCTTGGCGGCCCTTTTGGGTGTGCTGACACCCTTCTGTTCGTGTTCCTCGGTGCCGCTGTTCATCGGCTTTGTCTCGGCGGGTATTCCGCTGGGCGTGACGTTTTCCTTTCTGATTGCGGGGCCGATGGTGGGGCCGGTAGGGCTTGGGCTGCTCTACGGTCTGGTCGGCTGGAAGATCGCCACGATCTATCTGGTTTTCGGGTTCACCATCGCCACCGTCGCCGGCTTTATCCTTGGTCGGATGGGGCTGGAACGGTATCTTCAGGATTGGGTGCGCGAATTGAACGCAGGGCCAGGGGGCGACCTGCCCGAAGAACGGTTGACGCTGGTCGACCGTTTGAAAATGGGACTGGAACAGGTCCGCGAGATCGTCGGCAAAGTCTGGATCTGGGTGCTGGTCGGCATCGGTATCGGTGCCGCCATCCACGGCTATGTGCCCCAAGAAATGATGTTGCGGATCATGGGCGGCGAGGCGTGGTGGTCTGTTCCCGCCGCTGTGGTGGTCGGCGTGCCGATGTACACCAACGCCGCTGGCGTCATTCCCATCGTCGAGGCGCTGCTGGGCAAGGGCGCGGCCCTTGGCACAACGCTGGCCTTCATGATGTCGGTAATTGCCCTGTCACTGCCCGAAATGATCATCCTGAAACAAGTTCTGACATGGCGTCTGATTGCGATCTTCATCGCGGTTGTCGCGGCGGGCATCCTTGCCACCGGCTTTCTCTTTAACGCACTTCTCTGAAAGGACTTCTTATGAAACACGTCAAGGTTTACGGCCCCGGCTGCGCGCGCTGCGCCACCACCGAACAGATGATCAAGGATGCCGCCGCCAAACTGGGCATTCAGGTCGAGGTCGAGAAAGTCACCGATGCAAAATCCATCGCGATGGCGGGCATCATGTCGACGCCCGGCATTACCGTCGATGGCAAGCTGGTCCATGCAGGCGGCCTGCCGGATGCCGCGAAGCTGAACGGGTGCCTCGGCACCTAGGCCGGATCAACCATCTGCCAGCGCATATCCAAAGCCACGAATGGCACACAACGGATCAATACCGATTTGCGCCTTCACCCGCTTGCGCATCCGGATAACGTGAAAGTCGATCGACCGGCTTCCCGTCCTCCAGCCGTTGTTCGCAAAGGCCAGACTTTCAAGGGATTGGCGGTCGATCCTGCTGGTCTTTAAATCGAAAAACGGGCCCAGCACGCACAGTTCGGTTTTGCTCAACTCGGCTGACAGGTCTTGGAAGTGCATTTTAAACCCTGATTCATCAAGCTGGAAACAACCCGACTCACGGCGCCCGCTCAACGCACTGGGCCGCTCTCTGCGCAAAAGGGCTCTAAGCTTCAGAAAAATCTCGCCATCGTTGCTGGCGGGCGTAAGCGACAGCGCATTCGGGCAGGCTTCACCCCGCGACATGATAGGAAGAACAGGCAAGGTTTCGGTCGCGCGTGAACGGTCAACCTGTTCACGAAAATCGGAAATGGCATTGCTGACAACAAGATCATGCAACAGCACATCGGGTTTACGGGCTGCGATGTTGTCCAGGCAGGCCTGCAAATCATCAACTTCAAGCAGATCGAAACGGGCCTGATCCAAACCGTCCCGCAGCCTGTCCGACAAACTGCCCCGCCGCCCGAACGCAAGCGCCAGTGCGCGCCTGCTTGAAGTCAGTTCGACAACTTCAAGTTCGGGGTCATCCCAAAGCATATCCGGCACCGCGTATCGTCCGGATCAGATCGTCGCCTCCGTGCGTACTAAGGGCTTTGCGCAGACGTCCGATATGAACGTCGACTGTTCTGGTATCGACATAGATTTCGCGCCCCCAGACCCGATCAAGCAATTGCTCCCGACTCCAGACGCGCCCCGGCTTTTCCATAAAGGTCGTAAGCAGCCGAAATTCCGTCGGGCCCAACTTCAGCTCGTGCTCGTCACGGAAAACCTTATGGGTCTCCGCATCCAGCATGACATCGCCAAAAATCAACCGCTCGCCGACCGACGCAGGCCGCGAACGCCGCAACTGCGCCCTGACGCGGGCCAGCAGTTCCAGAACCGAATAGGGCTTGCAGACATAATCATCTGCTCCGGTTTCAAGGCCGCGCACCTTGTCGACTTCTTCGGAACGGGCAGAAATCATGATCACCGGCGTGGCGCGCAAGGCGGGCTTCATCTTGATCTGCCGACAAATCTCGATGCCAGAGGTGCCCGGCAACATCCAGTCCAGCAAGATAATATCAGGCTGCTCTTCTTCGATCAGAAGAAGCGCTTCGTTGCCGTCTCCTGCCTTGATAACGCGAAATCCATCATTCTCAAGATTGTAAACCAGCACTTCTCGCTGCGCCAGTTCGTCTTCAACCACCAGAACGGAAGGCTGCATTTCGGCCATCAGTCATCACTTTCGTGAAATGCCATCGTCGTTTTATCGTGCTTGGGGCGGTCGTCTTCAGGCATCTCACCTGTCACCAGATAAATTGTCTGTTCCGCAATCCCCGTTGCGTGATCGCCCACGCGCTCGATGTTCTTTGCGATGAAATGCAGGTGCATCCCGACCGCGATATTGCGGTGGTCTTCCATCATGTGCGTCAAAAGCGACCGGAACAAAGTGTTATAAATCTGGTCGGCTTCCATATCTCTTTCGATGATCTCTTCGGCCTTGGCCGCATCGCGGTGGATATAGGCGTCCAGCGCGTCCTTGATCATACCCTCGACAAACTTGGACATCCGCCCAAGCGCAGTCAGCGTTTCGTCAATTTCGACGCTTCCGGCCATTGCGATTGTGCGTTTGCTGATGTTCTTGGCATAATCGCCGCAACGCTCCAGATGCGAGCTGATTTCCATCACCGACAAAACCGTGCGCAAGTCACCCGCCGTAGGGGACCGCAACGCAAGCAGACTGGCCGCATCGGTTTTCACACTCTGATCAAGCTCATCCACCAGCCGGTCGCCCAAGCGGACCTTTTCAGCCAGCTCGACGTCCTGCGTTTTCAGCGCTGTCGCTGCTTCGGACAGGGCAACTTCTACGATACCGCCCATTTTCATGACCGCAGCTTGGATCCCTTCAAGATCACGGTCGAACGAGGATACGATGTGTTGTTCGCTCATTGGTCTGTTCCTTACCCGATCCGGCCAGTGATATAGCTTTCAGTGCGGCTATCCTGAGGATTGGTGAAAATCTGGTTGGTTTCGTTAAATTCGACCAGCGTACCAAGGTGGAAAAACGCTGTGTTCTGGCTCACCCGTGCCGCTTGCTGCATCGAGTGCGTGACGATGACGACCGAATATTCGCGGCGCAGTTCATCAATCAGCTCTTCAACCTGTGCCGTGGCAATCGGGTCAAGCGCCGAACAGGGCTCATCCATCAGCAGAACTTCGGGTTCGGTGGCAACAGCGCGTGCAATGCACAGACGTTGTTGTTGTCCGCCCGACAACCCTGTTCCGGGTTGATCCAGCCGGTCCTTGACCTCATCCCAGATCGCACCGCGACGCAGCGACTTTTCCACGATCACATCAAGGTCGGCTTTTGATTTGGCCAGCCCGTGAATGCGCGGGCCATATGCGACGTTGTCATAGATCGACTTTGGGAACGGGTTGGGTTTTTGGAAAACCATGCCAACCTGCGCACGCAACTGTACGGGATCGACGGATTTTGCGTTGATGTCGCTTCCGTCCAGCTCGATTTGCCCTGTAACACGGCAGATGTCGATCGTGTCGTTCATCCGGTTCAGACACCGCAGAAAGGTGGATTTACCGCACCCCGACGGGCCGATAAAGGCCGTAACAGTCTTGTCCGCAATATCCACATCGACGTTCTTAAGGGCGTGTGTATCGGCGTAATAGACGTTGACATCCCGCGCTGTAATCTTGCTGTCAGTCATTTTAACGTCCCGTTCGATCTTTCTCATGTCGTTCATATCGTTATCCTTTTTCGGGTCGCTTACCATTTGCGTTCAAATTTTTGACGAAGGTAAATCGCGATGCCATTCATGAAGATCAAGAAGCCAAGCAAAACCAGAATGGCTGCCGAAGTACGCGAGACAAAGCCCCGCTCGGGGCTGTCCGCCCAGATAAAGATCTGGGTTGGCAGCGCTGTGGCACTGTCAAACGGTGATGACGGTGCAGATGTGATAAAGGCGTTCATCCCGATCAGCAAAAGCGGGGCGGTTTCACCCAAAGCCTGTGCAAGACCGATGATGGTGCCTGTCAGGATACCCGGCATGGCCAGTGGCAGAACGTGCTGGAACACAACCTGATGCTTGGACGCGCCTACACCCAATGCCGCCTCGCGGATCGACGGTGGCACCGCCTTAAGTGCTGCGCGGGTCGCGATGATGATTGTCGGCAGGGTCATCAGCGCCAGCGTCAGACCACCGACCAACGGCGCAGATCGCGGCATACCGAACCAGCCGATAAACACCGCCAAGGCAAGCAAACCAAACACAACCGACGGAACCGCAGCAAGGTTGTTGATATTCACCTCGATGAAATCGCTCACCTTGTTCTTGGGCGCGAATTCCTCAAGATAGATCGCGGCACCGATCCCCAAAGGGAAAGAAATCAAAAAGCACGTCAGCAGCGCCCAGAACGACCCGACGATTGCGCCCTTCAAACCGGCAAGCTCCGGAAAGCGCGAGTCCGCATTGGTCAGAAGTCCGGTGTTCAGCGGCTTCGAAATCATGCCCAGTTCTTGCAGACGGTCAAAGCGTTCGATGGCTGCATCGTCCAACCGGCGGTTCGCTTCAAGAGTGTCACGCTTGACCAGCCCTTTGGCCAACTGGTCATAGGGGTCCGATGTCGGCACCTTGATCGTGATAGTCTGCCCGATCAGCGACGGATCAGCCACAACCATATCGCGCAGCGAAAATTGCGCCCCGTTCGACAGGATCATGGACAGGTCACGGGCATCGGCCCGACTGGTCATGTCGACATCCGGAAAATACTTGCCCAGCGACGCGCTCAGAACATCGTCAAAACCGCCACGCGGCAAACCGGACGCCGGAACTTCTTCGGGGTCAACAAAAACTTCAAGCTGGACATGCGTCTGCGTAAAGGCCTGATACCCTGAACTGACCAGCGATCCGATCAGGATCACAAGCATCATGATGGCAAATGAAATCGCAGCGATGCCAAACCCTTGCAGAATGACCTGCTTGCGATTGCGGCGCGCCAGACTGTTGCGCACTGCCTCGGTTGTTGCGTTGGTCGGACGGGGTCCGTTCTGATTGGAAGTAATATCGGTCATGTCTGCGCGACCCTCAATCGTAGATTTCACGGTACTTACGGACAATCCGCAGTGCCAGGATGTTGATCAGCAGCGTGGCGATGAAAAGCATCATACCAAGCGCGAAAGCTGCCAGTGTTTTCGGGTTGTCGAACGAGGTGTCACCGATCAACAGTGTCACGATCTGAACGGTAACGGCTGTAACGCTGTCCAGCGGGTTGATGGTCATCTTGGCGATCAGGCCTGCGGCCATCACCACGATCATCGTCTCGCCGATGGCGCGGCTGACAGCCAGAAGAACACCGCCCACAATCCCCGGAATGGCCGCGGGAAACAGGACGTTCAACATCGTCTCTGCCCGCGTCGCTCCCAGCGCAAGCGCCCCGTCCCGCAAGCTTTGCGGCACCGCCGACAATGCATCATCAGCAAAGGACGAGATAAAGGGGATCAGCATCACACCCATCACACTGCCCGCCGCAAGCGCGGTATTGGGCGCCACGTCCAGACCGATGCTTTGACCGAACTGGCGAATGGCAGGGGCAATGACAAGAATGGCAAAGAAGCCATAAACAACCGTGGGAACACCGGCGAGGATTTCCATAACCGGTTTGATAACCTGACGCACCTTGTGGGGTGCAAATTCGTTCAGGTAAATCGCGGTCAACAGCCCGACAGGCACGGCGACCGTCAACGCGACGGTGGCAATCACGATCGTGCCAAGAAACACCGGCACCGCACCGAACGCGCCTTCGGCGGCAATCTGGTCAGCGCGGATGGGAATCTGCGGCTCCCAGCTTGTCCCGAACAGGAATTCGGTAAAGGAAACCATCGAAAAGAACTTTGCCGTCTCGAACATCAACGCGGCAACAATCCCGATGGTGGTAAAGATGGCGACTGTGGCGCAAAAAATCATCAAGCCAGAGGTGATCTTTTCAACCTGCTGGCGCGCCCGGAATTCCGCAGCAACGCGGCGGCGCGCGGCAAACATCAAAACGACCACCAGAACCGCGACAACTGCCAGCATCAGCGCTGTCGAGGTTGCCTGATAGGTAACCAGACGATCTGCCGCCACCAGTTTCCAGTCTTCGGGTGTGCCAAAAATAGTGCCTCGGCTGATCGACTTGATTTCGGCAAGGATCAGTTGAACTGCCCCCGTGCCCAACCCGTCCAGCGTCCCCTCAGGCAGGCTTGCCATCAAAAGGCGGTCCACGACCGGACCCTGAAGCATCAACCACAGAAGCAAAAGCACGAACACCGGCACAAGCACGGTCAATGCCGAATAAAGCCCGTGGAAATTTTCCAGCGAATGCAGACGCATTCCATTGTTCCGGATGGCCTGTGCGGCACGCCGGTTGATGAAGTAGCCGGCCAGAGTGGCGGCAAAAAGAAGCAGGAAGGCCGCGAGAGTCATGTCTTGGCTTTCAATTTAATGAATAATATCTGCCCGGACTTACGCCCGGGCAGGCAAGATCGAGTACGCTTACTCGGGTGCTTCCATGGAAACGGCGTTCAGCACGTTTTCCTGAACTGTCTTGCGACGCTCGTCACCCAAAGCAACCATGCCGCGCTCGGTCAGGTAACCACCGGGGGCCATCGCGTCTTCGGACATGTACTCTTCGATGAACTCGTTCAAACCGGGGATCACGCCACGGTGCGCGTTCTTGACGTAGAAGAACAGCGGACGCGACACCGGATAATCGCCAGAAGCGATTGTTTCGGGATCGGGCTCGACAGCGTCGATTTTAACAGCCTTCAGGGTATCAAGGTTTTCGAACAGGAACGAATACCCGAAGATGCCCATCGCGTTCTTGTCAGAGTTCAGACGCTGAACGATCAGGTTGTCGTTTTCACCGGCTTCGATGAAAGGACCGTCTGTACGCATACGCGAGCAGTTCTCTTCAACCCAGTCGCCGTCGAAATCGCCATTGGCAACATAGTCCAGCTCTTCGCAACCGGCGTGCATCGCCAGTTCGACAAACGCGTCGCGTGTGCCGGATGTCGGGGGCGGGCCAAGCACTGTGATGTCGACCGCAGGCAGACGCGAGTCGATTTCCGACCACATGCTGTAGGGGTTGGCAACCCACGCACCGTCAACGGGAACTTCAGCGGCCAGCGCCAGATAGATTTCAGCCAGCGACAGATCCCAATCAAATTCGTTCGAGCTGGAAATCGCGATCGACAGACCGTCCGAACCGATGTTCGCTTGTGTGATGTCGGTTACGCCGTTCTGGGCGCAAAGCTCGAACTCGGACGGTTTCATACCGCGCGACGCGCCGGTGATGTCGGGGTGTGTTTCGCCGATGCCCCCGCAGAAAATCTGCATGCCGCCGCCGGTGCCTGTGGATTCAACGATGGGCGACGGGCTGCCTGTGTTGTTGGCAAACTGTTCGGAAACCGCTTGGGTATATGGGAAAACCGTGGACGAACCGACGATGCGGATTTCGTCACGCGCAGCAGCAGCAGTGGCGGAAACAGCGGCAAGCGCCAGCGCCGACACGGAAAGCTTTGTAAAAGACATGGTATCTCCTGATTGTCGTTTAGGGCCGGAGCATTCGACCTCGGCTGTTGGTTAGTGAGATTCTGTGATGCTTTTGCAAAAGTTTCGTTACAGTTTTGTGACAGTATCCAAATCACTGCAGAAACCTGCCCCCGCCCCGTTCTCAACACGGGCCGGATGCCATGACAAAAGAAGCCTTTACAAAACTAGATATATGGTTATATTAGCCCCATGACAATAAACACCTCATATGCCTCAGCCCTTGCTGCCCTTGGCCACGACGCCCGGCTTTCGATCTTTCGCCTTCTGGTCAAGGCGGGGAATGACGGCCTTCGGGTCAGTGACATCGGTGCCCATTTGGGCCTTGCGCCCTCTACCCTGGCACATCACCTGTCAACCTTGGTGGATGCGGGCCTTGTGATTCAGGACAAACAGGGGCGCGAGGTCTTCAACCGCGTCGATTTTCCGGCCATGCGACACATTCTTTCTTTTCTGACGGCTGAATGCTGTTCTGGCGTTACCGTACAATCCGCCGAGGATGCCGCATGACACAGAAAACCGATTTTTCTTACCCAAAAACACCTACAATTCCGGAGATTTAGTTATGACCGACACCACCCTGTCCTCCCCCGGCCTTCGGACCACGCTGCGCCACATCTGGCAAGACCAGCGCGTCTGGCTTGCCTCGGCGCTGATTCTGGCGGCGCTGGCCCTGTTCGACCCGACACAGGCCACAGACAGCGCAACCTTTGCCGGACGCGCCCTTTTGGGCACCGCGCCCTTCCTGATCCTGTCGATTGCAATTGCCGCTTGGGCGGGGGCAACCGGCGCCGACAACCTGATCGCCCGCGCCTTTACCGGAGCCCCGCTTCTGATGATCGGGCTGGGCGCGCTGGCCGGGGGCGTCTCGCCCTTTTGCTCTTGCGGGGTGATCCCGCTGATCGCTGCACTGCTTGCGATGGGCGTGCCCTTGTCTGCCGTCATGGCCTTTTGGCTGGCATCGCCCATCATGGACCCGTCGATGTTCGTGCTGACAACGGGCGTTCTTGGTCTGGAATTCGCCATCGCCAAAACCGTGGCCGCTGTCGGGCTCGGGATCTTTGGCGGGCTTGTCGTGCTGGTCCTGTCGCGAGGCGGTGCGCTGGCCGATCCACTGCGTGACGGCATCGGCAACGGCGGTTGCGGCGGATCAAAGGTACGCACACCCGGTCCCGTCGTCTGGCGTTTCTGGGACGAACCAGAGCGGCGCGCCAAGTTCGGCAAGACGGCCATGACCACAACCCTGTTCCTTGCCAAATGGCTGACGCTCGCCTTTATCCTCGAAAGCCTGATGCTGGCGTGGATTCCGGCTGAAACCGTGACCGCCTCGCTCGGTGGCGAGGGACTTGCCCCGATCGCGCTTGCAACGCTGGTGGGTGTTCCGGCCTATCTGAACGGTTACGCCGCCCTGCCGCTGGTCGGCGGGCTGATCGGTCAAGGCATGGCACCGGGGGCCGGAATGTCCTTCCTTGTGGCGGGCGGCGTCACGTCGATCCCTGCCGCAATGGCCGTCTGGGCGCTGGCACGGCCGCAGGTCTTTGCCCTCTATATCGCCTTGTCCCTGACAGGTGCCTTTGCCTCTGGCCTGTTGTTCCAGTTCTGGACAGTCACCTAAGGACACGTCCCAACCCCCGAGTTCCACCACCCTTCAACTGCCAGAGAATTTTTCATGCTCCCAAGACTTGTCTCGGGGCGGCGCGGTCTGACCGTCGCCGCCCTCGGCTCTTCGCTGACGGTCAGCTGGGCGTCGAGCTACTATATCCCCGGGCAGCCGACACTGAGGCTATCTGAAGCATTCGACAAGTAGGACTCATGCACTTGACCGTCTCACTCAGCTCAACGCTCCCTTGACGGTCCGCGCCCCCGCTCGGGCCGTTTTTCGTCATCTGGCCGGTCTTTTCCCTGGCTACGATCAACGAAAGGCTGGCGTTGAACTTCAGAGCGGGCCACAGAGGCGCTAAGCACCATTGTGGCCCGTTCGGTCGCCACATCTGTTAATCGCCCTGAGAACGCCGCCACGGCCCACCCTAGCGCCCTGTCGCCTGGATCATGAGATTCCGCCAAAACTGCCGCCGCAGCGCTATAGGTTCTCATCACACGATTGCGGCGCTCGACAATCGCACCGTCCCAAGGCTGGCTAGGCAGACGGCCCCCATTGTCCTGCATGTCGCGCTTCACTTCCCGTTGCTTTGCCTTATCAACATACGGGGTTATGCCGCGCTGACGCATTTTATAGACTGGGGTTCTCGCACCCTGTCGAGTTACGCCGCGCGCATGCCGGGGTGTCGATTCCGCCTCTACCCCTCTTTTCCGTAGCTTTTCCGCAAACGTGTCCCGCAAGTGCTGTAAGTCGGCTTTGCGAAGATTCAGCTTCACACCATCATGCCCAACGGTGCGAACCGTAAAATGAACATGCGGGTGCTTTGTGTCAGTGTGCAAGGCCATCACATAATCATGACGTCCGCCAAACTCTTGCTGAGCCAAATCGCGAACCGCGTCCTTTACGGCCGTGGCGTTGGTGTTCCCCGGCATTGAAAAAAATATGCTCGTTGTGATCCGGGTGCGGTCTGTCGCATCGCCGTTGGCTCTGTCATCGTCATGGCGCTGCATCCAGTCACGGTATAAACCTGCGGTTGCTTCCTTGCCGGTAAGGATCACGCCGTCACTGGTCTCAACATCTAGTTGGCCGTTCCTGCTGATATAGTCGATATGAGCGCTGACCCTGGCTCCCTCAGTACGTCTGTTTACAGTGATGGTGTTGCCGTTCTTGTCAGTTTTCGCAGGCCGGGAAACCTTAACCATGACTTCGGGCGCTTTATTGACAACCCGCGAGAGGCGGGCCTTGTCGGCAGCGCTGATTGTTGTCCCGCGACTGCCTGTCCCTGCCTCCGTTTTTTCCGCGCCGCCCAAGTCCGACTTCTTACCAGTCGTAAAATACCCTGCTGCCGGAGAACGAACTGTGCGCGGGCGTCCGGGCTGGGTCCAACAGTCTTGAAAGCCAAACTCGGATTTAAAATCACTCATGGCTCAGCTCTTCGCCCAACTGAAATTCCAAACGTCCCGCCGCGTACAATCTCAGCAGCTCCCGAAGGCCATCAACCGTATTGCGCAACTCGTGCAGCTCCTGCCGTTTCGGCGCATAGCGTCCCCCGGTGAAAACGTCCCGGTTCATAGCGGTGGCGATTTGGTTCAGGTTTGTCGTCGCGCCTCGAAGCTGCCGGAAACCCCAACGGATTGCTTTGCGCTCACCTTTGATGGGTTGCGGTGCTGCCTGCGCTCGGGCTGTCAGAATGCGCGCGGCCCAAGTTGAGGGCGGTACACCCTGGCTTTTGGCTTCGCGCTCGATCTTCGCCCTAACATCTTTCCCGACACGCACGGTCAGCTTGCCCTCTCTTTTCGCTTTGGTCTGCCTCGTCTCGGAAACTTCCGCGTCCTCTGAAACCGTTTCAATCAATTGCCGAAGAAACTCCGAAGGAGACAAACCGTGCCCTGCAGCGACCGCCTCAAAGCGGGCCTTGCTGTTGGGCGAAATACGGGTTTTGGCGACTTCGGATTTCTGAGGCATGACAATTTGTGTCCCATTGCTGGCGCTTAGCCTATCCCGCATTAGAACACTTCACTACCGGATTTGTGCTCCCAGAGCACTTTTGCCCATTTGCGCCCTTGCCCGGGGAAATGCGCCAAGCGCATCACGTTCAAAGAACGTGCCGGAGCTGTCTGCCCCGGACCCCCCATGTCTTGCGCCATACCGCCGCAATGCAGCTTCTGCAGAGCGGTGTTGACCGAACAATCATTGCTCTTTGGCTGGGCCATGAATCGGTCGAGACGACGCAGGTCTACATCCACGCCGATATCGAACTGAAGGAAAGAGCGATGGCCCTGACGATGTGCCTGCTTCGATGCTGGCAATGATGCTGTCGGTGACGTGGGCGTAAAGATCGAATTTGTCAGCCATATCTGGCCTCCTTGTGGTGATGCCCTACCGGTCTGGTGCCGAAAATTGGGGCGGGGTTTCTGGCGAGGAAGCGCGAAGCGCGCCCCTCTCCTGAAATCCTGCCTCCCGGCGAGGGCCGGGGGGGAACCGCCGCAATGGGAAAATCAAGCAGACAAGGGGGTGGTGCGGCCCGCAGCCGAAGGCGAGGACACGGCCCCGCAGGATGCGCAGCATTTTCTTGTTGCGGTGGGGGACCGGCGGTCCCCTAGACGGACGCGCCAAAGGCGCGGCCCAGGGATGCAGGGGGCGTTCGGGCAAGCCCCGAATCCCCCCTGCCAGTGTGATCGCCGCGCAAGCGCGGGGATCTCCGAACCTTCGTGATCAGAGCCCTCCATCCCTGCCCCGTCCCCTAGCCGGGGCAGGACCTTGCAGGCAACGAGCTGGACGCGCGCCAATATTGCGCAGGACAGCGAGGCGACCTGTGGTAAGGTCTGGCAAGTCAACCGCAATCGCGGCGTGGGGCTGTCGGCCCCCGCGCCTATCTGAATGCCTTTGAGACGGGTTCACAGATGCGGATGGGGATCAGCAATTGGCTGGCCTACTACAACGCTGAACGGCCTCACTCGACGCACGGTATATTGACCCCAGATGAAACCTATGCGAGCCAAACAGAACCGATGAGATTGGCAGCCTAAATGAAACCCTGATCCATCTTAGCAAGGCTGCAAACTGGTCTAAAATCTAGAACCACCTCTCTCTTTCGGGCAACGGTCTGTTGGCCGCGGTCACATTGGGATACGTCGCGGGCAGAGGTCAGCCCCACGCTATTTGACGAAATGCTACGTGCGCTCGGCTGTCATATCCAACGCGCGCAACCGCTGGATGACGGCATCGTCTACGCTGGCCACAAGCGCCTCGGGGAACCCGGTAGGCAGAGTCGCGGCGGTCACATCCAGCGCGGACTGGGCCCGCTCTGCAACTGTTTCGATGATCTGCATGGCACGCTTCCTAGACAGACCCGCACGCATGGCCGTCTGCACGAAATGGCGCCCGTGGATCTGATCGAAACGGTAGTGTCTGTTGTCGCCTGCGGACATCGCCATCTTCATCTGGCTGCGCCGGACAAGGCCCGCGTTCAGTGCAGGCTGCGCGGTCAGTATGTCATAAAGCGGCGTCATCCGGTAGCTGCCTCCGGGGCTCAGGAACACGCTGAAGTTCTTTGCATGGCCATCCGTTGCTCCGATGAGCCAGAAAATGACCTGCGCCTTCAAAAACGTCTCCTGGTCCGCGCCCGGTGTATCGCTGCCTTCAAGCAGGTTAAGGACGTCAACCATCCCTGGCCCGCCCTCGTTTTGATATTTAAGCGTCGGCGGCACGGATCGGGCCTGGCAGATATCCTCTTGCGGCAACCTCAGCAGGCGTCCGGTCTTGGTCCACCTGCGATCAAAACGCTCGATGACAAGCGCCTTTGTCCTGCCGAAAGTCTCGATCCTGGCCTCGTTCGTGGCCAACCCGAATGCCGCGACCAGTTTCAGGCAGTAGTATTCGTTCTCCACGCTGTCCGACAGATCAATACCGCCCGGCAGCTCTCCGATCTGCGTCTTGATGATGTGCGTCGTGGGGGTCGTGCCATGGGGTTTGAACCACTGCCCGTCCTTCAACAAAAGCGCTGTCTTTTCCTGGGCTCCGGCGATGGAAATTCGGAACGCGTCATCAGGGGCAAGCCCGAGGGGCGCGCGACCAAGCCCTTGAAGTATCCTTTCGATGGCGTCTGCGTCTACCGCTTCCCCCGTGATCTCACCACTGGCATCGGGCGCATCGCCATCGCCCGCGACAAATTGCAGGGCGCCCACGCAGTCATGCCCGATTTTCGAAAGCATGCTGTATGCATCCGTGCCACGGGCCCCTACCCGCTCTGCAACCAGCCGGCGCAGCCTGTCGGAATCCGGGAGCAGGTTTTCGAACACCACGGAAACCGGCTCGCCCCTATAGGATGTTTCGCGCAACGGCAGTGACAGCGAAATCGGAAAGCTGTGCGCCCAACGCAGCCAGTCGTCGTCATATTTGAATGCAATTGCGCCGTTGGCTTCGCGGATCAGGGTCCCGACCCGTCGATTGTTCAGGTACACGCGAAGAGGTGCATGGGCCGGTAGGCGCCCCATCAGAAGATGTCCTCGATGGTCTTGTCGCTGCCTTTCGTGCGCAGACCAACCCTCAATTCCAGATCCAATGCCGCCATGACAGCAAGGATGGATGGCAGCTTTGACGAGGTCTCTCCGATCTCGATTGTGGAGACTGTCGCCTGCCTCAGCCCTGCCCGCTCGGCCAGCATCGCCTGCGTCCAGCCACGCTTCTTGCGTTCGCGCAAGATGATGTTCCCAAGTTGCCGTGATGTGCGTGCCAGTTCATCCATATGACCCGACTACGCCACAGCGCATAAAATGTCCATATGCGCTATAGCGGGTAAATGGCGCTTATACGCCAAAACGTATATAACGCATTTATACGATCCTGCGTATGAAACGGTCTGCCGATACGACCCAATGCAATCACGAGGTTCCGAACGGTACGGCCTTTCCTTTATCCGGCCTCACGCCAGACCAAGGATCGTTTCGTCCAGCAACGTCATCAGATCGCCGAAATACCCTTCTGTCCGGGCGGGCAAGGTTGGATCGGACGTGATCGCCACGGCAAGATTCTTCTCGCGATGCGCTGCGATGATCTGTCCGCCATAGCCCCTTGCAAGCACATAGCCCGAAGGGGACAGGAACCAGCCATAGCCATACGACAGCCCCGACCAGGGCGACCGCGCGCGGGGCCGAAGCGACGCCTCGATCCAGGGCTTCGGCACAACCTGCACTCCATTGAACGCGCCGCCGTCCCGCACCATCGTCGCGATATCCAGCATCGCGGTCGGGCGCAGCGCCATCTCATTTCCGCCCAGGTAATAGCCCTGCGGGTCGCGCGTCCAGGCGGGAATCTCCATACCCATCGGATCGCCGATCCGTGCGCGCGCTTGCGCCAAAAGGCTCAGTCCGTTCGCCTCTGCCAGCGCTGCACCCAGGATGTGGGTCGAGCCTGTGGAATACAGCATCCGGCCTCCAGGTTCGGCGACCATCGGTCTGCTCAACGCATCGGAAAGCCAGTCGCGCGAATTCACCCAAGCCCCGTAATTCGCGCCCGAGGTCCGCTCAAGCCCTGCCCGCAGCGTCACCAGATCCTCCATCGAGATATCGGCCGCACCGGGCGTGGCATCGGCTGGCAGAATGCCGGGTGCCACCTCGCCAATCGTAGCGCTCACTGATCGCACTTCGTCCCGGTCGATCGCGACCCCCAAAAGCAGGGCAACGATGCTCTTGGAACAGGACTTGATGTTCGCTGGCCGATCCAGCCCCGGACCACGCGGCGCCTTGGCAAAGATCAGGTCATTGCCGCGCCGGATCTGAAGGGAATGCAGCTGCGACAGGTTCTGGACAGCTGCCGCCAGATCATCCGATTGGGCGCGAAGGACATGCGGCACCGCAAGCGGTGCGGCAGTCGCAAGCAGGAATGAGCGGCGATTCATCATGCCTCATAGGTTGGTACGCGCGGCAGCAAAGTCCACAGCGTGGGAGAATTCATTTGGAAGGAGCTGGTATTCCTCCCTCAGCCAGCCTCGTGATCGTCCTCCTGCCAGTCACAAATGCGCGGTTCGGGTCAGGTGGCCAAATCGCCAGAGATGGTGGCGGGTTGGCCTGCCACATTCCGACACCGCCTCCGACGCGGCGCTTTGTGGAGCATTACGTCCCGAAAACCGCCGCCCCTTACCATTCTCCATTATGTCCAATAAGTTTGCCTTATCGGACGTAAAAAGCTACGCTGAAAAACAGTTCAATGTCGTTTTAGTTTCATGGGTGGATTCGGCCGAAATCGCCTCTCTCGTCGAGGGAATTTCCATTTAATCGGTGGACGGGCCTCTTGCTCAATCTGTGGACTCGTTCTGCGCTGGCGTCAATCGTGCGCTTTCCTTTGCGGTTCCGCGCATCTCGACTTTGCGCCAGCCACGGCATAGGTGCCGCACGTCTGAACAGGATGCGGGCTGCCTCCGGCAGGTTCGCGCCGGGCACGAGTTTTGCGCCGAAGAGGTCGTGCAAGATCACCAGTGTCAGAGCACGCCAACGGACCGGCAAGTGTTGGAGCGGCGCGAGGCTGCCCACGGCCGCGCGGGCGTTATACGGGCAGTTCCATCCCGGTTCGTCGTACCAGAGCGCGAGAACCGGTCGGGCCGCGCCGCCCCGGTCGAGCGGTGCCCAGATGGTGCGAACTGCATGCTCGAGACAATCAAGACGACTCGGATCAGCTCTGACGATCCTACTGATCTGACGCTGGAGATCGAGGACCCCCGCAGCAAAACTCTCTTCCGAGGGGCTTCCGCCTCCCGCTCCCCTGCTGGTCAGAACGGCATCGCACTTACGACAGAAGGGGCGTAGCAAGTCGTTCAGCATGCGAAAGGAAGGCCGCAGCCGGCCGCGACAATCGGGGCAGCGATCAAGATGTATGTTCCGATGAGCCGGGCAAACCACCTGCTCCGCCAATCGCCAATCCGCCCGCAGATAGGCATCACGACCAGCAGCGACATCCGCATCGAAGCAGGCAAGACAAACCGGAACGGTCTCGTTCAGGAACCAGTCCCGCGGCCGATCGGGATAGCGGGAAGCCAGAGACCTGTGTCGGAGCCGCGCCGGATCGATCCTGCAGGCCTTTGCCCATAGCCTGAGTAACCCCATGTCCGGCGCCACATCGTCGACCTGCCGCAGGCCTTCAGTAGGCCTCCCCTGCCCCGCCAGGTACACCGTCAGTTCAAGGGGCTCGGAGCCGTAGCGGGCCGACACCCGCGCCATCCAGGACGAAAGCAGTTCGTCCGCGAACAGACGTGGCGCGACGGGCAGTCGGACCGAGGCCGTCATGCCCCGACCCGTTGCGGCACGCGCTTTCCCCGCCGCCGAACCGTCTGGGTCATCGAGACCAGCGGCAGCACCAGATTGTCGCCGAAACTATGCGCGTCGAGGCGTTCTTTGCCCGATTGGACGGCATCTTCCGTCGCCGTCTCGATCAGGCGGAAGATGCGCGCCGTTACACCGGAGGTCTGCTTATGAATCCGCTCTCGGGCCTCCCCGCTGATCAGATCGGAGGCGCTGCGCAAGGGCAGGATGCGCTCGAAGCTTTTCAGGAGCCCGGCGAAGGCGGCATCGTTTTGCCAGGGCTTGAGATGAAACGCTTCGAACCGCTCGGCCAGTTGTGCATCGGTCAGCAAGGCCTGGCGGGCCAGATCCGTCCCGGCACAAACCAATGGAATTCGCAGATCATTGGCCAGAAACCGGATCGCATTGAGAAAGATGCGCTGCTGCCGAAAGGTACCGGCCAGCATGCCGTTCACCTCGTCGAGAATGATCATCTTCGCGCCCACGGTCCGCAACAGCGACCGGCAGATATCCTTCTCGCGGGCGAGCGTACCGCCCACCATGGCCGGCGCACCCATGCTGGCCATGAGTTCGCGGTAGAGATCGCGCTCGATCGGTTCTGATGGCACCTGCGCGACAACCACCGGGCGATGGTCCACACCGGTCACCTGGCTGAACTTCGGCGGGTGATCACGTTCGAACTTGCGCACGATCTTGGTCTTTCCCATGCCAGTTTCGCCATAGATCAACAAGCACGGCATCCGGTCACGCGGCGGATAGGTCAGCAGATTCTCCAGACGTGCCAGGGCTGCCCCGGACTGCTCGAATCCAATCCAGCGGTCGGCCCGGATCCAGGCGATGCGCTCATCGTCCGGAAGCGCCGCGAACCGGCGGTACGCCGGATCGAGATGTGCAAATGCGTTGTCCTCGGTCACGACCATTCCTCAACATAGAAACCCGGGTGGTCCCTGAGCACATTCTCGTTTTCCTCCGGCTCCGGGTCGGCATCCTCGGCCTCGTAAGCCCTTACCCCATCAAGCGCTCGATCCCGTCGTTCGGAAAACCGCCTGGCTTCCCGTGTCTCGCTGGTGGCCGCATCCACCAGAGCCCGCTGTTCCTCGATCACCTCGAATATGAGCACTTCGTCCTCAAGCGCGCGTCCGCGCTCGCGCAGGATCGCCTGCGCGCGGCGATGCTCCGCAAGGGTGATCGACGGATGGCGCAGATCGGCGAACCGGACAGGATAGCGCTGACCATCAGGGGTCCGGACAAAGATCGTGGAAAGGTCACGTGGATCGTAGGCCACCCGCATTTGCCGGTCCTGCCGGCCTGCCCAGAGGCTGAGGATATCGTCCCAATACCGCAGGCCGAAGAGATGGATGCCATCGCGGCGCACCATGCGTTCCGTGCTCGGCAGGAAGTCGATCCGGAACCCCACCAGGTCGTAAGGCAGGCGCAAAGGTGCCCCGCGACGCCCATAGGCCTCGTTCCAGGCCGCAACTGGTGGAATCCCGAGCGAGCGGTGCCGTTCAGCATGATAACGGGTGATTTCCAGCGCCATCCAGTGCTCCAGCTCGTCGAGCGTCATCGCGGATTTCGCCACGGAATCGTAATCCCCACGGTCCTTGATGCTGCTGAAGGTCGATCCCGGCAGCAGGTGGACCGCCCCCATCATAGTGCCGATCAGACGCTCGATGTGACCACCGTAGTGCGGCGCACCGATCGGCCGGTACTGCAGCGAAATTCCGTGCTCTTCCGCACCCCGCTTCATAGCCTTCGAGCGGAATTCCTTGGCATTGTCGACGTGTATGGTCTCCGGCAAACCCTCCGCGGGCCAATCCGCGTCGATATCCAGGGCCTCCAACCAGTCGAATTTGGGCTGCACCAGGTGCTGAATGGCCAGTGCCACCGACAAGGCCGACGGCGGCTCCAGCGTCAGATAAAACCCCGCCACCATGCGGCTGGCGACGTCGATGGCGAGCGTCAGCCAGGGCCGTTGCAAAGGCTCCCGATGAACCCGGTCCACAACGATGACATCCACCAGCGTGTGATCGATTTGAACCACCTCATAGGCCCGTTCAACCTGATAGCTGCCCGGCACCGGGCGGTGGCGCTGGCGAGAGGCCTTAGCGCCCTCACGCGCAGCGGTGAGCTCTGCTGGATCCAGTGCCGCCACACGATCCCGCAACGTCGTCCAGCACGGCGCGCGCAGACCCCGCTGACTGCACCGCCTGCGTACCTCCTTTTGCAGGGCATTTATGCTGGGCTTCTGGCGTGATTTGAAGAAGTCCTCAATCGCCCCTGAAATCACCGCCTCAATCTCGTCCGGCAGCCGTCGACTGCCCGATGGCGATCCGGCGGAAGCCATCAGCAGTGAGCTGGTGACCGGGCGCGCCTTATAAGCACGGATCAATTCGTAAAGACGGGATCGCTTGAGACCAAGGTCTCGGCAGGCCTTGAGGAATTCGGTGCGGTTCGGGGTAGCCGTGCTCGCCAGCCGTCGGATCACCGCCTCTCGCGCAACTGCATGTTCCCAAGCGGCATCGTCGACGGCGTTGAAGTCTGAGCGATCCACCATGGTCAAAATCAACAAAAAGGTGTCATATGTCCGATATATGAAACTATAATCCGGAAATGAAACAAGAACGTGAATGTCATGATATTAACACGTTAGAGTCCACTAATGGAACAAGAACGACAATGGCCAAACTCCCGCCCCACACCGACACATCGCTTGCCCTGCCCGACCACGTCGCAGGCTCCGGCACCCTTGACCGGCTGGTGGACACCGCCCGCACCTATGCTCAGGCCGCGCTGTCCGAAAATACCCGCAAAGCCTATACCAAGGATTGGGCCCACTTCACCCGCTGGTGCCGCCTCAAGGGAACAGACCCCCTGCCCCCCGCGCCCGAACTCATCGGCCTCTACCTCACCGACCTTGCCGCCCCCACCGGCAACACCCCTGCCCTCAGCGTCTCGACCATCGAACGCAGACTGTCGGGGTTGGGCTGGAATTACGCCCAACGCGGTCTCTCCCTGAACCGAACAGACCGCCACATCGCCTCGGTGCTTGCCGGAATTAAACGCAAACACGCCCGCCCGCCGGTGCAAAAACACGCCATCCTGCGCGACGACATCATCGCAATGATCGCCACCCTGCCCTTTGACCTGCGCGGCCTGCGCGACCGTGCAATTCTGCTTATCGGTTACGCAGGCGGCCTGCGCCGTTCTGAAATCGTCAGCCTTGATGTGGCCAAGGATGACACACCCGATTCCGGCGGCTGGATCGAAATCCTTGATCAGGGCGCGCTGCTCACCCTCAACGCCAAAACCGGCTGGCGCGAGGTTGAAATCGGGCGCGGCTCGTCCGACCAGACCTGCCCCGTTCATGCGCTGGAACAATGGCTGCACTTCGCCAAGATCGACTTTGGCCCCGTCTTTGTGCGCACGTCCCGCAACGGCAAAACCGCCCGCCCCGACCGGCTTGGTGACAAACACGTCGCCCGACTGATCAAACAAACCGTGCTGGCTGCCGGAATTCGCAGCGACCTGCCCGAACGCGAACGGCTGGCGCTGTTTTCGGGCCACAGCCTGCGCGCCGGTCTGGCCTCGGGGGCCGAGGTCGACGAACGCTATGTGCAAAAACAGCTTGGCCATGCCTCGGCGGAAATGACCCGCCGGTATCAACGCCGCCGCGACCGGTTTCGCGTGAACCTGACCAAAGCGGCGGGGCTTTAATCTTCCGGAACCATCTCTGCCCAGAACGCCACGATCGCGTGATAGTTCAGCGCAGACATCCAGCCGTGCCGCTCGAAATCATCGCGTGCCGCGGCACTCTCCAACTGCGCCAGAAACAACCGCTTGTCCGCGTCGCGCTGCGTTGGTGTGCGTGCGCCCGCCAGATCCCGCACCCGCGCCAGTTTGACCCCGCGTTCGCTGGTGACAGGGCGCGGCGCATCCGCAGCCGTCGCCTTATAATCGTCGCGCAAGGCCGCCGTCAGATAGCTGACCGGATTTTGCACGCCCCCCTGCCCCGCCACATAGTCCAGCTTTTCGCTCACATGCACCGCGCCGTGTTCCGTCACCCATTGCCGCGCCAGACGGTCACTGACCCCCAGTTCGCGCAACTTGGCGTAAACCGGCGTGTTGCGCAGCCCTTCGCCGTCGTCCAGATCAAGGATCGCCAGCTGCGGATTCTCGGCAATGTGAAACCGTATCTCGACCACCTCGCGCCCGCGCTTGCGCACTTCGGGCGTCACCACAATGTTCGATGTTTTGTTCACCTCGGCCACGCTGGGTTTGATGATCTTGGCGTTCAGATGTTTGTAGCTTTGATAATAGGGGCTGTCGTCCACCCCCATCAGACGCCGGAACAGATCCAGCGACCACCACCCGGTGCTTTTGGTGCGCACGAACCGGTAACAGTTCTCGTACAGCGCCAGCGCATGACCGCTGGTGAACCGCCGCTGGATGTTCAGATTGATCAGCGCAAAAACCTTGGGATCGTTCAGCTTGGCTGCCAAAGCGGGCGAATAGGCATATTCACAAACCCCCGCCTTCAGCTTGGCATAGCTCAGCAAACTGGACACGCCCCATTCCTGCTGTCCCTTATCGTCCAGCATATCCCATTCGGCCACCGTCTCTGCCAGCCCGCGTAGAGACTGTTTTAGCGTGTCCATGTCGTTGGAATTGTACCCGATCATCATGCACAGCGTCCGCGCATCAATCAGATGGGTCTGCTGGTCTGTCAGCGTATCATAGGCGTTCAGCAACAACACATTCGACAGCTTGCGCTGCAAAAGGGTCAGCTTGCCCGACACATGAATTGCCGCCACATGCTTTTTCACCGCCCCGCGCCGCAATGCACCGGTCAGTTGGTCACGGGGGATGTCTTCGGTTCTACCTGCTCGTATGGCCAAAGGTTTGATTCCTTCTTGTGCCGCCTGCCACACTATCGCCCGTAACAGTACCCATCGACAAGCCCTTTCTGGATACCTTAGCTGCGACGGGTTCCCTTGGTCCGCCACAGTCTATAGGTACCCGTTTACGGGCCTTGCCCTATATGGACGCCGGGCGATTCCCGCATATGTGACCCTAAACAGGCCAATACCGTGGTCGGATACCCCAAAACCCGCGAATCGCTCCCCTTAATCCCGTATGCGGGTACCCTTGGACCTGTTTTCAGGTCCGCTTGATCCCGTATTCGGGCACCCAAATCCCGTCATCAGACTGAAACCAAAGAGTTATTCTAGGGTAAAGATTCTAAATATCTAAAAGATTCTACAACTATCTGTGCCGTTCTTTTCTTGATTTATAGGGACAAAGCCTTGGCGGCAAAGTTACGATTCACTTCGGGCCGGTGATGTGCGATGATATGTGTAACATCGCGCAAACTTGCATACATCCGAGGGTTCATGACAAATTCAGGCAAGCCGACCCCACCCCCCTATTTCAACATTGATCCGGCAGCGGCAGCATCGCGTCTCTCCGACCCTATCGACACGCTGCGATTCGCAAAAGCGGCGACATTCGCAGCCAAGGGTCGCGACGATCTGGCCAAGCGCGGATATTCCCCCGACGGGCGCAAACGGCTGCGCAAATTCTCGACATGGGAAGTCTGCCGCTATCTGCTCGACATCGCGCCCGCCCATTTGCGCCGTGTGTTAAAAGCCCACGCGGATCTGCCCCAAGGCACCGGCGAAGGCAATTCCAAGTGGTTCACCCTTGAAGAAGTGCTTGCCTTACGCGAACACTTTGCCAGCGAAGGATCGGCATCCAAACAATACAAATCCTTCCGCCCCAAGGGCCAGCCCGCCAAGGTCATCGCCGTCGCCAATTTCAAGGGCGGCGTAGGCAAAACCAGCACCGCCGCGCATCTGGCCATGTCTGCCGCACTTGACGGCTATCGCGTGCTGGTGATCGACCTCGACAGTCAGGGCTCCATGACCTCGATTATGGGCGGCAAGGTCGAAGACGAATGGCAAACCGCCTTTCCCCTGCTGGCCCGCGACTATGCCCGCCACGTTCAGGCCGAGAATGCGAACCGTCGTGCGGCAGGCAGCACCGAACTGCCGCTTGACGAAACCTTAACCGAAAGCCTCGAGGTTTCGCCGCGAAACCTGATCCAGCCGACCCACTGGCCGAACATTGATCTGATCGGCGCGCAGCTCAACCTGTACTGGGCCGAATTTCAGGTGCCGGTCTGGCGGATGCAGTTGCGGTCATGGCCGCTGTGGGATGCGCTGACCAACGCGCTGCAATCTGACGAGATACTAAAGGACTACGACATCATCCTGCTCGATACGCCCCCTGCGCTTGGTTATCTGACCATCAACGCCCTGTCCGCCGCTGACATCCTTCTGGTGCCGCTGGGGGCGTCGTTTCTGGAATTTGATTCCACGGGCCGGTTTTTCGACATGCTCTATTCCACCTTCGCCAGCATCGAAGAGGGCGAAAACCGCCTGCGTCGTCAGGACGGGATGCCCGAGATGAAATTCGAATGGGACGCCGTACGCGCCCTGATCACCCGTTTTGACGCGGCCCAGCAGACCGATCTAGCGAATGTGATTCAGGCCTATTTTGGCGACTTTATGACCACCTATCGGCAGGAACTGACCGCGATGGTCGGGCAGGCCGGCGAACAGGTGAACGGTATTTACGAGGCAGACTACCGCGAGTTTAATCGCGACACCTATGTTCGGGGGCGCGAGACGTTTGACCGGACTTGGGCCGAGATCAAGGAAATCCTTCTTGGGACCTGGTGGCGCGACATGCAGATGGAGGGGCATGAAGATGGCAAAGCGTAGACGGCTGGAGGCACCCAGCACCGATGATCTGAGTAGGATCGAAGAGGAGTTTCGCCGCGAAACCTCGCCCCGGAAATCGGGCGCGCCCATCGCGCAGGTCGCGGCAGACAGCACCGATGCGATGGTGGCAGGCGCACAGGCCCGCGATATGTCGGACGCGCAGGCGATGCGAACGGCGCGGGAAAAGGGGCTGGTGATCCTCGAAATTCCGCTGGCCCAGATTCAAGCCGACGCGATGATCCGCGACCGCACAGTGCTGATCGCGGAAGAAATGACCGAACTTCAGGATTCCATTGCGCTGAACGGATTGCGGCTGCCGATCGAGGTTTTTGCCCTGCCAGATCCACAGCCTGACGGGCCCAGATTCGGCGTGCTGTCCGGCTATCGCCGTCTCAAGGCGGTGCAGCATTTGTATGATCTGACCGAGCAGGAAAAACACGCCACCATCCGCGCCATTCTGCGTGACCCCGACCAGATGGGCGGGGCCTTTGCCGCGATGATCGAAGAGAACGAAATTCGCGCCTCGCTCAGCCATTTTGAACGGGGCCGGATCGTTGTGATCGCGGTGCAACAGGGGTCGTTCATCAACGTCGAAGAGGCGGTGAACGCGTTGTTCCCTTCGGCGTCCAAAGCGAAGCGAAGCAAGATCCGGTCCTTTGCTCTGATCTTTGAAGAGCTGGGGGACATGCTGAAATTTCCCGAGACCCTGAAAGAAAAAGAAGGGCTGCGGCTGGCGCAGGTGTTGCGGCAGGGCGGCGAAGGGCGGCTGCGCGAGGTTCTGGCCTCGGAAGATCCGGCGACGGCGGCCAGCGAGGCAGAGTTGCTGAAGCTGGCGCTGGACGAATTTGACGACAAGCCCAAGGACACGCGGCGGGGTGGGCGGCCTTCGGCGAAATTGCCGTCGTCCGGATGGCAGGACAAGCGGACGCTGACCCTGTCGAGCGGGATCACCTTGCAGCGGGATGAGGATACGCGGGGCTATCTGATCCGGTTGTCGGGGCGGGCGGTGACGTCTGATCTGATTGATTCCGTGATGGTCGAGTTGCAGCATCTTTTGGAAAAACCCTGAGGTTTCGCCGCGAAACCTGTGCCAGGTCGGCTAGGGCAGGGGCCTTGCCCGACCTGCGCCGCCCGAAATGCTGCTTTGTAAATATTAATATATAAGCTACAGATCGTGCGCTGCCTTAACCTGTGACCCAGAAAGACCACTATGACCGACGATACCAGCACCATGACCGCAGGCGCCGCCCTTTTGTCGCGGATGGCGACCCTGGGCGTGGACTATATATTTGCCAATTCCGGCACCGACTTTCCGCCGGTGATCGAGGGGCTGTCAGAGGCCGAGGCGGCTGGCATCGCCCTGCCCGAGACTGTGACCGTACCCTTTGAAAGTGCCGCCGTTGCGATGGCACATGGCTATACTTTGGCCACGGGGCGGCCACAGGCGGTGATGGTGCATACCAATGTCGGGCTGGCCAACGCGGCGATGGGCGCGATCAATGCGGCCTGCGACAATATCCCGATGTTGCTGATGTCGGGGCGCACGCCGACGGTGGAAAAGGGCCGGTTGGGCGCGCGGACGGTGCCGATTGGCTGGGGTCAAGAAATGCTGGACCAGTCGAGCCTGATCCGCGAGGCCTGCAAATGGGATTACGAGCTGCGCTTTCCCGAGCAGATTTTTGATGTGATGGACCGCGCCCACGGCATTGCGACATCCACGCCCAAAGGGCCCGTTTATGTCAGCCTGCCGCGCGAAGTGTTAAGCGAGACGATCCCCGCCAAAGGGGCTGCGCGACGACCGCAGATGGCGGGTGTGCAAGTGCAAGTGGTCGATACCCAGATGGCACAGGTGGCCGAGGTTCTGGCCAATGCGACGCATCCGGTGATTTTTGCCCAGCACGGGGCGGGCAGTGCCGCTGCCTTTGATGCGCTGTCGCGACTGGCCGCGCGGTGGGGTATTCCGGTCTGCCAATATTGGGCGGTAGAGCTGGCGCTGCCGACGACGCACCCGATGGCGGCGGGGCCGGATCCGCGTGCCTTGCTGGAACGGGCGGATGTGGTTCTGTGTCTTGATGTGCTGGCACCGTGGTCGCCAAATCAGGTTGAGCCGCTGGACGACGCGCTGGTCATCCAGATTGGCCCACGCCCGTTGCAAGAACGTTCGGGTGTACGGAATTTCCGCTGTGATCTGGGCGTGACGAGCGAGGTTGCACCGGCCATACTGGCGCTGGAGGCCGCGCTTGATCTGTTGTGGGACGCGCAGGCGGACCGCGTGACCCAGCGTGCCAAGACCTGTGCCAAGGCGCACGGGCAAGAGCAGCGCAAGCGGTTTGATGCCGCACTTGCCACCCGCGACGGGGCGGCGCTGACAAAAAGCTGGATCAGTCACGCATTGGCCCGAAGTATTGCGGGCGTGGATGCGGCGGTGTTTTCCGAACTGGGCTGCCAGTTGCCGTTCATGCAGCTTGCGCGGCATCAAAGCTGGTTTGACGGGCCACATGCGGGGGGGCTTGGCTGGGGATTTCCGGCGGCGATGGGGTTTGCGCTGGCGCAGCCAGACAAGACCGTGATCGCGACGATGGGCGACGGTTCGTATATGTTTGCCAATCCTGTCGCCTGCCACCAGATCGCCGAGGCGCTGGGGCTTTCGCTGATTGTGATTGTGCTGAACAATGCCGAATGGGGGGCGGTGCGCAGTTCGGTTGTTGATATTTACCCCGACGGCCATGCGGCGCGCGCCAATGCGGTGCCGCTGACCGATCTGTCTCCCAGCCCCGATTTTGTGAAGGTGGCCGAGGCCAGTCGTGCATGGGCGCGCCATGTCAGCGATGCGGACGGGTTCGAGGCGGCACTGGCCGAGGCACAGGCCCATGTGACGGCCAAGCGCGGACTGGCGTTGATCGAGGTGGCGATCGGCAAAAGCTGACCGGGGATTCGAGAAGGTGCGCACCTCGGGTATCGTGGCAGAGAAACTGCGGGCCTATGGCGTGGAGATTGATGTGAACCTGCGAAACCCTGCCTTTGTGCTGGATGACGCGATTTTGCCGGTGGGCGCGTCGATCTATGCGCGGATCGTGGAAACCCGCCTGCCCAAAGCCTGAGACCGGCCGACTATATATATGCAACAAAAAACCGGCGCAGTGCAGCCGGACGGGGCAGGGGAGGGCGATTCCCGCGAATCCGGCAAAATCGCCCGCGACTCTGTGCAGACTCGGCCCAGAGTCGGGCGGTGAATCAGGATTTAAGGCCCGATTTGGTGAAATCGCAGCGGATTTTGCGGTGGCTGGCCGGTGACCCCGAACAGGTTCACCAATTTAATCTACGCTACGTCCTTGTTTATAAACGATAATTCGTAAGCCTTCAGAAAACGTTCATAATGTTAAAAAAAGGGGTTGCGGGTTTTGGGTGTTAGACTTAGAACCCCCTTCACCGGCGGCGCAGTGATGCATCGGCGGGGCGCCAGAGAGGCCGGAGCGGAGACGCGGTGGTTTTGAGGCGGAACGAAAAACAGAGATAGAGCAGGCGGGGCGCGCCAAGAAGTTAGGGCGCATCACGGTTTGTTTTTGTCTCTACGCTCTTTGAAATTGATAATATCTGAAGAGATATGTGGGCGGTTTGGTTCATTCGATGGATCAACGTCTGTATATCGCGCTCTTAGGGAATGGGTTTAGGCTCGCTACCGATTATAGAGTGTCAGCTTCACTGTTTGGACGGCCTTCGGTTACTTTGGTAACTGAAAGCACAACAAACAGAAAAGACGCCTGTATCATTCAGTAAGTGATGCAGGTCGATGTGCAGAGGTTCGACGTCAAGGATAAGCAAGCAATTGCTTTTCAACTTGAGAGTTTGATCCTGGCTCAGAACGAACGCTGGCGGCAGGCCTAACACATGCAAGTCGAGCGCACCCTTCGGGGCGAGCGGCGGACGGGTTAGTAACGCGTGGGAATGTACCCTTCTCTATGGAATAGCCTCGGGAAACTGAGAGTAATACCATATACGCCCTTCGGGGGAAAGATTTATCGGAGAAGGATCAGCCCGCGTAAGATTAGATAGTTGGTGGGGTAATGGCCTACCAAGTCTACGATCTTTAGCTGGTTTTAGAGGATGATCAGCAACACTGGGACTGAGACACGGCCCAGACTCCTACGGGAGGCAGCAGTGGGGAATCTTAGACAATGGGCGCAAGCCTGATCTAGCCATGCCGCGTGTGTGATGAAGGCCTTAGGGTCGTAAAGCACTTTCGCCAGGGATGATAATGACAGTACCTGGTAAAGAAACCCCGGCTAACTCCGTGCCAGCAGCCGCGGTAATACGGAGGGGGTTAGCGTTGTTCGGAATTACTGGGCGTAAAGCGCACGTAGGCGGATCAGAAAGTTGGGGGTGAAATCCCAGGGCTCAACCCTGGAACTGCCTCCAAAACTCCTGGTCTTGAGTTCGAGAGAGGTGAGTGGAATTCCGAGTGTAGAGGTGAAATTCGTAGATATTCGGAGGAACACCAGTGGCGAAGGCGGCTCACTGGCTCGATACTGACGCTGAGGTGCGAAAGTGTGGGGAGCAAACAGGATTAGATACCCTGGTAGTCCACACCGTAAACGATGAATGCCAGTCGTCGGGCAGTATACTGTTCGGTGACACACCTAACGGATTAAGCATTCCGCCTGGGGAGTACGGTCGCAAGATTAAAACTCAAAGGAATTGACGGGGGCCCGCACAAGCGGTGGAGCATGTGGTTTAATTCGAAGCAACGCGCAGAACCTTACCAACCCTTGACATGCCTGGACAATCCCAGAGATGGGACTTTCCTTCGGGACCAGTGCACAGGTGCTGCATGGCTGTCGTCAGCTCGTGTCGTGAGATGTTCGGTTAAGTCCGGCAACGAGCGCAACCCACATCTTTAGTTGCCAGCAGTTCGGCTGGGCACTCTAAAGAAACTGCCCGTGATAAGCGGGAGGAAGGTGTGGATGACGTCAAGTCCTCATGGCCCTTACGGGTTGGGCTACACACGTGCTACAATGGCATCTACAGTGGGTTAATCCCCAAAAGATGTCTCAGTTCGGATTGGGGTCTGCAACTCGACCCCATGAAGTCGGAATCGCTAGTAATCGCGTAACAGCATGACGCGGTGAATACGTTCCCGGGCCTTGTACACACCGCCCGTCACACCATGGGAGTTGGTTCTACCCGACGGCCGTGCGCCAACCTTTCGAGGAGGCAGCGGACCACGGTAGGATCAGCGACTGGGGTGAAGTCGTAACAAGGTAGCCGTAGGGGAACCTGCGGCTGGATCACCTCCTTTCTAAGGATGTTTCTAGCAGATTTTAAGTGATGCCAACGCGCTCAAGTAGCGAAGCGGTAGCGCATAAAGCTCGTGAAACACTTAGCAGGACAGCAAACAAAGCTGTCCATATTTAGGGCATCGCAAGATGACCCTTCGGACCGAGCCGTCCTCATATCTCTTCAGGAAAACGCGGCAGCAGCCGTTACCGGCAGCTGTCAGGTGACATAACCACTGAGTGCTGCTTACGGGCATTGCTTCGCAATACCCTGTCGCACACGGGTTTTGTTTTGCACGCAAAATGAAAACCGGGTCGGTAGCTCAGGTGGTTAGAGCGCACGCCTGATAAGCGTGAGGTCGGAGGTTCAAGTCCTCCTCGACCCACCAGTATCCCGCAAGGGGTTAGATGGGGCCTTAGCTCAGCTGGGAGAGCGCCTGATTTGCATTCAGGAGGTCAGGAGTTCGATCCTCCTAGGCTCCACCAAGTCTCTTTCGAAGAAAGGGACGTAGGTCTGGGAATTGCTACGCAGCAGCAATCAGAAGACCATTACTTAGTAGAACATATCTTCGAGCATTCTGTGAATGTTCGAACGTCTGTTCTCGGACGAAGCGCAAGCTTCTGTTCTGCAGACGAATTGACATCGTATAGAGAGATACATAATCAACACTGTTTGATCACCATAAGTATTTGGATGATCTCAGTTTGGTGCTTGGGCCTTTTGGTTCAAGCGAGCGTTTGCATGGACTGTTTCCTCGGTCCCCCAAGCGTCTGCCAGCTGAAAAGAACGTGTTGTCCAAGTCAAGTACACTAACCAGAACGGTTCTGTTCACTTCCTGCACGGATGGTGAACACTCAAGAGCCGTTCATTGTCAGCATGCACAAACATGCTGGCGGGAAAAAGTATACTTTTGATCCCAGAAGAAGATCGGGTTTAGTTACCAGCTGCCCGGTCGTGTTTGATGCGACGTCTTCTTGTGGCCGCAAGGTTGCAGGTTGGCTTCAAGTCTTTCTTTTTCTGGATCAAATCAAGCGCGAAAAGGGCGTTTGGTGAATGCCTTGGCAGTAAGAGGCGATGAAAGACGTGATACTCTGCGATAAGTCATGGGGAGCTGAGAATAAGCTTTGATCCATGAATTTCTGAATGGGGCAACCCACCTGATACTGTGTTATTACTACCCTTCGGGGTGGCTAATAATACGGTAAACCAGGTATTTCTAGACTGAATACATAGGTTTAGAAAAGCAAACCCGGGGAACTGAAACATCTAAGTACCCGGAGGAAAGGAAATCAATTGATACTCCCCTAGTAGCGGCGAGCGAACGGGGACCAGCCGAGCCTTGAATGTGAATAGAATGGTCTGGAAAGGCCAACCATAGTGGGTGACAGTCCCGTATATGAAGCACGATAGGACGTATTAAGTAGGGCGGAACACGTGAAATTCTGTCTGAAGATCGGAGGACCACCTTCGAAGGCTAAGTACTCCTTACTGACCGATAGTGAACCAGTACCGTGAGGGAAAGGTGAAAAGCACCCCGACGAGGGGAGTGAAACAGTACCTGAAACCGAACGCCTACAATCAGTTGGAGGGCCCTTGAGGCCTGACAGCGTACCTTTTGTATAATGGGTCATCGACTTGGTCTCACGAGCAAGCTTAAGCCGTTAGGTGTAGGCGCAGCGAAAGCGAGTCTTAATAGGGCGTCGAGTTCGTGGGATCAGACCCGAAACCGAGTGATCTAGGCATGACCAGGATGAAGGTAAGGTAACACTTACTGGAGGTCCGAACCCACACCTGTTGAAAAAGGTCGGGATGAGTTGTGCCTAGGGGTGAAAGGCCAATCAAACTCGGAGATAGCTGGTTCTCTGCGAAATCTATTTAGGTAGAGCGTCATCCGAATACCCCCGGGGGTAGAGCACTGGATGGGTAATGGGGCCCCACAGGCTTACTGATCCTAACCAAACTCCGAATACCGGGGAGTACTAGATGGCAGACACACGGCGAATGCTAACGTCCGTCGTGAAGAGGGAAACAACCCTGACCTACAGCTAAGGCCCCTAATTCATGGCTAAGTGGGAAAGCAGGTGGGACGACCAAAACAACCAGGAAGTTGGCTTAGAAGCAGCCATCTTTTAAAGATAGCGTAACAGCTCACTGGTCTAATCAAGTTGTCCTGCGGCGAAGATGTAACGGGGCTCAAGCCATGAGCCGAAGCTTAGGATGCACATAGTGCATGGTAGCAGAGCGTAGTGTGACATAATTCCATGTCTCCTTAAGCCCTTCGGGGCGATTGGAGACGCGGAGTTTTCTGTGAAGCCGGCGCGTGAGCGATCCGGTGGAGAGATCACTAGTGAGAATGATGACATGAGTAGCGACAAAGGGAGTGAGAGACTCCCTCGCCGAAAGTCCAAGGGTTCCTGCTTAAAGCTAATCTGAGCAGGGTAAGCCGACCCCTAAGGCGAGGCCGAAAGGCGTAGTCGATGGGAACCAGGTTAATATTCCTGGGCCAGATGGAAGTGACGGATCTCGAAGGTAGTTCATCCTTATCGGATTGAATGGGCTGCTTAGAGGTTCCTGGAAATAGCTCCATCGCTAGATCGTACCCTAAACCGACACAGGTGGACTGGTAGAGAATACCAAGGCGCTTGAGAGAACTATGTTGAAGGAACTCGGCAAAATACCTCCGTAAGTTCGCGAGAAGGAGGCCCAGTTTCTAGGCAACTAGAGGCTGGGGGCACAAACCAGGGGGTGGCGACTGTTTATTAAAAACACAGGGCTCTGCGAAGTCGTAAGACGACGTATAGGGTCTGACGCCTGCCCGGTGCCTGAAGGTTAAAAGGAGGGGTGAGAGCTCTGAATTGAAGCCCAGGTAAACGGCGGCCG
This sequence comes from Pseudosulfitobacter pseudonitzschiae, assembly GCF_002222635.1. Taxonomy (NCBI): domain Bacteria; kingdom Pseudomonadati; phylum Pseudomonadota; class Alphaproteobacteria; order Rhodobacterales; family Roseobacteraceae; genus Pseudosulfitobacter; species Pseudosulfitobacter pseudonitzschiae. The sequence goes on along the minus strand of NZ_CP022417.1, from coordinate 157,210 downwards.
TAACTATAACGGTCCTAAGGTAGCGAAATTCCTTGTCGGGTAAGTTCCGACCTGCACGAATGGCGTAACGACTTCCCCGCTGTCTCCAACATAGACTCAGCGAAATTGAATTACCTGTCAAGATGCAGGTTTCCCGCGGTTAGACGGAAAGACCCCGTGCACCTTTACTACAGCTTCACACTGGCAATAGGTCAGGCATGTGCAGGATAGGTGGTAGGCTTTGAAGCAGGGACGCTAGTCCTTGTGGAGCCACCCTTGAGATACCACCCTTGCCTCGCTTGTTGTCTAACCGCGGTCCGTTATCCGGATCCGGGACCCTGTGTGGCGGGTAGTTTGACTGGGGCGGTCGCCTCCTAAAGCGTAACGGAGGCGCGCGAAGGTTGGCTCAGAGCGGTCGGAAATCGCTCGTTGAGTGCAATGGCAGAAGCCAGCCTGACTGCGAGACTGACAAGTCGAGCAGAGTCGAAAGACGGCCATAGTGATCCGGTGGTCCCAAGTGGGAGGGCCATCGCTCAACGGATAAAAGGTACGCCGGGGATAACAGGCTGATACTGCCCAAGAGTCCATATCGACGGCAGTGTTTGGCACCTCGATGTCGGCTCATCTCATCCTGGGGCTGGAGCAGGTCCCAAGGGTACGGCTGTTCGCCGTTTAAAGAGGTACGTGAGCTGGGTTTAGAACGTCGTGAGACAGTTCGGTCCCTATCTTCCGTGGGTGTAGGATACTTGAGAGGAGTTGCCCCTAGTACGAGAGGACCGGGGTGAACGATCCACTGGTGGACCAGTTGTCGTGCCAACGGCAGTGCTGGGTAGCTATGATCGGACAGGATAACCGCTGAAGGCATCTAAGCGGGAAGCCCCCCTCAAAACAAGGTATCCCTGAGAGCCGAGGTAGACCACCTCGTCGATAGGCCAGAGATGTAAGCGCTGTAAGGCGTTCAGTTGACTGGTACTAATTGCTCGATAGGCTTGATTTGATCCAGTAGAAGCAAGACTTCACAGTGAAAACCGTGAATGACCGCATCGAAAGACAATCAAAAGCATACACATAATACAGTCGTACATGACTTGGACATTCAGAGGTTTTTCTTGGTTTGGTGATCATAGCGCAAGCAAAACACCCAGCCCCATCCCGAACCTGGCAGTTAAGTGCTGTAGCGCCGATGGTACTGCGTCTTAAGACGTGGGAGAGTAGGTCATTGCCAAACCTAGTAAAACCTCCGAATGCGTATCTCTCTAAACGATCCCTCAAACCATCTGGCGCGGGATGGAGCAGCCCGGTAGCTCGTCAGGCTCATAACCTGAAGGTCGTAGGTTCAAATCCTACTCCCGCAACCAAAATACAATATACATTACAATGTACTAAAGCGTCCGACGCAAAACTTGAATCAAAAGGGATTCCCTTGATGCTTCAACTGTGATTCATCCTGTTTGGGAGGATGGATCATGTCAGCACCTTTGCCAGACGCGCTTCGGGCGCGGTTTCAGCGATACATTGAGGAAGGGTTAAGCGGTCGCGCGGCGGCATTGCGCTTGAAACTCTCGCCCGCCACGGGAGCGCGGTGGGCGCTTGCGATCCGGCGGACCGGCCGGGCAGAGGCAGCTCCGCAGGGCCGACCAAAAGGCCGGGGCAAGCTGGACCCGCATCGGAGCTTCTTTGCTGAAATCATCGAGCAAGATGGAGACATCACGATGCCCGAGCTGAGTGCAGCCCTGTTTGACGCAACGAGTGTTCAGGCGCACCCCAACGCCATCGGTAAGTTCCTTCGCAAGCTGGGCTATACGTATAAAAAAAATCGCTGGTCGCCACCGAACGCCGCCGTGCCAAGGTAAGGCGACAGCGCGAAGACTGGTTCAAGCAGCGCCTCCCAGCCGTATCGAAGCACCCGGAACGCGTTGTCTTTATTGACGAAACATCCGTGAAGACGAACCTGACGCGGCAGCGGGGATGGGCCCCTTGCGGCAACCGCCTGATTATGGACACCCCCTTCGGCTCATGGGGCACCCAGACCTTCATAGCCGGACTGAGTGCCGACGCGATGATCGCCCCCTGGGTGATCAAAGGGGCCATGGATGGCGCGGCCTTCGCCGCTTACGTTGAAAAGGTGCTGGTGCCGGAACTCTCACCCGGAACCGTCGTCATTCTGGACAATCTCGCCACGCACAAGAATGCCGAAGCGGAAAAAGCATTGCGCAAGGCAGGGTGCTGGTTCCTGTTCTTGCCGCCCTACAGTCCCGACCTCAACCCCATCGAAATGGCGTTCTCAAAGCTCAAAGCACACCTGCGCCGGATCGGAGCGCGAACATTCACCGACATGTTCAACGCAATCGCCGAGATCTGCGACCTCTACTCTCCCGACGAGTGCTGGAATTACTTCACGGCTGCCGGATATGTCGCAGGTTAAAGGCAGGACGCTTTAGTGGGGTATTGCTTCGGCATCCGGTCCGAACGGCGGCTGTGCGAAGAGGTGCATCTGAACCTCGCGTATCGCTGGTTCTGCCGGCTTGACCTGAGTGACCGGGTCCCGGATCATTCGACGTTTTCAAAGAACCGACATGGGCGTTTCCGCGACAGCGAACTTCTGCGACACCTGTTCGAGACGACTGTCGCGCGCTGCATCGCGGAGGGTCTGGTCAGTGGCCAACGCATGGCCATCGACGCCAGCCTGATCGAGGCGGATGCCAACAAGCAGAACTCGACGCCGAAGGACGACTGGGACGCGGCGCGGATTGATCCGGCTGACGCTCCCCGCGCGGTTCGGGAGTATCTCGACACGCTGGACGAGGCAGCATTCGGTGCGGCCAGCGAGGTCCAGCCCAAGTTCACCTCGCATTCCGACCCGGCCAGCCAGTGGACCGCCGCGCGCAAGGGGCCCGCTTTCTTCAGCTATTCCGACAACTACCTGATCGACACGGATCATGGCGTGATTGTCGATGTAGAAGCCACAAGGTCGATCCGGCAGGCCGAGGTCGGATCGACCAAGACCATGCTGAAGCGGGTGAAGGCCAGGTTCGGTCTGCATCCCGAACGGCTGATTGCAGATACGGCTTACGGCACCGGACCGATGCTGGGCTGGCTGGTCGATCGCAAGATCGCGCCGCACATCCCGGTTATAGACAAGTCCGGACGCAACGACGGCACTTGGACGCGGGCAGAGTTCGAGTGGGACGCCGAGAACGACCAATATATCTGCCCCGAGGGCCATGAGCTGAAGCAGTTCCGCCGCAACTACTCGGACCCGAACCGGGGACCAACCGGCAATGGCACAGCCCGTTACCGCGCATTGAAGGACGTCTGCCAGGCGTGCCCATCCAAAGCCAAATGCTGCCCCAACGCCGAGGCGCGCAAGATCACCCGCGAAGAGCATGAAGACGCCCGCCAAGTCGCCCGCGACATCGCCAAGACCCGCCAATACGACATCTCGATGAAGCTCCGAAAAAAGGTCGAGATGCTATTTGCCCACCTCAAACGCATCCTTGGCTTAGGCCGACTGCGATTACGTGGTCCATGCGGCGCAAATGACGAATTCCTCCTCGCCGCAACCGCCCAGAACCTCCGGAAACTGGCCAAGATCTTTCCCGCACCGCAGCAAACGCGAAAAGCCTGACAGGAAAGGCGCTCGCGCGGCATTTGGAACAGCCATTTCTGCGCTCGCAAACGTTAGTTTTTCCACAAAATCGGCGGAGAGCTGCCGTTCGCTGCGGATGCGCAGTCATGGTTCCACTAGAAAAGAAGCGGGCACATGATTCGCAGGAGCGTACATAATATTTGTTTACTGGATTCCGAATTCATCTTCATCTAGCGATAAACGCGACATATCTTAACAAGCCCTATTTGGATGGAGCAATTTAATTGAGTTTTCCGATCGAAATTACTTCAAATATCACGCTGTCCAGCGGAAATGTCGCGAAAACGGTTACTCTTCATTCGGGCATGACGGTCATTCTTGGTCCAAATGGTTCTGGGAAGACTCAGTTAATGCGTGGAATGAAGCAATCGTTGCAGCAAGCCATTTCAGGAAAAAAGGTGAGCTTCGTTTCAGCAGGCCGGATTGGAATATTGGAAAGCTACCGATCCGATTATGATGGTCAGCGGAGTGGTCAGCCCCGATACGACGAGGCGGTATATGGTGGAAAGCGAGAGCAAGCGCGGCGTCACCAAACCGAAACGTTGAACGGCGCATTTCAGACACTTGCTGCCCGGCCTGACATATTAATAAAGGTCAAGGAACGCTTACGGAAGCTTTTCAAGCGGGACATCGAAATTCGCTGGGATGCTGGAGCCATTAAGGTGTTTTTTCTACATGGTGACAGCGCCGCCTATTCATCTGGACGGGAGGCGTCAGGTCTTCTGCACTTAGTGGGCCTGTTGGCGATGATCTATGATGATGATGTGGGCGCGCTCCTCCTCGATGAGCCAGAGGTGTCGTTGCACCCTCAATTGCAAGCATTTCTGCTTCAGGAGATAATATCCGTTTCGGGCTGGCCGGAAGCTGAAACCAACAAGAAGATCATCGTTCTTTGCACGCACTCAACTGAGTTTATCGAACTCAGCAAACCCTCAGATCTACTTAATTTAGTATTCGTTTCAGAGATTTCAGAGAATCCGACTCAAATACCTGCGGATGCGGGCGAACTTCAAAGCAGGAAAATTGCAGCTTTACTTGGCCGAATGGGACAGGAGCACAAACTAGCATTGTTTGCTTCGTCACCTCTGCTTGTTGAAGGTCCTTCAGATGTCATCGTCGGTTCAAGTGTTGCCCGTAAACTAGACCTTCAGTTGGAGGCCGGTGGCTCCCAAGTCTTGCCAGTTATCGGTAAGGGTCAGTTTGCCATCGTATGTAAGCTGTTCCGCATGATGGGAAAGAGACCAGTAATCCTAGCTGACGCGGATGCTCTAACCGACAATCTAGAGTTGGCGCATTTCATATTGAATTCCCAAAGCGCTAACATTGCTGCTGCTAGCCTTGGTGCGGGGTCTGCGACTGAATTGGCCAGCCAAGTCTATAATGACTTTTGCCAAATGACTGATGCCAACTGGGCTTCTATCGAGGCAGAAGCAGCAAAGCATCCCTATTGGATCGAACGCGAGCACGGACAAGGTGACGCTCAAAGAAAGGCCCAGAGAAGGTCTGCTTTTTCTACTATATTTATCCTTTCGGATGAAGAAGTCCGCTCGTTGGATCACGGAGAACAATGGGAGTCGATCAAACGGCGCTTGGAAACGTTACTCAGTCTACTGGAAGCAGAGGGCTGCTTTGTGCTTCGAAAAGGCGCTATTGAGAGCTATTTTGCATTCAACGCCGAGGAAGGTGCGGCATCAAAGCCTGAGGTTGCGGCTGTTGAAGCTGCTGGCCTCGCTGCTGCGGACTCTGAACAGGTACGAAGGATTTACGAAGATGTTGTACGATGCTTGCAATTCGCTTCTGCCGCCGAAAAAATTGTAGAGGCTGAAGCACTACAAGAAGTTCTTCTGGCAATATGTGCACCCGCGCTCGCGAAAATTCGGGCCGGGCAAGGCGCCACCAATCTGAATGCGATTGCTAGATCCGTAACTCCCGAGCTTGCAGGGATGTTCGACTTGCAGGCTGTCGACGGAAAGCTGCAAATCTCATTGAAGAGTAAGGTGCTTGATGTCAAAGGGTTCCCAATCACCGTGGCTGGCGGTGAGGATGTCCTTACTGTGGTTGCCACTGCATTGGCGATAGAATGAAGATCGAAGCTGGACTCCGATATGCACGAACGTCCGCTATCCGAAAGCTGCGCTGCAGCGTGGACTGATGGCTTGAACGTCGGCTTCGGGCCGATCACGTCACCAGCGCAATTGAATGAGTTTAATGCTCCATTACGCAGCACATTCACGTACCTTCCGGAAAATGACCTTTTGGTCATAAAGCTGCCAAAATCTGAAAATAATCTAGAAAAACACTTCATTATGTTTGGAATTTTATGCGCCACGTAATCAATTTTCTATCTGTCGCTATGGTCGCGCTCCTTCTTGCTGTTCCGGCCCAAGCCGAAACAATCTCAGCAAGCGATGCGCCACAGTATATTGGTCAAGAGATGACCGTCGAGGGTGTGGTTAGTCAGGTGTCGAGCAGCAGCGGTGGCACAATATTTATCAATTTTGGCGGGCGATATCCAAACCACATCTTCTACGGCGTTATTTTTCGGAATAGTGCCAGTCACTTTTCCGGAGTTCACGCGCTGGAAGGCAAAACCGTTGCGATCAGTGGAACGTTAAAACTGTACAAGGGAAAGCCGCAGATCATCCTTTCGTCGCCAAATCAAATCAAGGTGCGCTAGAAGCCTCGTCTAAGGTGGATTTGTGCGACACATACTATTCATTGACGAAACTTCGGTCAAAACCAACCTGACTCGACAGCGCGGATGGTCGCAGCGCGGCGAACGCCTCGTCATGGATGCCCCTTTCGGCAGTTGGGGCACACAGACCTTCATCGCGGGTCTCAGTGCCGATGCCTTGCTCGCGCCATGGGTCATCAAAGGCGCGATGGATGGCGAAGCCTTTGCCGCCTACGTCGAACAAGTGCTGGTGCCAGAGCTGGAACCAGGCACTGTTGTCATCCTGGACAATCTTGCCACGCACAAGAATGCCGCCGCTGCCAAAGCCATGCGCGAAGCCGGATGCTGGTTCCTGTTCCTGCCGCCCTACAGCCCCGACCTGAACCCAATTGAAATGGCGTTCTCCAAACTCAAAGCACACCTGCGCAGGATCGGCGCTCGAACATTCACAGATATGTTCCACGCCCTCACAGAAATCTGCGATCTATTCTCGCCAGAAGAATGCTGGAACTACTTTAAGGCTGCCGGATATGTCTCAGGTTAAAAGTCGGCTGCTTTAGTGTTCGCCCGCTCCGGTCGAAAAGAAGACCACCGAAACCCGCCGCCCGATCTCTGGTTCATGATCCCTCGACAGAAGCTCTGCTTCCTCGATCACCTTGGACATCTTTTGGTGTACCTCGTCAGCGTGTCGAACGTCATTTTCAAGCTTCTGCAGAATTGCTTGGATCGCGATGTATCCCTTCGGCAGGTCCTCGTAGGCGAAGCTGTCCCGCACCTCTTGCTTGGCTTGCTCCCAGAAGGGATCGAGCAGCCTGCTCCAAGACTCACAGATCATTTCGATGGCGGGGAGGGATAGGTGCCCGAACAGCTCTCGATCATCGTGGTTCTTGTCACCCCGCCGGCTCATGAACTCAGCACATGCTTTCATCAAGCTTTCAACGCGTGCTGGGCGTAGGTCCCATTCCGTAAGCACTCCAAGTTGGCCAGAGACGGTCTCAAGCGCGCTTGCCAGATCCTCCTCTGTCATCCTGGTCTGTTCCATGCCCAGGCTTCTGGTCCGCTCGTATGCTGAATCAAGGGTCTTTGCGCAGGCCAGCTGACCTCGCTCCAAAGTCAGGCCAGTCTCAGAAGCATGTAGCAGCAGCAAACGCGGAGGGAAGAAGTTGGTCGGCTTGTCGACGCCCTTCAGATGCAGCGCGGTGAAGCTCTCTCTAGCGGACAAGAGAGCTAATTCAGCGCCCCAGGTGCCTTCGATTTTTGCCTTACGGATGAGCCTGTAACGCTCCGGAGAGATCGTCTCTTTCGTCCGAGCTAGAACGTCGTGGAAGTTGTTGTCTCGCAAGCGCCTGGCCGATCCGAGGTATCTGGTCACGCTTTCCAAAATTACTTCGGTGTCGTCTGAGCCATCCTCCTGCACAGCGTCAATTAGTTCTTCACCAGCAAGTGTTCGATAGTTCTCGATGCGGTTGGTCACCTTCTCATCTGACGCAAACTGACCAACCGGAATATCGACAAGGTGATAGTTCACAACCCCAAATTGACTGTCGATGCGGTCGATGCGCCCCAATCCTTGGATGAGTTCCTTGAGGTTCGACGTCACCCCAAGCAGAACAAGCGTATCGGCTGACTGAAGGTTGATACCCTCGGCCATCTTGTAGGTTAAAAAGACCGATGCTGGCCCTTCCGGGGCGTTCCTCCCGCCAGGACGAAAGTAGGACTCGACAGACTTGCCGTGCGTGATCCGTCGAAAGCCATCCGGTCCGTTGCCAAAGATGGCCTTGACTGCCCTCTCATCACCCTTCGTCTGGTTACCAACAACGAAGTTCGTGTGGTGACCGCGGCGTGACAGCGCTTCAGCGAAGATTTCGAGCGTGTCTGTGCGCTCTGCGAGGAAAACAACCCGGTCCATCTGTTGCTGGATGCGGTGGCAGGCTTCGTACCGCTTTTCGTCAACCTCGCGTAGCGAACGCGAGTTGAGCTTTTGGGCTAGAGCGTCACACTTCTCGGGTGCCGCCAGCGCGTCGACGCCAAGCAGACCGAACATATCGGACTGACCTGGGTGCGGCGCTCTACGCCCCTTCTTGGAGCCTTGCTCAAATTCCCGCAGCCATTTCCCGATAACGCCGTGGGACATCTCCCAAGCTGCCTGCGCTGCGTTCACTCGAAGTATGTTCAGCAGGTTTCGGATATGGAGCTGGTCCTGAGTACTCTGCTGCGTTTTGACGTGGCCGAAACGGCTCTTCTCGACTGCCGTAACCCGCCCGCCGGGTGCGAGATCATTACACAGTGCCAAGATTTCGTCGAGGCGTGCCCTCTGAGGTTTCGTGAGCTTCAGCGTTTTGGGTCGCCCATGATTGGCAAGCTTGGGGTAGCCATGCTTGGAGCGATCCTCGTCCTCGCCAATGCATCGGCGCTGGCGGCGCGCCAGAAAAGGCGAAATCAGCTCAGAGAGTTCCGTGCGGGCCTGCCGTGAAAGAGCCGTTTCCGGTTCGGATAAGACAGCAAGTGGTGCTTTCTGATCGAAAATGTCAGGCGAACTTTGCATTTCGCGGTCAAACAGCTCACCCATGGCCTGTATGTAGTTTGGGGTCATGAAGATAGAGGCGCGCTTTTCTTGCATATGGGTAAGCCAGTCCACGTCACGATTGCCCAGCAGCGTGGCAGACAAGCAGACATTCCAGCTTGGTGGTGCGAGTTCGACCGCTGCAGCCATCTGGGATGCCTGTTCGAAGCCGGGCGTAACCGTATGGCTTTCGTCGATGATAAGTATACCGAACTGATCTAGTCTCAGACCGGTCTCGTTGTCGTCGCCAGCTCCTCTCAGGCGCTTCTTCGAAAGACTAGTGTTTGGTATGGCCTCCAAAGAGTTCGTGGAGTGCTTTTCCCAGCTCGGGATGACCTTCGGCGGCGCGATGACAGCCGCGTTCTTCCTGGCGACACCGTGCACAGGAGAGCGTGGAATGACCCGAGAAAAGGTTTCCGATAAGGCCTCGGCGAGGTGGCATCCGATTTCGGTTTTACCCGAGCCTGTAGGCGCCTCTACGAAGGCTATACCGTTATCATACGTGATAGAGCAGGCCTCATAGGTCAGCTCCTGTTGGTAATCATAGAGCGTGTGCCCGGTGATTTCTTGGCGACTGCCTGTGAGCCAGGGCTCAAAGCCCTTCTGCTCCGCGATCATGCGCGCCGTGGCGTCTTCGGCGGTGGCGGGCTTTATCAGCTTGTCGAGGATCTCGAGCGCTTCAGCAGTCCAGTCGGTCGAAACGTCCCAAATCTGCTCAGCCGCACTGGTGCGCTCAAGCTGGAGCTCATGCGTTCCAGCGTCGAGCCCATCTGCATATTCAATATTGCTGTACAGCCCTGAGCGTGAGAAGTTCGCCGAGCCAGCCACCGCGCCTATTGGCGAACTCACAATCTTGGAATGCATCCGACGATCCCCGTTGATCCCCAGGCGGGACTGGGCCAGCACGGGGTCAAAGACGCGAAGCTCAATCTTGCGAGTTTGGATCGCGCGCTTTGCAAGCACAGCGAGCAGGTCATCGTCATCCTCGACCTGCAGGCCGGACTTTTCCAGCCAATAGAGCTTCATTTCTTCAGTTACAGGTCTCGGTTTTGCCAAACGTCGAGAGTTCCCCGTATCGATACCGAATGATATCCGAATGCGGATGTCTGGGTCTGTGTCAGGGTCTTTTAGCTCCTTGACCTCTTTCATCAGGACGGCGAGCGAAGAAAGGAAGTCCTGATAGCCAGTCACGATCAGGCAATCGCCAGACGTGATGTGCGGCCGGTAGAGGTCAATGACAGGCCGGTCGATATTGGTCCCGACCTTGGGCGCAGCCGCGAGGTCGGTCTCGGCCAATTGAGTGGCCTTAGGCTGGTCAATGTTCTGTGGCTTTGGACGGAGCCAAGTCGGGAGCGAAAACAATAGGTAATACCAGGTAGATCAAGTTTCTTAGAGTATGGCGGGTGTTTCTAGCCTGAGGCAATGAATCTTTTCGGCCTGCCGCGTGTCCAGCCTCTGCTTTCTGCATTCACTCCCCGGGGTCCAAGTTAGCTCGCGAGAGAGGGGGGACCGGGAGCGGCCCAACGCCTCCCAACAGCACGGCCGGTGCTTGGGGTGGGGTGGCCACCGCCAGCTCCCCGATCTTGGCGTGCAGTGACGTTGAGCAAGCTGGCTGATTCGTCGATGAAGTTGCCATCCGCATGTTTCGAGTAGACGGGCGAGAGGATCACGACCGGTCGTTCGGCGCCCGGCAGTGCGTGAACCGCGCCGATTGTCATAGAGTTTTAGGCTTGGACCTGATGGAAATGACGGCAACTCTTTTCAAACCCTGCATTTCAAAGTTGTTCGGCAACGCTGGTTGTACCCTCCCGCAACCAACACTAACTCTTCAACAAATCCAGATACCCCAGAACCCGCTACGGCGGGATTTTGCCGTTTTGGTATCCAGTGAAGAACAAAGGTCCCGCCTCCGAGGCCATTCGCCTGAGAAATGCCTTGCGTGCGGAATTGGTTCGGATCTCTGCAGTATGCGTCGTCGCTGACAAAGAGGGGTACTTTTGAGATCAGCCAAGGTCTGGACCGGAGATTGTTCGGATACACGTTGCAGCCACATAAAAGCAGATGGAATGAACCAGGTCGTCTGCTATGTTAGATGAACGAGGGACGGCCAGTGAAAGTACGGTGTATCAGCTATGGCCGAAAAGCCTAAGAATCCGCATGCGCAACTTCCTCACAAGCGTCCCAGACAAAGCCGCGCCCAGTTTACCGTAGACACTCTTTATGACGGGTTTGTGCGTATCTGGCGCCGCGATGGGCCGGAAGCAGCAACGACTCGTGCGATAGCTGAAGAAACCGGGTATGCGGTGGGGACACTGTACGAATATTTTCCGAATACCACTGCACTTTTGTCTGGTTATGTCAGGAATTGTATTGAGCAGGATATTGTGAGGTTGCGTGAATACAATCTTTCATCCGAGGGGAAGCCCTGGTTAGAGCGCTTGTATCACGTCATAAGAGTGACTGCGGGTCAGCATCCCAACTCTCCTTATCTTGATCATGAAATGCTGTTGCGGGAAGGCCTGATTTCCGAAGAAAGACACCATCGCCATGCCTTCGAAAGGCTCGCCCAAATCTGGGTGGACATCGTATCCTCCTGGCCAGATCTGCCCGTGCGCCCCGCTCCGGAAACGATCAGGCTAATGTTTCTGATGGTCTGGGGCGTCAGGCGATACAAGCTGATTGCCCAGGTAAAAGATAGTGAACTGGGAAACTGGCTGGATGATATTCATACTATGTGCCGAGCGCTGCTACATGCAGATCGACCATCTGCCAGATAAACCGAACACTTCGTCTTAATATTGGGATCAGCCTGTTGGAAATCCAATAATCCATCACGCTGATTGATCCACTGAAATCCGAACGCATCCGGCGATAGTGTTTGATAATATGGCCAGCAGATCAACGCCATATTCGGGAGCTTATTGCCATGCCTCACAACTTTTCCGCCAACACAGCTCTCTTGCTTCCCCAGCAGCTTGAGGTTCAACGACTCCTATCGAAAAAGGGTAAGCTTGAGCATTCAAAAATAGACACCTTCGCAATGACGACCGACCTGAAAGACGATGAAGTTATTGTTAAAATTGATAAATTCGCTTTGACGACCAACAATATCACCTACGCTGCTTTTGGTGATTCGATGAACTATTGGCAGTTTTTTCCGACAAACGAAGAGGCTTGGGGGCATATGCCCGTCTGGGGTATAAGTACGGTTGTGGCAAGTGCCGCCGAGGACGTACCCGTTGGTGAGCAATACTTTGGCTACTACCCTATGGCGAGTCACCTAAAGTTAAGAGCGGGCAAAAGCAGCTCGCGCGGCTTTGTTGACACCTCAACGCATCGACAGAACCTGCCTGCAGCCTACAATTATTACACCCAGTATGATGAAACAGGGTTAAATTCCAAAATGAGCGATTATCATATGCTGCTAAGGCCACTGTTTCTGACTTCTTACATGTTGGCGGATTACCTTCTGGAAAGAGACCTTTTTAAGGTAAGGCATGCGATCATTTCTGGAGCGTCCAGCAAGACAGCCTATGGATCTGCATTTTGCCTTTCCGATCAACTAGATGTAAAATTGATAGGTTTGACATCCTCCAGAAACAAAGACTTTGTTCAAAGCTTGGGGTGCTATCAAACGGTGGCGACCTATGACGACTTGGAAGAGATTGATCCGTCTGTTCCCACGATCTATATTGATTTTTCCGGTGACGTGGATTTAAGAAGCAGAGTGCATCGGCATTTTGGTCAAAATCTGGCTCAGGATTGCTATGTGGGCTCTGCGTCCAACATGGAATTTTTCGAGCAAAGTACAAGTAACCAGGGGAAAACGCAGTTTTTCTTTGCTGCCGTTCATTACCGGAAACGTGTCGAGGAGCTGGGTGCAAAATCCGTGCTCAAAGGCATGAGCGAGAAGCAAGCCCAATTTGTTGAACGGGTTGGAAATCTGGAAAGTCCCTGGTTAACACTGAAATACAATAATGGCCTCGAGGCTGCTGCCGGGGTTGTACATAAACTCTGCTTGAACGAAGCGAGGGCTGATGAAGGATATATTGTGGCGTTGCCATAACTAAATAATGAATGGCAATATCGGTATTGGGGGCGGGTTCCGTTGCAAAATAAAGGCCCGACCGCTGTGGAGCGTATAATGGCTTTTGGCGCTCAAGGTTGGCATGTTAATTGACAGACAACGGCCCAGATGAGTGAACCAAAATTCTCAGGATGCTGAGCGCGCTTGCTGCGGGATTAAGTGCTTAGCTTTGGCGCAAACCGACCGCAACTGTTTCCATCGTAGCTGCTCGCGACCACACGGTTATTGTCAAGTGTCGCTTGAAACGTGCAACTGAGTGTGACCGTTTGTTGTCGTTGCCCTGAAACACGAGCTTTCCCAAACTGATCATAGCTGTAGATGGGTACAAAATCGGTTTTTGTCTCATTGTATTGCCAGATTGCAGATGTGCTGCTCTTTTGTGTTGGCGCCCCAATTGTGGCAATGACTTGGGAAAGCGGCAGCCCGTCAAACTGAGCTTGGCGGGCAGCAGTGTCCTGTGGACTCTCACATGCCGCCACACTTAGCAGTGCAAGAAAAAGCGTAAACGGGCGCGTAAATTTTACGAAGGATTTGGATGTCATTCTTATTCGATCTTTCCAATATGGTCACAAAAAGAGGTGTTTTCGAATTCAGGAGTGAATCAGAAATGTCAAAGTCGGTAATGCTCCGAACACTATGTCCACCATGTCCGGAATCGAATTTTCTTCACCTGTTGCTTCCCTTAGCAGGGTAACGGCTGTTTGCTCAATGGAAGACTGTTGGGAATGCCAGTACTCTTCCGGATATGAGCTTGCTTCACCCGGCTGAAACACCAACGGGACGACCCCGCGGTCAGCCGTATGCTGCGCGCCGTTGCCCCGCCATCAGTCGCCATCGGCAACGCCCTCGGCCCGCTTTCGTGCGCGGTAAGAGCGGAAGCTTGGCAGGACCACCAGAAGCACCGCGAGCACCAGCAGGCCCAACGTCATCGGACGTTCCAACACGAAATCAAAGCCGCGATACAGCTGCATGGCGCGTGCAAAGTTGTTTTCCAGCATCACGCCAAGGATGAACCCGATCAGCAACGGCGCCAGCGGGTAGTCGGCGAACCTGAGGAATGTTGCGATCACGCCAAAGCCCACAAGGATAAACAATTCGGTAGAATTGTTCTGGCCCAGATAACTGCCCATCAGTGTGAAAAACAGGATGAAAGGGATCAGGAATGTACGCGGGATTGTCAGGATCTTTGCAATATAGGGAATCAGCGGCAGGTTCAGAACCAGCAACACCAGATTGCCAAGGTACATTGAAATGATCACGGTCCAGAACACACCCGGTTCATCCACCATCAACCGCGGTCCCGGCGTGACGTTCAGCGCCAGCAGCGCACCCAACAGGATTGCGGTGGTCCCTGACCCGGGAATGCCCAGTGTCAAAAGTGGCACAAAAGATCCGGTGCAGGCGGCATTGTTGGCGCTTTCAGGTGCGGCAATTCCTTTGAGAGACCCTTTGCCGAACTCCTCCTGTTCAGCCCCCTTGGCGATGTTGCGTTCCACCGCGTAGCCCAGAAACGATGCAATCGTTGCCCCGGCTCCGGGGAGGACTCCGATAAAGAAACCCTGAATGGATTGCCGCCCGATCACAGGCGCGATGCTGCGGGCCTCGGCGCGTGAAATGCGCAACCCGCTGATCTTGCCGCCGTCGCCAGTAGCTGCACGGTTGGGGTTCATGACAAGAAACAGTGCCTCGGGCAGGGCGAACATGGCCATGGCCAGCGTGATGAAAGAAAACCCCGATTGCAGTTCCATCATGCCAAAGGTGAAGCGTGGTGTGTTCGAAAGTGCTCCCTCTCCTACTGTGCCCAGCATCAGACCAAGGATCGTCATCATCAGCGCTTTGGCCACCTGACCCGTGCCGGCAAATGCCGCGATGGCCGACAGGCCCACCACCATAAGCGCGAAATATTCGGCTGAGTGGAACAGCAGCGCCACCGTGGACAGAGCGGGCGCGAAAATCATCAAGAGGACCGCCCCGATCGTGCCACCTGCGAAGCTGGCGATGGCGGCAATGGTCAATGCCTTGCCTGCCTGTCCTTTGCGCGCAAGGGGATAGCCGTCAAAGGCGGTCGCGACTGTTCCTGCGACCCCCGGCGCGTTCAGCAGAATCGAAGAGGTAGAACCCCCGAAAATCGCCCCGTAATACACCCCTGACAACAAGATCAGCGCCGATGTCGGATCGCCGATGCCAATGGCCACGGGGATCATGATCGCGATGATCGACATCGGCCCAAGCCCGGGCAACATGCCGATCAGCGTGCCGATCAGGCAACCCGCAACTACCATCATCAGGTTGAACGGGGTAATGGCCGTGGTAAGGCCAATCAGAATACCTTCAATCATTTCCCTGTTCCTTTACATGAACATCGCGGGCCAGGGACGCAGAAAAATCCCCAACACCTCTTGCACCAGATACCAGATCGAAACGGCGGCAATCGCGGCCACAGGGATCATGATGTGAAAACGCCGCTCGCCAAGGACCAGCGACCCGATCAGCAAAAAGCTGATGGTCGCGCCGACAAACCCAAAGGGCCGCAGCGTAAAGGCATAGGCAACCATCAAGGCGATCAACGCCAAAGCCTGCCCGACATGGTAGTTGCCGAGACGGGTCAGATCGATTGCCCCGTCTTTCTTGGCGTCACCCGCTGCGCGCTTGGAGCCGAACAGGATGACAAAACCGGCGATCAGCCCCAGCACCGTCAAGATCTTGGGAAAGGTCGAAGGCCAGACCGGATTGCGTCGCAAGATTGGCGGCAATTGGTCGTCCATTGTAAAAAATGCGGCATAGCCATAAATGCAGCATAGCGTGATAAAGGCTAGCGCGATCCAGCGATCCAGCGTCATCGACGGCCCCTCCTGTTTTATGTTTTGTTTTGCTGTCTGCGGATGCCCCGAACGGCGCGGGGCATCCGCCATGTCATGTTACCAACTGTGTCGCCACAGTCGCTTACATGAACCCAAGTTCACGCATCAAATCGCCAAGCTGCTTTTCCTGAGCTTCGAGAAAAGTGGCGAATTCGTCACCCGGACGGAAGATGTTGACCAACCCCATGCGCGCGCGCATCACTTCCCATTCAGGGGTTTCCATCATCGCGGCAAGCAGATCCTGATAGGCGGTCAGCTTTTCCCCGGGCAGGCCAGGGGCTGCAAAGAACCCGCGCCAGTTCACGAATTGCGCGTCGATCCCCTGTTCGACAAAGCTGGGCGCGGAATCATAGGCTGGCACACGCTCGGGCGCGGTGACGCCCAGGATACGGATTTCGCCCTGTTCGGCCAGCGCGATGGCTTCGGAAAAGCCTGTGGACAGCGCTTTTATCTCACCCGATAGAAGGCCGGCCATCGCTTCACCGCCAGCGTCATAGCCGACATAGTTGAAGGCCGTCGGGTCTTCACCCGCGCCTTGCATGATGATCGCGGCCACAAGGTGGTCCATGCCACCGGGAACCGACCCGCCGCCGATGGTCAGGGCGTTAGGGTCTTTGCGGTAAATGGCCAGTGCATCGTCCATTGATGTGATCGGGCTGTCGGCCAGAACCACCAACGCCGCATAGTCGCCCACAGTGCCTGCGACCAGTGTCAGGTCACGGAAGCTTTGGGAAATTTCGCCGGTCAGGGCGCGGATCACGATTGGCGTGGAGTTCACCATCAGCGTGCCTTCGCTGCTGGCCGCGTTTTCAATCAGGCTTGCGATGGCCACACCACCACCACCACCAGAGAGGTTTTCATAGGTCGCATTGCCCACAAGCCCCGAATTCATCAGCGCCTCACCGGTGCCGCGCGCCGTGCCGTCCCAGCCACCACCGGCGCCGCCGGGGATCAGAAAGTGTACGGATTCCATCATTTGGTGTCCGTCGGCCTTGGCCATTCCTGTCATTGCAAAGCTTGCTGTTGCCGCTGCGATCAACGCACGGCGTGTCCACCCATAGGTGTTCATTGGTATTCCTCCCATTTGACAGGCGGACCTCCGCCGCCCATAGGTAATGCTAGCATGCAAAGCTGACAGAACCCTGACACCGCAAAAGGGCCAGTCATTGTGTGGGAACACAGGGAGGATCGGGTGCGTTATCTCTTGGTCGAAGACAACACCGAACTTGCTGAGGCCGTTCTAAAGCGGCTGGCACTGGACGGCCACGCCATTGACCATGCGCCGACGCTGGCAGATGCCGAAGACTGTCTTGCCGCTGCCAGTTATGACCTGATCTTGCTGGATGTGATGCTGCCTGACGGCGACGGGCGCGAGTTTCTTGCACGCAGTCGTGCACACCTTGAAACTCCGGTGATCGTGCTGACCGCCCGCAGCCAAGTGTCCGACCGCGTGGGCGCGCTGGATCAAGGGGCTGACGATTACATTACCAAACCCTTTGATTTTTCCGAACTCGAGGCACGCTGCCGCGCGGTTCTGCGCAGGCGGGGCGGGATGGCGCGCAACGAAATCACTCTTGGTCCACTGTCTTTCGATCTGCTCAGGGGCACTTTGCGGCGCGGCGATGATATTCTGGAATTGCGCAGCCGTGAAATCCGCCTTTTGGAAGTTTTTGCCCGCCACCCCGGCCAAATCCTGTCAAAATCGCACCTTATGGACCGCTTGTTTACATACGACACGACGGTTACCGAAAACGCAATCGAGGTATATGTGGGCCGCCTGCGCCGCAGAACTGCTGACATTGGTCTGCGCATTGAAACCGTGCGTGGCCATGGCTACCGGATAGAGACCGGCGGGAATGATTGAAAGCCGGTCCATCGGCAGACGCCTGACGCTGCTGCTGGCGGCGGTGGCCGCCCTTTTGTCGGTTCTCAGTTGGGTCATGGTGACGTGGCTTGCGCGCGAAGCGACACAACGCACACAAGATAACGTGCTGGCTGCCTCGGCCACAACGATTGCCGAAACCCTGCGCAGCGAACAGGGCCAACTGCGTCTGGAACTGCCTTATTCCGCTTTAGCCATGTTGGGCGCGATCAGCGAAGACCGCGTATTCTATCGGGTGGCAGCAGGCGAGGCGATCCTGACGGGTTACGAAGATATGCCCCCCCCAACCACAGCACGGCTGGGACAGGTGGTTTTTGACAGCGCAACCTTTCGCGGGGCATCAATCCGGATGGCGACGTCCAGCCGTCAGGTTCTTTCCGGTGACGGGCCGGTTCTGGTCACGGTCACAGTTGGCCAGACCCGTGATGGTGTCGGCGCAGTGGCAGCAGATCTGTCACGATTGGCGGCGATCCTGTCGGTTGCCTTTTTCGCGGTGGCGGTGGCGCTTTCGGCGTTCGTGGCGACCACGTCATTGCGACCTCTGAATGAAATCGCAGCAGCGGTGTCGCGGCGTGGCCCGTCCGATCTGCGCCCGCTGCAACGACCCGCGCCAACAGAACTGGCGCCGCTGCTGTCTGCGCTGAACCGGCTGATGGACCGCTTGCGCAATTCGATCCGCCGGTCCGAGGATTTTATCGCCGAAGCCGCTCACCGCATTCGAACGCCGCTTGCGACTGTACGCGCACAAGCGGAAATCGCACTGCGTACGGTGCAGGGGGATACGGAAAAGCAACGCCTGCGACGGATCATCCGCGCTGTGGATGAAAGCTCTCGTTCGGCGGGGCAGTTGCTGGATCACGCCACCGTCGCCTATCGCACGGAGAACCTGACCCGTGACAGGCTGGATCTGTCCGAACTGGTCGCAAGCACTGTCGCGGCGATGGAACCCACCGCGTCCATGCGCGACATCCGCATGCAACTGGTGGCCACCCCCGCACCAATCGCAGGGGATTCGATCCTGCTGGAAAGCGCGATCCGGAACGTTTTGGACAATGCCATCAAATATTCACCCGAAGACACCACCGTGACGCTTCAAATCACACGCGACCCTTCTGAGGTACGACTTGATGTTTGCGACGAAGGGCCGGGGCTGGGCGAAGAACCTTTTCAAAATTTGACTGAACGATTCCGGCGCGGCATCAATACCGGTGGCATCGTCGGGTCAGGTCTCGGGTTGACCATCGTCGCCGAAGTCTTGGCTGCCCATGGTGGGCGGCTTGACCTTGCGACATCAACCAATAGCGAAAGGGGCGGCGCATGCGTTTCCTTGGTCTTGCCTTCTGCCTGATCGTTTGGGCTGCCAGCGCGGCGACCGCGCTTGAAATCGAAGATCACCGGCTTTTCCCCGGCACTGGCGAACGCGTCCTGCGGGTTTTGTCGACCACTGATCTTGCTCTTTTCGCGCCTTACGTTCTGGGCTTTCAGAGAAGCCGCCCAGAGGTTTCGGTGGATTACACCGTCGTATCGTCAAGTGAACTGCACCGGGCGATCCGTGGCGGCGCGCAATTCGATCTCGCGATTTCCTCAGCGATGGATCTGCAATTCCAGCTCGCCAATGACGGTTACACGCTTCCTTACAGGTCGGATATTACGCAAGACCTGCCGGATTGGGCGCGTTGGCGTGACCTGATTTTTGCCTTTACGGTCGAACCGGCGGTTATGGTCATCAACACTGACCGTTTCGCGGGCTTTGATCTGCCCGCTACCCGGCAGGATCTGATTGCCTTGTTGCGCGACAACCCTGCGCATTTTGCGGGTGCGCTTGGCACCTACGATGTGCGCGAAAGTGGTTTGGGGTATCTTTTTGCAACTCAGGAAGACCGTTCCACGGATGCCTATTGGCGCCTGAACGAAGTTATGGGCCGGCTTGGACCGCAGCTTTATTGTTGCTCGGCGCAAATGATTGACGATGTTGGCACCGGTCGTCTTGCGCTGGCCTACAATGTGCTTGGTAGCTATGCCACTGATCGCCTGGCGGCGGTCGAAGGCGGGCGGATGCAAATTTTGCAGATGCAGGATTTCACCAACGTTATGCTACGCACCGTTCTGGTGCCCGCCACTGCACAAGAGACCGAAGCGGCAGGCGCTATGATCGACCTGCTTTCTGCTTCGGGCTTGCGTGAGCTGCCCGGCGAATGGCCACTACCCTCGCTAAGTCTCTCGGGCGAGCTGGAAAGCTCGGGATTTGGTCCGATCAGCCTGGGGCCCGCTTTAATGGTATATCTCGACCCGTTAAACAGGCGCGCCTTTCTGACTGAGTGGGAAAACGCAATGGAGCAGCAATAGGGTTTGACCGTCTGCACAGAAGATTATGAGCTAGAGCCCCCTCAGCAACCCGATCGCCTGTTCGAGTGGTAGTGCACGAACATCTTTTGCGATCGGGACTTCGTGCTCTCCTGCGTAGATCAGAAGCTTTCGGGTGGCCTTGATATCTTCAGCACCTACGTGAAACCCACGCGAGACTTTTGGCGCGGTCGTGCGTTTGACTTCGATCGCCCAGATGCCTTCTCCGGGCAGACGAAGGACCAGGTCAAGTTCAGCACCAGCAGAGGTGCGGTAAAAGAAGGCCTCGGTGCCGGCTGGGGCTGCTGCGAGTAGAGCTTCGATACAAAAACCCTCCCAACTGCCTCCGACCACCGGATGCCCGAGCAAGCCCTCGGTCGTGCCAATGCCCAAAAGGGCGTGAACGATCCCGCTGTCCCTGACATAGACCTTTGGCGATTTCACGAGACGTTTGCCAACATTCTCATGCCAGGGCTGTAGGCGCCGGACCAGCATGAGATCGACGAGCAGATCAAGATAGCGCCCGACAGTCTGCCCCGAAACACCAAGCCCTTCGGCGAGTGATGCGGCGTTCAGCAGGCCACCTTGAACATGGGCCAGCATGGTCCAGAACCGTCGCAAGGTGGCAGCGGGAATGCGCGGCCCGAGGGCAGGGATGTCGCGTTCGAGATAGGTGCGCAGAAAATCGAGACGCCAGTCCATGCTGGTCTGATTGTTCCCAGCCATAAAACTGTCGGGAAAGCCGCCGCGCAGCCACAGTTTGTTCAATTGATCCGTGCCCACCTCGGCAAGTTGAAGAGGGGGCATTTCGATATACCTGACCCGACCGGCAAGGGACTCTGCTGATTGTTGAAGCAGAACATTGGAGGCTGAACCAAGCAGCAGGAACTGTCCCGTCCGGAACCCGCTTCGTCTGCGGCGATCAATCTGGCCGCGCAGGCTTTTGAACAAACCCGGCATCTGCTGCACTTCGTCCAGAATGACAAGTTTGCCTGCCTGTTCGTCTAAATAGAGATCTGGTTCGGTCAGGATCTGCCTGTCCGCTGCACGTTCAAGGTCAATGTACACCGAGGGATGCTGTGAGGCGATGTCGAGAGCGAGCGTGGTTTTCCCGACCTGACGGGGGCCGAGAAGGACAACGGCGGCTTGGCTTTCCAAGGCGGATTGCACGATTTGATTGGTTTGGCGTGTATACATACCTTGCAAATACTCCATGTTGTGGAAGATTTGCAATGTTATTGTGGTGTGCCGTGGGGTCGGCACTTAGAATAATAAATAGCCCATAGGTATTGGATGCAAGCCCGCGATACCTTGCTGTGCTGTCACAAAAGGTGTTTCCACAGGTTTCAGTCCTATCAGTCGCGGTGTATCCAATAGTCTTGCCGTATGCATGTTCTGGTTAGCTAAACAGCTCTTTATAGGCCTCAAGCGTTCGCGTGCGCGCCTTGGACCGCGCGGCGCCCTGTGCCGGAAGCTTCAATCTGGAGTTGTTTATCACCATGATATGGTCCTCCAGAACGCGCGCCGCCAAATCCAGATTTCGCGCCTCCAGATGCCTTAGAATAATCTGGTGTTCGTCAAACGATTGTTTGCGGTACTCGCCTTCGCCCCCTTGCAGGCGCACGCGCAGAGCTTCGATGGTTGACGCTGTCAGGTTGTAGGCTTGCGGAAGATAGCTGTTGTTCGAATGGTTTATCAGCAGTCGGTGAAAATCCATGTCTGCCGTTTCATAGTTTTTCCATTCCCCGCCAGCCAGTGCATTCTCCATCCGGCCGACTGTCTCTTT
The DNA here is from genome assembly GCF_002222635.1 of Pseudosulfitobacter pseudonitzschiae. NCBI lineage: Bacteria > Pseudomonadati > Pseudomonadota > Alphaproteobacteria > Rhodobacterales > Roseobacteraceae > Pseudosulfitobacter > Pseudosulfitobacter pseudonitzschiae. The sequence goes on along the minus strand of NZ_CP022417.1, from coordinate 135,386 downwards.
TAGCGCGCCTGTAAGGGTTGTCGCATCATTCTCCATCGACAGCCGCATGCCCGCTGTTTCCAGCATGGCGCGGAAGATGCTCATTTCGCGCACGTCCTCTCGGGTTGGCGAAAAGACGTAGGTGCCTGCCTGTGGAACGATCGTGACCAGACGGATGTCCCGAAGTTCGAAAAAGGCGGTTCGAACCGGTGCCTTGCTCATTCCCAGCGCTTCGGCAATCTGCATCTCGGACAGGCGTTCGCCAAAGTCCAGAGCACCGGAAACGATGGCTTCGTGAATGCGGGTGAACGCTTCTTTGCTCAGCGACACTGTGGTTCCTTCCGGATATTGGGCCGAGATCGGGCACGTTTTTGCGAATTGCCTTCGGGTTTGAACGCTTTAGACCGCTAGGGCCATGTCAATCAATATATAGAAAAAATGCTCCTTGACAATTATTGATCATACTAGAATTCTAGTATGTGAAATATACGAAAAGGAAGAATATCATATGAGCCGGCTTCACCTGTTGACCCCAGACGCTCAATATCCGGACGATGCCGAAATAGAGCGCACGACGGCAGGGCCCCTTGTGGATTGGAGCATTCACCGCGAACGCCAGCCCGCGGCGATTCCCGACAAGGAGTGGAGCAGCGCGGACGCGTTGGTAGTTTGGCACGAGATGCCAATCAACGCCGAAGTGATCGAGCGGCTTGACCGTTGTCAGGTCATCGTTAGGGCAGGGGTCGGGTTCGACCATATCGATCTGGACGCCGCCGCCGCCAAGGGTATTCCGGTGTGCAATACACCCGATTATGGCACCAGCGAGGTCGCGGACCACGCCATTGCGATGATGCTGAATTTCAAACGTGGCCTTACATCTTATCACCGCGCGCTGATGGCGTCTCCGCAAACCGGATTTGATCATGCGCGCGCGCCCTTGATGGGACGGCTGCGCGGGCGGACGTTTGGCGTTGTCGGGTTGGGGCGTATCGGAACGGCCACAGCTTTGCGGGCCAAGGCATTCGGTTTGAACGTCGTTTGTTATGATCCTTATGTCTCGCGTGGGACCGAAATTGCCGTGGGTGTCCAACGGGTCGAAAGCCTGCGTGCGTTGCTGGAGGTCAGCGATGTGGTCAGTCTGCATTGCCCGCTGACAGACGAGACACGCAATATGATCAATGCCGAGACGCTGGGGTTGATGAAATCAAACGCCATTCTGATCAATACGGCGCGCGGTGCCATCGTGGATGTGCCTGCACTGTTGGATGCTTTGCGGGGCGATGTAATTGCTGGGGCAGCACTTGATGTGCTGCCCGTCGAGCCGCCTGCCAAGGACGATCCGGTTTCGGTTGCATATGCGGGGCGCGACGACGTGTTGACCGGCGAGCGCCTGCTTTTGTCGCCGCATGCAGCATGGTCCAGCCCCGAAAGCGTTGCGGACGCGCGGCGTCTGGCCGTGGAAACGGCGATGCTGTGTCTGAACGAGGGACGCATCCGAAACCTTGTGAACACTCCGAAACGTGCCCCGCTGGCAGCCGAATAACTGTCCGCGGGGAAAGAAGGCCCGAAGCAGAATGCTGCTTGGGGAGTGGCCGCGCCGGATGTGATGCCAGTGTCGCCAGAAATGCCAGAGTATCCATGGGAGGAGCAAAAATGGCTAATAACTTCAAAACGATGATTGTTGCCGGACTATTGACGGCGACAGCGGGTCTGCCTGTCTATGCACAGGAATTCTCGTTCAAGTTTCAATCTGTCGATCCGGCAGGCAACCCGAATTTCCAAATCCAGAAAGAATGGACCGAGCAAGTCGGTGTGATGAGTGGCGGGCGGATCGCGATCGAGCTGCTGCCGGTTGGCGCGGTTGTGGAATACAATGAAACCCAAGATGCGGTGGGGGCCGGTATTCTGGACGGGCATATCACCGATGTCAGCTATTTTTCCGGCAAAGACCCAGCTTTTGGTCTGATCGCAAACCCGATCGGTGCGTGGTCCTCGCCCGAAGAAATGTTCCGTTTCATGCGCTATGGCGGCGGCAACGAACTGATGGAAGACCTGGAAAAGCCCTATAACCTGCATTTTGTAGGTGCGACCACGACAGGTCTGGAAGGGTTCGTATCGAAGAAACCGCTGGGCGGTGTCGACGACCTGAAAGGTTTGAAAGTCCGCGCACCCGAAGGTTTGATCCAGCAAGTGTTTGCAGCGGCAGGCGCGGTTCCTGTCAATCTGCCCTATGCCGAAGTGTTCACCGCGTTGGACAAGGGCGTGATAGATGCTGCGGATTCAACCGTGTTTTCCACCAACCATTCGCAAGGTTTGCACGAGGCGGGCAATAATCCGGTCTATCCCGGTTTCCACTCGATGCCGCTGGTTGAAGTGTCGATGAACCTCGACAAGTGGAACAGCCTGCCAGAGGATCTGCAAGCGATCATGACCGTGTCGGTGCGCGATCTTGCATCCGATATGGTGGCGCAACTGTCGATCAAGGATCTGGAAGCCGTCGCTGAAGCCAAGGCAAATCCGGAGATCACTGTCCACAACTGGCCCACAGAAGAGCGCGCCCGTTTCCGGACCATCGCAATGGAGCAGTGGGAAAATGTTGCCGGTCAGTCTGACAATGCCAAGCAGGTCTATGACATCCTGACCGCCTATCTGGAACAACAAGGTATGCTCGACTGAGCACCCTGCGCGGGCAGGCTTCTGCCCGCGTGACCTTCTCCTTAATGATCTGGACGGTACGCTATGGCGCAACGTGAAAACATCGCCCCCGAGGCGATCCCCGCTGCGATGGCCGAACGCGGGCGGCCCTTGCCTCAGGCGGGGCGGCTTGGTCGGATCATCGACCGCATTTCTACGATCTTCGCTGCCGGAATGTTGCTGGCCATGGCGACGCTCGTGCTTGAGGTGGTCATGCGTTACTTTTTCAACGCACCCACGACATGGGCACATGAAACTTCCATGTTTCTCAGCGCGATCACCTTTATCTTTGGTGGGTTGCTGTGCGTTTGTCGCAATTCCCATATCCGCGTCGTGCTGATTTACGATCTGGTAAAGGGGCGCGCGCGGCAAATGCTGGATGTGGTGATTTCGCTGGTTTGCGCCTTCTCCACCGGCTTTTTTGCGTGGGCCGCGTGGCGGATGGTTAAAAAGGCGATCTACCGGCCTTCGGGTGATCTGTACCTTGAAACCAGCGGCAGCGCGTGGAATTCGCCCGCGCCCGCATTGGTCAAGATCTTCCTCTTTTGCGTTCTTATCGTGATGTGCTGCCAGTTTCTGGTGCTGGCCTTCAACTATTTGCGGGCTGCACGCGCGCACAGAAAGACAGGTAACTGATGCCATTCCTTTCCGCACTGACCGACCTGAGCAGCCTTGGCATCGAGTTGGGCACGCTGGTGATGTTCGGGCTGTTGTTGTTTCTGCTGCTGACAGGGATGCCGCTGGCGCTGGTCACACTTCTGGTCGCGTTGCTGTTCGCGCTTGGCTGGTTTGGCCCCGCTTCGGTGCCGCTGATTACCAGTCGCGTTTATTCCTTTGTCTCTTCCTTTGTTTTTGTCTCGGTTCCGATGTTTGTGCTGATGGCCGCAATCCTTGACCGGTCGGGTATTGCGCGCGATCTGTTTGACGCGATGAAACTGGTCGCGGGCCGTGTGCGCGGAGGCGTGGCTGTGCAGACGATCTTTGTCGCGGTTATCCTTGCCGCGATGAGCGGTATCATCGGCGGTGAAATTGTTCTGCTGGGTCTTGTCGCGCTGCCGCAGATGTTGCGGCAGGGGTATAACCGGCGGCTGGCGATCGGTGTGGTTTGCGCCGGTGGATCGCTGGGCACGATGGTGCCGCCGTCGATTGTTCTTATCATTTACGGGCTGACGGCGAATGTCTCGGTCGGAGAGCTTTTTACCGCGTCCTTTGTACCGGGTTTTATGCTGGCGGGTTTCTATGTGACCTATGTTTTGTTCCGCTCGTACACCGATCCTGCTGCTGCTCCAACGCCGGTGGTCGAGAAGATGCCCGCCCGCGAACGGCTGGCCCTGATCCGTGGACTGATCCTGCCGATGCTGGTGGTTTTCTTTGTGCTGGGGTCGATCTACGGGGGTATCGCATCGGTCACCGAAGCCTCTGCCGTAGGCGTCGCCGGAGTGATCCTGTCGACCATACTGCGGCGCGAATTCAGCTTTGCCATGCTGATCGACGCGGCCAAGCATACGCTGACCACTGTCGGCATGATCGTCTGGATCGGTATTGGCGCCAGTGCGTTGGTGGGTGTTTACAACCTGATGGGCGGCATCGACTTCATTTCGTCGCTGATTGCGGGCGTGTCCGACAACCCGACGATCATTGTGTTGACGATGATGCTGATCCTGTTCCTGCTGGGTATGTTTCTGGACTGGGTCGGAATTGCGCTGTTGACCATGCCGATTTTTGTGCCGGTGATCCGCGATCTGGGGCTTGATCCGATCTGGTTCGGCGTTCTTTTTGCGATGAACATGCAGGTGTCGTTCCTGACACCGCCCTTTGGTCCCGCCGCGTTCTATCTGAAAAGTGTGACACCGCCCGAGATTTCGCTGGGCGAAATCTTCCGATCCCTTGTGCCGTTTATCTGTTTGCAGGTGCTGGCAGTGGGGCTGCTGATCGTATTCCCGCAAATCGCGGTCTATTAGACGCGCGGGCGGCTGAGCTTTTACGCTAATGAAAAGGTAGAGAGACATGAAACTGGTGCGCTATGGCAAAGCTGGAGAAGAACGACCCGGATTGATTGATGCCGACGGTGCCCTGCGCGATTTGTCGGACGAAGTGCCCGACATCGACGGGCGTATTCTGGGGCCGGACGCCTTGGCACGAATTGCCGGACTGGACCACACCGCGCTGCCGCTTGTCGCGGGAACGCCCCGCGTCGGTCCGTGTGTCGGAAGTGTGGGCAAGCTGATCGGCATCGGCCTGAACTATTCCGATCACGCGGCTGAATCCGGAATGGACGTGCCAAGCGAGCCGATTGTCTTTCTCAAGGCGACCACTGCGATTTGTGGCCCCGATGACGATGTTGAACTGCCCCAAGGTGCTGCAAAGGTTGATTGGGAGGTCGAACTGGCCTTTGTCATTGGCACCCGTGCCAAGAACGTCACACAGGCCGATGCCCTCTCCCACGTCGCGGGCTATCTGATCGTCAACGATGTTTCCGAACGGTCATGGCAGGCTGAACGTCAGGGCCAGTGGACCAAAGGCAAAAGCCACGACACATTTGCGCCAATGGGCCCGTGGCTGGTGACCGCAGACGAGGTGGCGAACCCCCATGATCTGGGGATGCGGCTGGATGTGGATGATGTGCGCAGGCAGGACGGATCGACCCGAACGCTGATCTTTGGCATTGCGCATCTGGTCAGCTATCTCAGCACGTTCATGACGCTGGAACCGGGTGATGTGGTCACCACCGGTACACCGCCGGGTGTTGGTTTGGGTATGCAGCCCCAAGTTTTTTTGCAAGAGGGGCAAATGATGCGGCTGGAGATCGACGGGCTGGGTGTCCAGCAACAACGATGTGTGCGCAAGGCTGTATCGTGACTGTCAGAACCAAAACGGAAACCTACGACTATGTCATTGTGGGGGCGGGGTCGGCTGGATGTGTTCTGGCCAACCGGCTAAGCGCAGATCCGAAATGTCGCGTTCTGCTTCTTGAAGCGGGCGGCAGCGACAATCGCTTTTGGGTGCATGTGCCGATGGGGTATCTTTATACCATGGGCAACCCAAAGACGGATTGGTGCTTTCGTACCGAGCCCGAGGCGGGTCTTGGAGGGCGTGTTCTGAATTATCCGCGCGGCAAACTTTTGGGTGGGTGTTCGTCGATCAATGGAATGATCTACATGCGTGGGCAGGCGCAGGACTATGACCAGTGGCGCCAGATGGGAAATGCCGGTTGGGGGTGGAAAGATGTCTTGCCCTATTTTCGCAAGTCCGAACATCACTGGGGGCCGCAAAGCGCGTTTCATGGAAAATGCGGTGAATTGCGCGTTGAACAGCAGCGCCTGAGCTGGCCCATATTTGATGATGTGGCGAAGGCAGCAGAAGAAACCGGTACTGCGCGCATGGGCGACGACGATCTGGCTGTGGTGGATAACGATTTGCGGGTGCACGGGCTGTCGGGGCTGCGTATCGTTGATGCGTCGGTCATGCCGACCATCGTGTCGGGCAATACGCACGCGCCGGTAACGATGATTGCCGAAAAAGCTGCCGATATGATCCTTGCAAAGGCTTAGCGCGGCCTGTGCCAAACCTTAGTCGCGGTCCTAGCGTCCCCAAAGCCACCAACCCAGATAGCCGATCAATGATACGCCCAGAGCCAGAGCCAGATGACGGGGGCGCACACCTTTTCCGGCAGAGGAGTCGTCTGAGTGGGTATAGCGCGGGTCCATGAAACGTGTGGCGGCCAAGACCTTGCCGCGCAAATTCTCCGGCCTTTTCTGAAGGTCACGCAACCCCCGCCCATTGGGGCGGTTCAACTCTTCGATGGTGGCGATCAGTGAACCGGTGCGCTCAAGTGCTTCTGCAAACTCCTGTGGATCGGCGTCGATATGTTCGCACACTAGTTTGGTGCGCATGTTTCCGATCAAGGTTGCGTTGTCGTCCAGCGCCATATCGCATTCTGTGTCGAAACCCATCGAACGGTTGTTGATATTGCTTGAACCCAAGTGAATGAGCTTGGTGTCGGTGATCATGATTTTTGCGTGGACATAGATGGGTTCTTCTGCCGCATTTACCGGATGGTAGATCCGAAATTTGTCGTGATGGTCGGCATCGCGCAATTGCTTGATCATCCGGTTGCGGGTCACGTGCATGGAATCGTCTTCGAATTCCGACTGAGCGGACTGCGGGTTGATGATGATGATCTCTGGCCCGTCGGGTTCTTCCAGCCGCTCTTGCAACGCATCGCAAATCGACTCAGCGGCGAAATACTGGGATTCAACGTATATGGTATCCTTGGCAGCTTTGATGCTGTCGAGAAACAGGTTCTCGATCTCGTTGACCAGCGGTTCGCCGTCGTATGGGGGTTCGGTCCGTGCGATGGCGACCTTCACATCCGAGGCTTCGACCTCAAGACTTTCGGGCCATAGCGGCGTATCCGAAACAGTTGGCCGCTTTAGTGTCTCTCCTGTTGCACGTTGCCATCGCAGACGCGACAGCTCTCCCAAGGCGGAGGCCACCGGTCCCGTCATTGCCGAGGTCGCGTCATGCCAAGGCTGTGTGGTCGAGCCGTCTGTCAGGGTGCGGCGCGGGTCATCGGCCAGATGCTCTGACGTATCCCACCGGCTTACAGTCGCGTCGATACCGCCGCAAAATGCGAATGTATCATCCGCAACGACGATTTTCTGGTGGTGGCAAGCTCCGAACGGATGGTGTCCGTCCAGTGCAAAGTGAACGCGGTCGCCGCCGAAAACGCTGAGCACAGCGGGCGGGATGATCCCGCTTGGCGCCACCAACACCGCCCCGTTCCATTGAAGCAGATAGAGGTCCAGTTCGGGCGTTTGATCTACCACGGTTTCCAGAAACGGACCCAACTTGTTCGGCAGCCCGTCTGGCGCACAACCGTCTTTGTCACTCTCGCCCGGGAGCATTTCGATTTCGAGATCGAAGTCCCAGCCGATCAACATCAGCTGGCGTTTGCAATTCGAGACGATGTTGCGCAGGTGCTTGAAGTAGTCGGCACCATCAATGATGAAGGCGAGCTTTTGCGCTTGCTCAACACGCCAGCAGTTCGTTTCGGGGTCGAAAATTGAGTTGCCTTTTGAAGCTGCTTTCGTCTGAGCGTTCATCCTGAAGTCTCCGTCCTTATTATTTGTTTTTTCGGGTCATAGTGTCGGGACGGTTCGTGTGGCGGCGACGATGCACAAAAGGGCGGCGGAAGCGCGTCGCTCGGAGGGGGAATCGGCGCGGCTGGTCAGTGCGATGGGAACGGCACCGCCCAATACGATTCCTGCGGCCTCGGCGTCGGCCAGATAATCTAGGTTCTTGGCAAGGATATTACCCGAGACGAGATCAGGCACGATCAGAATATCGGCATGGCCGGCGACGTTGGATTTGATCCCCTTGATCTCGACCGCGCGGGGCGACACGGCAAGGTCCATCGCAAGGGGGCCGTCAATATCGGCACCGGTGATCGCGCCACGGTCGGCCATCTTGCAGATTGCTGCCGCCAATATTGTGGATTCAATTCGTTCGTCGATGTTTTCGGTTGCGGACAGCATCGCGACTTTGGGTCGCGCAATGCCAAGTGCATGGGTTAGACCGATGGCGTTGATCACGATGTCGCGCAGGCAGCTCAGGTCGGGGCGCACGTTCAATGCAGCGTCGGAGATAAACAGAAGGCGATCAAAGTGCGGTACGTCCATGACGAACACATGACTCATCCGGCGGGTCAGACGCATGGTCTTTTCCGCGATCACGGCTTTCATCAGCGTCTTGGTGCCAAGCGCGCCCTTCATCAGACCGCGCACCTTGCCCGAGACCGCCATCGCGACCGCCTTTTGCGCCGCCTCTTCGGGCGTCGATGCCGCGATGATCTTGAAATTGTCGGCGGATTGACCTTCCTGTCCGGCGACAGAGCGGATCAAGTCCTCGGGTCCGATAAGAACCGGTTGGATCAGATTTTTCTGGGCACTTTCCAAGGCACCCAGAAGGCTGGGCGCATCGACCGGCCAGACGACGGCGGTGGGCACATTCTCGAGCTTTGCAGCCATTTCTTCCAGCCGCGCAAAGCGATCGGGCAGTGCATCTTTGTTATTCATTGGTGTTATTCCATCTGGCTGGGCTTTTCTGAAACGAACTTGGTCACAATGTATGGGTCGATACAAACCACTCCGCGAGTCCTTCTGTCAGACCCGCGGAGTTTTTTGGATTTGGTATGCGGTGGATTTAAGCCCAGCCGACCCAATATGGAGTATAGCCATAGTGGGCATGAATGCTTTCTTCGTATTTGCGGTCGATTGTCGTCGACGGATCAAATTCGGGCGAGTCTTTGACCTTGTCGCGGGTGACACCGACGTGAACCTTGCCGTCAGTCCACGCGATGCCGCGCAGCCAGTCTGGCGAGATCAGGACCATTTTGCCAGGCCACCAGTTTTTGGTGTCGATCACCAGATAGCGGACAGCCCAACTGGATTCGTCGATGACGAAATCCTCGATGTGGCCGATGTTGTCGTCGGTGGCCTCGACATAATAGCCGGTCACTTCCTCGACGCTGTGCAAATGGCCATCACCCTTCTGTTGTTCCTGTGCAAGCTTTGCCTGTTGACGATCGACGGTCTGACCCGGAGTCAAGCCTGCGGGTTGCACTCCGCCGACCATTGCGTAGCCGTATCCGCCGTACCAATAAGGGTGCCATCCGTAAAAGCCGTAGAATATCGGTTTCGAGCTGTCGTGAGACCGGCTGGTCGGTTTCAAGACCGGGTGCATCCTCGATCTCGCTTAGGGTCAGATCGACGGGATATTCGCGGGTCGCGGGGTCAGGGGTGCCAAGTGCAGTTGGCGGCAGCAGAACCTTGCGACCGGGAAGCCACGTTCCGGTGTCGATTACCACCCAGCGCAAGCCAAAGTGCCTGTCGTCGAACAGGATGTCGGTAATCGATCCGATCGCGCCGTCCTTTGCACGAAGCGAGTATCCGATGATATCAGAACTGCGTTGCATGGGTGCGTCTCCTTTGCTTGTAAACCTGTTGCGGGGTTCGGAAGTCACAGGTTCGTCTGTTTGTTGATAAATAAACCCCGTGGCGCGGGTGATGGTTCCATGATCGGGGTCCAGACGTGGCGCGAGGCTGTGTTGTCCGTGCCGGAGTCGGACGAACTGATGGCATGCGAAGTTCCGAAAAGCCGCGAGGACGAATTTTATACCGCCGCCTATCTGTGCCGATCCGTGGCGCGGCAAAGATGTGCTGTGCGCTTTTACAAGGCGTGGATCAGGTAAGACCTCATGCCGGCCTGGTTGGGGTATGCGGCTGTGCCCGTCGCGATTTCTTTTCCCCCAGCATCAGCATGGCAGGTGTGACGATCAACGTCAGGATGGTCGCGATCACAAGCCCACCTGCGATGGCGGAACTGAGCTCTGTCCACCATTGCGTCGAGGGAGCGCCATAGACGATCTCGCGGGTGAAGAAATTCAGGTTCACGCCGATCACCATTGGCAGCAGGCCAAGCGCCGTTGTGACCGAGGTGAGGACGACGGGACGCAGACGCTGCGCGCCCGTTCTAAGCGCTGCTTCCAGCGGCGATAGTCCTGATTTTTTCAGGTCGTTATAAGTATCGATCAGCACGATGTTATTGTTAACCACGATTCCGGCCAGCGCGATCACCCCGATCCCGCCCATAACGATGCCGAAGGGGCGGCCGGTCAGGATCAACCCATAGAGAACGCCCGCCACCGAAAATACGATGGCGCTCATCACGACGAAGGCCTGATAGAAGTTGTTGAACTGGATCACGAGGATCACGAACATCAAGAAGACAGCCGTTATGAATGCCCCGATAAGGAAGGTCATCGCGTCGGTCTGGTCCTGCGCTTCGCCAGCAAAGGACGCTGCGACGCCATCGGGCAGATCCATCTTGTTGATCGCCGCTTGCAGTGCGACGACCTGATTGTTGACCAGAACGCCGGGGGCAACGTTCGCTTCGATGGTTATGACGCGGCGCTGGTCGATGCGGGTGATGGTACCCGACCGCGGCGACGGTTCGAAGGTGACGAAGTTCGATATCGGCACCAGACCGGCGGATGTGGGCACGCGCAAGCCCTGAAGTTCCTCCAGAGTTCGTTCCTCGGAAGGGAAACGCACGTTGATATCGACCGATCCATCGGCATCGGACGGGCGATAATCGGCAACGGTGATACCTCGCGTCAGCAGGCGCACAGCCTGTCCCAACGTCGAGATGTCGGCCCCGAAACGGGCAGCTTCGGACCGGTTCACCGAGATTTGCCATTCGACCCCCGGCAGCGGGCGGGTATCCGTGATATCGGTAAAACCGCCGATGTCCTCCATCGCATCGCGGATTGCCTCGACTGCAGTGGCTTGTGCTGCGGGGTCGCTGGAGCGCACTCTGAGGTTTACCGGTTTGCCCGCCGTGGGGCCGGATGATGCCGTCTGCACCTGTACGTCGATGCCCGGTATCGTGGCCATTTCGGTCCGGATTTCTTCGCCGATAATCGCGGCGGTCCGGCGCTTGTCCCATTCGATGAATTCGATCTGGATCGTTCCGATAAGGTCGGCGGCATCCTGATTGCCACCGCCCGAACGGGCATAGACCGATGCGATCTCGGAGTACTTGTAAAGGCGTTCTTCGACCTCGCGCACAAGCGCGTCCTTTTCATAGATCGAGAAGTTGTCGCGGGCGCGGACCTGCACTTGGGCGAAATCAGGTTCGACGGACGGAAAAAAGCTGATGCCGTTTCCGAATTGACCGTATGCTGAAAACCCTGCGAGCAGGAAGCTGACTGCCATGATCAGGGTGGCCCAAGGCCGCAGTATCGCGAATTGCAGGACACGCACATAGCCGCCGGCGAACCCGCCCAGATCGCGCGGGTCGCCGCTTTCTGCGGCTTGTAGCGCCTGTTTGGCTTTTGCCGATTGCGGAGGCTTTTTGCCGATGATGCCACCGACGACCGGGATGAAGATGAGAGCCATGAACAGCGACGCAGTGAGCGTCAGGATGACGGTGATGGGCAGGAATTTCATGAACTCGCCCACCGTGCCTGTCCAGAACAGCAGCGGAAAGAATACCGAAAGGGTTGTGGCCGTGGACGCGATGATTGGCCAAGCCATGCGTTTCGCGGCGTAGGCATAGGCAGCCTTTGGGCCGTCGCCTTCGTGCAGCCGTCTGTCAGCCAGTTCTGTCGTGACAATGGCCCCGTCGACCAGCATCCCCACCACAAGGATCAGCGAGAACAGCACGATGAGGTTCATCGTGGAGCCCATGAAATAGAGCGTGGCGACGCCCGCAAGAAACGCGCCCGGAATGGCGAGGCCAACCAGAAGCGCCGAACGGATGCCAAGTGCCCAGACGATGACGATCATCACCAGAATCACGGCCGCGATGACGTTTGCCTCGAGGTCGCTGAGCATGGTTTCGACCTGCTCGCTTTCGTCCTGCATATAGTCGATCTGCACAGAAGCGGGCCACTGGTCCTGGGCTTCTGCGATGACCTCGCGCACGGCAGCGACGGTTTCGATGATGTTGGACCCCGACCGTTTCTTGATTTCGAGGGCCAGCGCCGGTTGACCGTCGATACGCGCAAAGCCGGTCGGGTCTTCGAAGGTGCGGCGGATCGTGGCGACGTCGGCAAAGGTCACAACCGTATCGCCGCGCACCAGTACCGGCAGCGACATCACGTCTTCGATGTTCTGGATCAGGCCGGGTACTTTGAGCACGATCCGCCCTGCGCTGCTTTCTATGGCACCCGCAGCGATCAACTGGTTGTTGCGATTGATCTGACCGATCAGTTCTTCGAAGCTGAGGTTGTAGGTTTCGAACACAGTGGGGTCGATCAGCACCTCAAGCAGTTCGGTCCGCGCGCCGCCGATGTCGACCTCAAGCACCCCTGCTAGGGCTTCGAGACGGTCTTTGAGATCTTCGGACAGGTTGTTGAGTGTGCGTTCGGGCACCGGACCCGAAAGAATGACAGTCAGGATCGGGAACAATGCTGTGTTGATCTCGGTCACGACCGGATCAGTGGCATCCTCCGGCAGGTCGGGCTTGGCACGATCCACTGCCCTCTGGACCTTGTCGAGCGCGGATTCCGCGTCGAACCCGGGTTCGAACTCCAGTTGAACCGATGCGTAGCCCTCGCCGCCGTTGCCGGTCATCTGCTTGAGGCCGGTGAGCGACGACAGTTCGGTTTCGAGCGGTTCCACCAACAGGCGCTCGGCGTCTTCGGGGGATATGCCGTCGAGGCCGGTCGATACGTAGAAGATCGGGATTGGAATCTCGGGCGAGCTTTCTTTGGGGATCACGACATATGCATAGGCGCCAACGGCGAGTATCATGACCAGTGCCATGATCACCACGCGGCTGCGACCGAAGGCGGCGTCGATGAGGACGTTCATTGACCGGCTTCCGTGTCGGCGTTCTCTCTGCTTCTGTCGGTCTGCGCACTGACCTTCGTCACGCCCTGTTCGGCTTGGGGGTTCACCGTCTCGCCGCTGTTCACAAAACCCTGACCGATGGTGATGATCTGCGTCTGCTCGGGCAGGCCAGAGACCCAGATACCGTCGGTCTGGGCGCGCACGATGTCGATCTTGTGAAATTCGACGACGTTCTCGGGGTTCACCGTCTTGATGCCCAGCGTTCCGTCGGTGTCGAGCGAAAGGATCGCGGGCGAGACGAAATGCGCGGTCAGTTCTCCTGTGGGAATGCGCAACTGCGCACTGATGCCTGCAGGTATTGCGCCATCGGTATTGGGTACCGTAATTTTTGCCATGAAGGTGCGGGTTTCCGCGTCGGCGCTGGTTGCTACGAACTGAACCTCGCCCGTGGATGTTTCGTCAGTGATGAACGCGACCTGCGCTGCCTGTCCGACCTTGATGTCGCGCAGGGACTGCTGGGGTATCTGGATGCTGATGGTCAGCGGAGTGTTGTCGACGATGCGGCCCACATCGGCCCCCATGGATACAAATTCGCCGATGTTGATATCGAGCGATTCCAGACGTCCTGCGAATGGTGCCCGGATCTCGGTGTTCTTGATGGCCTCCTGGGCTTCGCTGACACTTGCCTGCGCGGCTGCCAGTGTCGCCCGTGCTTGGGCCACGCGGTCAACGGTTGCGATGCCGCGTTTGACCAGTTCCGTGGCGTTGTCGAATTCGCGTTGTGCGCGGCCAAGCTCTTGTTCGGCACGTTCCAGATCGGCCTGGCGCGAGGCCAGCCCGAACCGTGCGATCACCTGTCCAGCTTCCAGATCGGCGCCCATTTCGACCAGAACCTCGCCAATCTGACCGGATGTCTCGGCCCGGATCATCGTGTCGCGGTCGGGCAGCGCCTGTCCTTCGGCAACAAAAACCTGTTCCACCACTTCGGCGTCGGAACGTCGAACGGCGACGGTCACCGCGCGTGGGGTCACCGAGGTTTTGGCCGTCTCTTCCGTATCTTCCGATGGCAGGATATATCCGCTGCCCATCCAGCCGATGATTGCGATGGCAAGACCACCTGCGACCCATCGAGACTTGTTGGACCCACGGTCGCTTTCGAATTCGAGCGTCTGGCGCGGATTTGTTGGGGTCTCGGTCATCGTCTAGTCTCCTTGGGCTTGTTTGCCCGTTCGGCCATCCGGTTGTTCATAATAACCGCCGCGTGATCCGGATCACTGGTCTTGGCGGTCTTGATCGCGCGCTCCTGCACGGCACGTCATCCTTGGGACATAGCCAGAAACGTTCTGGTAACAAGGTCGATGTCGGGCATTACGGCAATGTACGCTGAGGCCATGACGTCGTTCCAACCCCGCGTGACGAACAGCTTTTGTTCAGCCTTTGCCATGCTATCTTTTGATACAAGCCGACTGTCGGTATGTCGCGAGGTGGGTGAGCGTCTTAAGGTCGTTTGAATGAATTCTGGTCTATAAAATTTACTGCGTTCGAAATCGTGGGTTTGTCGCGGCAACAATGTTTGCAGTGCAGTTGTTGGGGGTCGGCGCAACAGTGCTGCGCCGACCCCTATGTGTTACGTGTCCTGTGTGGGCATCTTGCCGACAGCTATTTCAACTGTCTTTTCCGCACCTTGGTGCAGGATTTTGACTGGCACAACGGTGTCGGGGTTGGTCGATGCCACGGCGCGGGTCAGGTCGCGCGTGTCGACGATCTCGGTCTCGTTGAAGGACAGGATGATATCGCCCTGCGTCAAGCCTGCCTTTGCTGCAGGGCTATCTTTGGACACAGCCTGGATCATCGCGCCTTTGGGCTGATCAAATCCCAGAACCTGCGCGATTTCCGCAGGCATGGGTTTGATCTGAACACCCAGCCAGCCACGTGTGATCATGCCGTCATCGGACAGATCCGCTACGATCGATTGAACGAGGTCGGACGGAACGGCAAAACCGATGCCGACCGAACCACCGTCGGGCGAGAAAATGGCCGTGTTCATGCCGATCACCTTGCCTTCGTTGTTGAACAGCGGACCACCCGAGTTGCCCCGATTGATCGCAGCGTCGGTCTGGATGTAGTTGTCATACGGACCCGAGTTGATGTTGCGTGACAGGGCAGAGACAATGCCGGTGGTCACTGTGCCACCCAGACCAAAGGGGTTGCCCACGGCCACGACTTCGTCACCTGCGCGCATTGCATCAGAGTCACCAAAGTTGACGAAAGCCATTTTTTCGTCGGTATCCAGCTGAAGCACAGCCACGTCGGTCATGGGATCGCTGCCGATCACAGTGGCATCAAAGCTGCGGCCGTCGGCCAGCTTGACCTTTACGGTCTCGGCACCCTCGACGACGTGGTTGTTGGTGACGATCTTGCCATCTTCGGAAATGATAAAGCCCGAGCCGAGTCCCTGACGTGCAGGTTGCTGGCCATTTTGCGGCATCATCTTCTCGAACTGGCGACGCAATTCATCAGGGATGCCTTCAGGCAGTTGTTTGGACATGTTGGTGGGCTGCGCCTTGGCTGTGACTTCGATAAAGACCACGGCGGGGGCGACGGTTTCGACCAGATCGCCATAACCTCCGGCTGGCACGGCGAGCGCCGGACTGGCGACCGTCATGGTCGCGCCGGTTGCACCGAGGGCGGCGACGAGCGCCGCTGAACTTGCAAAGCGGCGGAATATTGGAGTGTAAGTCATCGATCATAGCTCCGTTGTGTTGTGTTCGATGATGTCCATATGGTGGGCGCGTCTTACACCCGCCTGTGCGCTTCTATACAAATAGTTTATCTAACCCGCAGACCTTGTCCTTGATCGTCCGAACGCTGATCTTTGGGCCATGACCCGCTGACGGGCCAAGTACGGGTGAGAATGCGATGAGACTGCTTGTGGTCGAAGACGATGCAACGACGGGTGCCTATATCACGCGGGGGCTGCGCGAAGAGGGGCACAGCGTTGAACTGGTCACCAACGGGCGCGAGGCGTTGATACAGGCGACAAGCGGCACCTACGACGTGCTTGTCGTCGACCGCATGTTGCCCGAGATCGACGGCATGACGCTGGTTAAGACTTTGCGCGGGGCGGGAAACAATGCGCCGATCCTGTTCCTGACATCGCTTGGCAGCGTCGAAGACCGGATCAGCGGGCTGAATGCGGGGGGCGATGATTATTTGGTGAAACCCTTTGCTTTTGGAGAGTTGTCGGCGCGGGTCGCGGCGCTGGCCCGACGTCCGCAATCCGTCGAGCAGGAAACCGTGCTGCGCGCAGGATCGTTGGAAATGGACCTGATTGCCCGCAAAGTGACCCGGGAAGGACAAGAGATCGACCTTTTGCCGCGTGAATTTGCCATTCTTGAACACTTGATGCGCCGCAAAGGCCGCGTGCAGACGCGCACAATGCTGCTGGAAGCGATCTGGGATATTTCGTTCGATCCGATGACCAATGTGGTCGAAACCCATATCAGCCGGTTGCGTGCCAAGGTGGATAAACCGTTCGAGATGGAACTGATCAAGACGGTGCGCGGCGCCGGCTACCGGATTGACAGATGATCCTGATGCGTGACTTCATGTTGCGTTCCATGCCGCTGCGCTTGGCTGCCGGTCTTGTGCTGCTGTTCTCTTTTGTGTCGCTGCTGGGACTTCTGGCAAGTTACGTTTATACCGAGGCGTCATTCGAACAGACTCTGCGTGCGGATCTCACGCAGGACATGGCTGGGTTTCGCGCAGCACCCTCAGCGGCGGCTCTTGCCGCGTTGGTCGAGGCAGAGGCGCGCAATACCGATCCCGAACGCGTTGTGCTAAGCTTTTTTGCCCCGAACGGACGCCACTATGGCAATGCGTTGGTGGCGCGCGATCTAGATGGCTATCGTATTTTATCCAACCTTCCGGGAAATCCCGAGATCAAGGGCCGGTATCTGGCTCTGACTACATCGTTGCGCAACGGCCAACTCACCGTGGCGCGTAGCCTTGCGCCGATCGATGCACTGCGGGATGCGTTCCTAAATATTCTGGTCATATCGCTGCTACCAACGGTTCTTGTTGCGCTCTCGGGGGGTCTGATTTTGGCACGGCGCGGTGCCCGGCACGTGGCCGTGATCAGCGGTGCTTTGGATCAGTTGACATCAGGAAACCTGCAAGCACGGGTGGGGGATGTTTCGGGTTGGTCCAACGATCTGGCCCGGATTGCAGCCAAAGTTGATCAAATGGCCCGTTCTCAGGAAGATGCCGTGGAAAGCCTGCGGCAAGTGTCGTCTGATATTGCCCATGATCTAAAAACCCCGATCCAGCGCGCAGTGGTTCATCTGGACGATCTGGGCCAGAGCACGGACCTGTCCAAAGCCGAACGCACCCAGTTGGAAAAGGCCCAGATAGAACTCGACGGGATTGCATCAATCTTTCATGCGCTGTTGCAACTTGCACAGATCGAGAGCGGCTCTCCTCGCGCGCGGTTTGTTCCAGTTGACCTGTCCAACCTGTGTCAGACCCTGTGCGATATTTACGATCCTTCGGTCGTCGAGAATGGACAATTGTTGATGTGCGACCTTCCAGATGAACTGGTGCGTCCAGTGATGGGTGATCGCACGCTGTTGGGGCAGGTTCTTGCCAATCTGATCGAGAATGCCATGCACCACACTCCAGAAGGCACAAAAATCACTGTTGCCCTTGCCCGGACGGAAAGCCACGTACAGTTGTCTGTCACGGATACCGGCCCCGGTATTCCAGAAACAGAAAGAGACCTGGTGCTGCGTCGTCTCTACCGGCTCGACCGGAGCCGCGCGACTCCGGGTTACGGACTGGGCCTAAGTCTGGTGGCAGTGATAGCGCAGGTCCATGATGCAACGCTGACTCTGGAAGATGCGGCGCCGGGGCTGCGGGTAAAGCTTAACTTTCCAGTGTAGCCTGCGTCTGAAACAAGGCTTGGTTAACCGTATGTGCGTGCTGCTGTACCGCGTAATTTACCAAAACGCCCAAAAGTTTTGCATAGAGGGTTCGATCCATGAAAGTGGCCGTTCACGATGCCGGCGAAGCGCAACCTGAGATTGTGATTGATAGCCGTAAATTTTGGGGCACTTAAAGCGTCCGACGCAAAACTTGAATCGAAAGGGATTGAACTAACCCGCTGACGCGGGAGAGGCGTTAGTATTGGCCGGAATGGCCTCCTGATGAGAAGGTTTGGTTGCTCGACCAACCCTCAACCAGGAGACCATCCCATGACTAATGCCACGGCAGCGGTGAGCCCGCTGCGTCGTCGTATGATTGACGACATGAGCCTGCGCAACCTGTCACCCGCGACGCAACGCTCCTACATTCACGCGGTCAAGCGGTTTAGCCAGTTCCACGGCCGGTCGCCCGATCAACTGGGCCTTGAGGATGTGCGCGCCTTCCAAGTTTATCTCGTATCGCAGGGGGTTTCCTGGGGCGCACTGAACCAGACGGTGTGCGCGCTGCGCTTCTTTTACGGCGTCACGCTGGATCGGGCAGAGATCCCAGAGCGTATCGCCTATGCCCGAACGCCTCGTAAGCTCCCCGATATCCTGAGCGCCAATGAGGTGGTCCGCTTTCTGGAGGCTGTGCCATCTCTCAAGGCACGCGCCGCATTGACGACTGCCTATGCCGCCGGGCTCCGCGCGTCCGAGACGGTCAACCTGAAGATTGGCGATATCGACAGCGACCGGATGTTGATCCAGGTTCGCCACGGCAAGGGCGCCAAGGATCGTACGGTCATGCTTTCGCCTCAGCTCCTCGAGGTTCTGCGGACCTATTGGCGGCTTGCTCGTCCCGAGAGGTGGCTGTTCCCCGGACGAGGTGACAAGCCGATCGACGTTCAGGTGCTCCATGCGGCCTGCCGGTCTGCAACCAAGGCGGCAGGTCTGATCAAGCGGGTCAGCGTGCATACGCTGCGCCACAGCTTCGCGACACATCTGCTCGAAAGCGGCACGGATATCCGGATCATCCAAGTGTTGTTGGGGCACAGCAACCTCTCGACCACAGCTCGATATACGCATGTCGCAGCGACGACGATCTCCAAGACGCAGAGTCCATTCGACCGCCTGACGCTGGAGGTGGTGCCGCCGAATTGAGCGCAGCGATGCGCTCCGAACTGGAGGTGGCGGATATTTTTCGTTGCCATGGTCATGCCTATCGTTCTGCCAATGACGGCCATATCGGCCGCGTGGAACGCCGCGTCATGTCGGCGATCGAGCTTTGCCGGACCGCCGCGCTCGGCGGCCATGTCGAAGCCTGCGAGGACTGTGCGCATACTCGTGTCGTCTACAACTCCTGTCGCAACCGGCATTGCCCCAAATGCCAAAGCGCGACGCGTGAACGGTGGCTTGCCGACCGTCAGGCCGATCTGCTGCCAGTGCCCTATTTCCACGTCGTTTTCACAGTGCCGGCCGAAGTCGCCGAGATCGCCTTTCACAACAAAGCGATCGTCTATGCGATCCTATTCGACGCCGCCGCCGCGACGCTCAAGACCATTGCCGCCGATTCCAAGCATCTCGGCGGCAAGATCGGGTTCCTGGCCATTCTTCACACATGGGGTCAGGCGCTCACCCATCATCCGCATATTCATTGCCTCGTTCCGGGCGGCGCTCTCTCTCCCGATGGACGCTGGCTCGGCTGCCGACCGAACTTCTTCCTGCCCATCCGCGTCCTCTCACGCCTGTTCCGGCGGCTGTTCCTCGAGCGGCTTCAGGCGGCACATTCGGCCGGGCAATTGCGCTTCTCTGGCGGGCTCGACAGCCTTGGTGACGCCGAGGCATTCAAGGCCGCAACTCGGCAATTGCGTCGCAAGAACTGGGTCGTCTATTCGAAGCCACCGTTCGGGTCGCCCGAACATGTCCTCGCCTATCTCGGCCGCTATACTCACCGAGTTGCCATCGCCAACAGCCGCCTGGTCAGCGCCAACGAGACCAGCGTAACCTTCCGCTGGCGTGATTATCGCTGCGGCAACGCACCCAAGCTGATGTCGCTTGATCCGCACGAATTCATCCGCCGCTTCCTCATGCACAGTCTACCGGACGGCTTTCATCGCATCCGCCACTATGGTTTCCTCGCCAATGGCTGTCGCCGGACCCGGATCGCGAATATTCGCCAGCTACTGGCCACGACAAAGCCAGATCCAACCGCCGCCACGGGCGAAACGACTAGCTCGTTCCCGCGTTTTGACCCAACCGTCTGTCCGTGCTGTGGTGGCTTTCTGCGGATCACTGCCACGCTGCCGCGATGGCGTTCCGCGCTGTCACCGCCACAACCAGATACCTCATGACCATAGAATGTCGCCCCCACATTGATCGTATCAACGTCACGACATTAGCATCGATGGACGTAGGAAAACCCCATGCCCGAGACCTTGCCAACTGGTCCGAAGTGTCAAATCACTGCGCCAAGCTCGCCCGAAAATGCCGGCGGACGCGTCAATCACCTCGCTCAACGATGACGTTGATGCCTCGCCCTCACCGGTATGGTGGCATTGTATCCCCCCAAGTCGGCAATCTGGAACCGGCCTCGCGACACTAATCCCATAGCTCGCGCCTGCGTCAGCGGGTTAGCTCAATTCGGCTTCAATGAGGTCGCGCACAGCGCCAGCCCCCACCCTTAGCGCCGCGCGACCTCACAGAACCCTCCAGATTCCCTTGAGGCTTCAACTGTGATTCATCCAGTTTGGGAGGATGGATCATGTCAGCACCTTTGCCAGATGCGCTACGGGCGCGGTTCCAGAAGTTGATTGAAGAAGGGTTTAGCGGGCGCGCGGCGGCGTTGCGGTTGAAGCTGTCCCCTGCGACAGGCGCGCGTTGGGGGTTTGCGATCCGGCGAACTGGACAAGCAAAAGCCGCACCCCAGGGCCGCCCCCGCGGCAAGGGTAAGCTTGATCCGCATCGGTCGTTTCTCGTCGAACTGATAGAGCAGGACGGCGACATAACCATGCCTGAACTGGCCGGTGCTCTGTCGGATGCAACCGGCGTACAGGCGCACCCTGATGCGATTGGCCGATTTCTGCGCAAGCTTGGCTTTACGTACAAAAAAAGACGCTGGTCGCCACCGAGCGCCGCCGCGCACGTGTAAAGAAACAACGTGAAGACTGGTTCATCCATCGTCTGCCAGCCGTTTCGGCTAAGCCAGACCATGTTGTGTTCATTGACGAAACTTCGGTCAAAACCAACCTGACTCGACAGCGCGGATGGTCGCAGCGCGGCGAACGCCTCGTCATGGATGCCCCTTTCGGCAGTTGGGGCACACAGACCTTCATCGCGGGTCTCAGTGCCGATGCCTTGCTCGCGCCATGGGTCATCAAAGGCGCGATGGATGGCGAAGCCTTTGCCGCCTACGTCGAACAAGTGCTGGTGCCAGAGCTGGAACCAGGCACTGTTGTCATCCTGGACAATCTTGCCACGCACAAGAATGCCGCCGCTGCCAAAGCCATGCGCGAAGCCGGATGCTGGTTCCTGTTCCTGCCGCCCTACAGCCCCGACCTGAACCCAATTGAAATGGCGTTCTCCAAACTCAAAGCACACCTGCGCAGGATCGGCGCTCGAACATTCACAGATATGTTCCACGCCCTCACAGAAATCTGCGATCTATTCTCGCCAGAAGAATGCTGGAACTACTTTAAGGCTGCCGGATATGTCTCAGGTTAAAAGTCGGTTGCTTTAGTGCGTGGCTGCCGTTTCACGGGAATAATCTGCATCCGCGCCAGCGAATACAACCACGGCACGTCGGAGGTGAGAAAATAGTGTCGAAATTTGTAGAATTATCCGGTGGCTTCCGTTTCTTTTCCTGCGTGCCACCTTAAGTACAGACACGGCGCATGGATGCCGGATTTTGTCTGACAGGACCAGGAATGCAATACGACCTCCTTCTCGTGGCCGCTGGCCTTGTTCTTCTTTTTGTGGGTGGCGAAGGGTTGGTTCGGGGGTCTGTTGCCATCGCCGAACGGATGGGTATTTCAAAGCTTCTGATCGGGCTTGTCATCGTTGGTTTTGGCACCTCGACGCCGGAATTGCTGGTGTCGGTCAACGCTGCACTTGATGGCGCGCCAGAGATCGCGCTTGGCAACGTTGTCGGATCGAACATCGCCAATATCCTGCTGATCGTGGGCGTGGCGGCCCTGATCACGCCGATTGTCGGGTGGGAGCGGACAGCGGTGCGCGAAGCGCTGGTGGCCACGATTGTGTCCCTTGCAGCCTTTGCGCTGGTTCAGGGCGCCATCATCACCCGCATCGAAGGGATCGCGATGCTGGTGGTGCTGGCTGGCTATCTTTATGCCAGCTACTGGCTGGAAAAACGCAATCGCGCTGCAAAGACGTATCAGCACGAGGTTGAAGAGTTTGAGGATATCCCCCTGCCGCGTCCGTGGTTGGCGCCAGTTCTTGTCATTGGCGGCATTGCGGCGCTGGTGTTCGGCGCGGATATGCTGGTCGAAGGCGCGGTGAACATCGCGCGCGACTTCGGAGTTCCGGACGCCGTCATCGGTCTGTCGCTGGTCGCCATCGGCACGTCACTGCCCGAACTTGCCACTGCCATCGTCGCCGCGATCCGGCGTCATGCGGATGTGGTTCTGGGCAATGTGATCGGCTCCAACATTTTCAATATCCTTGCGATTCTTGGCGTTACGGTGGTGATCCAGCCCATCGAAGTCACCGAACGGTTCCGCACGATCGACACGCCGGTCATGCTGGGGGCCAGCCTGCTGATGCTGGTGCTGCTGTTCGCGACCCAGTCGATTGGACGCCTCTGGGGCGTGCTGATGCTGGTCGCCTACGCGAGCTATATGGTGTTTCTGTTCTCGAACGGGATGTAGGGGTGAAGACTGCAAACGCGAGTAACCAGATGACCCGAAAGATACTCGAGAAGCGGGCTGGGTGACACTGGCGGGCTTGATATTGGTGCGGGAATGTCATTGAAGCGAAACATAACCGTCCACGGGCACGCCCGAGGATGGGCGGCATCCTCGACGTCAGCCCGAGAGGGTCGTTAAGGCCACGAATTTTATTTCCGCATCTTCGAAGAGATAGAATTCACCACTGACGACTATACGTTCGCCAACTTCGATCTGCTCGGTTCCATCACTGTCGAAGTCGGACAGGCGCAATGACGTCTTGATGGGTAGATGCGTCGCTGTACCCTGAACGCTGCGTGGTTTGTCACAACCATTATCAAGCGCGAAGTAGCAACTGCGCCTCCCAAGCCCCCGACAGGACGGCTTCCTGAACGCGGTCAATCAGGATTTCTCGAATGGCTTCGGATGCAAAGGTTGGAGGTCGGGACGCGAGACGGCAGAGATACAGGGTGCGCGAAAGCTCGGGTGTAATGATCGGACGCGCGCGGACAGTGCCGCGTTCCAGTTGGTCGTGCATGAAAAGCCGCGTGCCGATCACACAGCCAAGCCCGGCCTCGATTGAGCCTGCTATAGCCTGAACGGAATTCATTTGCAGGATTGCTCTCGTCTCGATCTTTTTTAGCAATGTTATATCGTCCATGATCGCACGCGCAGACACTCCTTGCCTGAGGAGGATGATTGGCAAATCCAGCAATTCGGCAAAGGTGATCGGATCCTCGGTATCACCGATGATGTCGCTGCGGCCCACGCAAAACATCTTTTCCTCGAGCACCGGTTCAGACTCAAATGTGGGATCGGCGGGCGGATTGTAGATCAGCGCCATATCGACGTCAGACGCCAAGAGGTGCGGCAGTGCTGCACCAGAAAGGCTCTCGGTCAGGGCCAGTTGGACATTGGGAAAATCGCGCACCACCTGAGTGACAAAAGCGACCCCGATCGCCTTGACTGCGGAAAAGGACATACCAACCGATACCGGCCCCGAAATCTTGTCGACCGCATCTGTAAGATCTGTCTCGGCGGCGATCATGGCGCGCAGAATGGAACGTGAATGTCCGTAGAGGCGGTGCCCCGCTGCCGTCGGCGCCATGCCTCTTGGTTTGCGACTGAAGAGCGGTGTGCCGAATCGGGTTTCCATCTGGGCAAGATGATGGCTGAGGGCCGACGCGGCGATACGCAGGTGTATGGAGGCCCGCGCCAGCGATCCATGTTCGTAGATTGCGTTGAAATATTGAAGCTGGCGCGTATCAAGCATTCTGTTTTCCAGAAGGGTTTCATCGAAACATTATAATATTCCGTTTACACGGCATTGGCTATGGTCAGTGGAGGGAGGATTTTTCATGACCACTGACATCAGGCCACTTGCCGGACTTCGCGTCGTTGAAATGACGCATATGATCATGGGACCGTCCTGCGGCATGTTTTTGGGCATGCTTGGTGCCGAAATCATCAAGGTCGAACCGCCGGAGGGCGACAAGACCCGCGCGCTGACCGGAATGGGGCGTGGATTCTACCCAACCTTCAACCGCGGCAAGAAGAGTATCACGCTTGATCTGAAATCAGATGCTGGGAAAGAAGCGCTGCACCGGCTTCTTGAGGGCGCGGATATCTTTGTCGAGAATTTCCGGGATCAATCCCTTGCCAAGATGGGCTTTGCACCAGAGGTGCTGAAAGCCCGCTATCCCCGTCTGATTGTGTCGTCGCTCAAAGGGTTCCTGAAGGGACCATACGAGAACCGGACAGCGATGGACGAGGTTGTGCAGATGATGACGGGCATGGCCTATATGACCGGCCCCACAGGGCGGCCATTGCGTATCGGCTCATCCGCGAATGACATCATGGGTGGTCTTTTTGGTGCCTTTGCGGTCCTTGCTGCGTTGCTGCAACGCGAGAAGGATGGACAGGGGCATGTGCTGCGCACGGGTCTTTTCGAAAACTGCCTTTTGCTTGTTGCTCAGCATATGGTGCAGTTCGACATCGAAGGCCGCGAGGCACCTCCGATGCCCGAGCGCGAATTTTCCTGGCCCGTCTATGACATCTTCGAGACATCCGAGGGACGGCAGATGTTCATTGGTGCCGTGACCGAAGGGCAGTGGGTGACGCTGTGCAATATTCTGGGGCTGGATGTACTGCGCGATGATCCGGCCTTGCAGACCAGAATGGACCAGATCGAAGCCCGTGACCGCACCATTCCGGTTGTGGCCAAAGCGGTCAGTGGCCGGTCGTTTTCCGATCTCATCGAGGTGTTCGAGGATGCAGGTATTCCTTTCTCGCCTATCCACCGTCCGGCCGAGATGTACGACGATCCGCACGTCACACGACCCGGCGGGCTTTTTACATCGACCCTGCCCGAGGGCGACACCTATCGTGCACCTGTTATGCCGTTTGAAATTGACGACCAGCCTGTTGTGGCTGGTCCGCTCGACATTGCTGCAATCGGCGCGGATACACACGCGGTTCTGTCGGCGGCTGGTCTTAACGAGGCTGAAATCGCCGCTGCCTGCGGCTTGGAGAGTGCAGCATGACCCGCGCGGGCGTGATTTATCCCTCCGACCGCGTGACCCTGCGCGAAGTTGGTCTGCGTGACGGGCTGCAAATCGCAAAATCGCAGCCCTCGACCGAGGCGAAGATCGCCTGGCTGGAAGCAGAGCGCGCCGCCGGCGTGCAACATTACGAAATCGGATCATTTCTTCCCGCAACCCGCTTTCCCCAGTTTGCTGACATCGACGCGATGATTGCTGCAGGGGAACGGCTGGACATTCATTCTGCTGCATTGACTCTGAACGAGCGTGGGGCCGAAGCCGCTGTGCAGACTGCGATACGCGAAATGGTCTGCGTTGTTTCTGCAACGGAAGAACACAGTCAGGCCAATATGCACCGCTCACGCGAAGCGGCAGTCGAATTGGTGGGTAAAGTCGTCGCGATGCGCGATGCGCAAGCCCCCGAAAAGCTTGTGAACGCCGGAATCGCGATGGCGCTTGGCTGTTCGATCTCTGGCAATGTGAACCCTGAAGAGGTTGTCCGTTTGGCTGCTGCCTGTCTTGAGGCAGGTGCCGATATTGTCGGCATCGCAGATACGGTTGGTTATGCTGGTCCAAAGGCCGTTGGCGCGCTTTGTGCGCGAATGGAGAAGCTGTGCGGCAGTCAGCCCTTTATTATCCATCTGCACGACACGCGTGGCATGGGTGTGGCCAATGCGGCGGCTGCTTTGGATAGCGGTGCGCGGGTGATTGATGCGTCGCTGGGCGGATTGGGCGGATGTCCCTTCGCACCGGGAGCCACTGGCAACGCTGTGTTCGAAGATATTGTATTCCTGTCCGAGTCCATGGGTTTCACAACCGGAATCGACCTCGACAGGTTGAAAGACGTCAGGCGCATCGCGGAGGAGGCGATGCCCGATGACGAGTTCCACGGTGCCCTGCATCGCGCAGGTCCGCCAAAGAACGCAGATTGGCAGGCCAAAACCTTGGTCTGAATTAACTTGGGAGGAGAACCAACAATGAAATACATAGCATCAGCCGCCTTGGGCGCGGCAATCTTCGTGGCATCTGCGCCGGTTTCACAGGCCGCCACGGAAATGCGTTGCAGTCACCAATTGCCCCCTGCACACCACATTGCCAAGGTCGTCGACCGTTGGGCTGCAGAGGTCGAAACACTCTCGGCAGGTGAGATCGACGTGCAGATATTTGGGGCGGACAGCCTTGTCGGTGCGCGCGAGAACATCGTGGCGACCGCAAAGGGCGACATCGAATGTGCGTTTTCGCTGAACTTTCAGTGGGGCAAGACGCTGCCAATCATGAACGTGACTGTCGCACCGTTCGCCTTTGGTGACATCGAGATATGGAAGAAATGGCCGACCTCCGAGGCTGCGGCCTTCCTTGAAGAGAAGCTTTCGGAAAAAGGTGTCAAGAATGTCGTCTGGCTGTTCCAGACCAACACTTCCGTTTTCACCACGAACGGAGAACCGCTGGTGACACCAGAAGATTTCGAGGGTTTGAAGATGCGCGGCCTGACACCCCCCTTTGACGCCTCCCTCGCAGCGCTTGGGGCAACGCCCACGGCAATGCCGGGCTCAGAGGTGTATCAGGCGTTGGCCACCGGCATCATCGACGGTGCCATCACCGACGTAGCCGCAGCCGTGTCGCGGAAATACTTTGAAGTTCAGGACGCCTTTACCGTCGTGCCCGTACTGTCAGCCTATCTGCATGGCTATCTGAACCCGGATTTCTACGACGGGCTGTCGGACAAGTCCAAAGACGCTCTCAAGGAAGCGGGCTTGAAAGCGTCGGAATGGGCTATTGAAGCCTCGTCCGAGGCGGGTGCGGCTGGCCCCGCCCAGCTTGAGGAAAAAGGTGTTGCAGTTCATATCGCCACACCCGAAGAGATCGCGGCGCTTGAAGCGGTCATGCGGCCTGCTTTCGACAAGTCTTTTGGTGAAGGCAATGCCGACAGTCAGAAGCTTCTCGAACTCATCGGCAAGATGTGAGCAGGCCTTCCCATGGTTGACCACAAAGAGAAGGGGGCGGCGAACGCTCCCTTCTTCCCAGACCGCATTGTCACCGGGCTTGTTCGCTTTTGCGGGGCGCTTAGCACGGCGCTGATCCTCGTGATTTTTGTCCAGATCGTTGTCGCCGTAATCCGGCGCTATCTTTTCGACAGCCCCCTGCAATGGAGTGATGAGATGATTGGCTATCTGCTTGTTACGCTTATCATGCTGGGCTCTGCTGAAGCGCTGCGGCGGGGGGATCATATCGCAATCGACCTTGTGTCGGCCCAGTTGCGTCCCGGCACGGCGCGCGTGCAGATGGCCGCGGCGAACCTGTCGGTCATGGCATTTGCCATCATTGTAGGCCTGTCCATCTGGGACAGCATCACCTTTGCGCACAGCTTTGGTTCCTACTCGGTCGGCTATATCGAAATTGCGACGTGGATTCCGCAGGTGCCGGTTGTCCTTGGGATGGCACTGTTGTTCCTGACTGCGGCGCTTGGACTCTACCGCATATTTAGGGGGCTGCCACAGTGACCCTTGTGCTTGTATTCGCGGGGCTTATCCTGCTTCTGCTCACCGGGATTCCGATTTTTGCGGCCCTTGGCCTGACCGCCAGTGCCATCATGATGATTGTCGAAGGTGATATTGATGGGCTGGGCGACTCTGTCTTTACCCAACTCGACAAACCAATCCTAAGCACCATCCCGCTTTTCGTTTTCATGGCGCAGGTGATGATCCGGGCCAAGGTGATTGATGACCTCTACACCTTTGCCCACACTGTCATCGGCCATGTGAAAGGTGGCCTTGGCGTCGCCACTGTCCTCGCCTGCACAATCTTCGCCGCGATTTCGGGCTCGTCGGTCGCCACAGCGCTGTCTATCGGATCAAGTGCCATCCCGCAGATGAAACGTTTCGGTTACGCAGAGCGCGATGCATTGGGCGTTGTGGCGGCTGGCGGCACGTTGGGTATTTTGATCCCGCCGTCCGGTCCGATGATCCTTTATGCCATCGTCTCGGAGGCCTCTATCGGCGCGTTGTTTCTGGCCGGGATCGTACCGGGGATGCTCTTGGCGCTGATGTTCTCTGCCTATTGCATGATTCAGGCGCGCGGGCGCGACGGGATCAACACACCGGACTGGGCAGGCTGGACCGCTGCGGTTTCGGCCTTTCGCCGTTCGGTCTGGGCGTTGCTGGCGCCTCCGGTCGTGATGGGCGGAATCTACTTCGGTATCTTCACCGCATCCGAAGCCGCCGCCGCAGGGTCTCTTTACGCGGTGCTGGTCGCCGTGCTGGTGTATCGCAACTTCGGGCTTCGTGATCTTTGGGCCAGTGCCTATGCCACGATGCGAACCTCGATGATGGTTTTCATGATTATCGCCGGGGCTGCTATGTTTGGCCACGCCATTACGTTGGTTCGTCTTCCGGTCGGCGTGACCGAGGCCGTGACAAGCCTCGGGCTTGGGCCAATTGGATTTATTCTGGTGGTGATGTGTCTGATCTTCGTGCTGGGCATGTTCCTTGAGTCCATCGCGATCATCCTGATCACGACACCGATCTTGTTGCCCACAATGATTGTGCTTGGCATTGATCCGATCTGGTACGGCGTCCTGTTGATGATCAACCTTGAACTGGCGATGATCACCCCACCTGTCGGTATGAACCTTTTTGTAATCAAGGGCATCACGAACGCGCCACTGGGAACGATTGTGCGCGGTGCCGCCCCGTTTGTGATGATCATGATTGCCGGTCTGGCGCTGTTGATCGCAATGCCAGAGCTGGCGACATGGTTGCCAACCGCTGCGGGATTTGGTCGGTGATCAGACAGAGCGGTTCAGAAACAGGTTTGCAGGCCGCGTGGGGTAACGAACCAACTCCAGGGTACGGCTAGGACGGTGGCCGTTTGTCGGCATCAAGCGACGCTGTTCAAGCCGACATGCCCGTAATCCGTGTTGGAAGCTGATCATTTTATTTGAGCTTTAGGCATAGTCTCTCGGTGACGTGTTTATGAAAACCAAATCCCAACACTCGTGTGGTTCAGTGGTGCAGGCCCAAGTGCACCAAAGTGAGGAACACGCATGCCCACGGCATCGGAACTGCCAGTTGACACGACCGCCACGGCGGAAGACATGGCGAATGAAATGTTTGGCTCCGGCATCCAAATTGTGTCGGCCAGTTATACAGGCAGTGCCAATGCTTCGGGCACATACACCGGTGGCGACACCCAAGCACCTGGCGTCACCCCGTCCGATACCGGTGTGATCCTGTCTACGGGCAAGGCAACCGATATTACCAACAGCTCTGGCGATGCGAATGTCTCGGCTGGCACAACCACCAATTATGGCATGGCAGGTGATGCCGATCTGGATGCGATATCGGGGCAGACAACCTATGATGCCGCCGTGTTGGAGGCGACCTTTGTTCCAAGCGGCAGTATACTGACCATGCAGGTGGTATTCTCGTCCGAAGAATATCTCGACTATGTGAATTCGGGATTTAATGATGCTGTAGGCATCTGGGTGAACGGGGAGCCTGCGAAGCTTCAGGTCGGAAGCGGGAATATCTCGATTGACGAAATCAACGATATAGCCAACGAAAACCTGTATATCGACAACCCGTCCAATGCCGAGCAATACAACACGGAGATGGACGGGTTTACGGTCACGTTGACGCTCAAGGCACCAGTCAATCCGGGTGAAGAAAACACGATCAAGATCGGAATCGCGGACGGCGGTGACGGTGCCTACGACAGCAATTTGTTTATCGCCGGGGATTCGGTGCAGACGGCGCTGGTTGCAGGTGATGACGACATCGAAGTCCGCGCGGGCGGTAGTGAAAAATTCGATTTGCTTGCCAATGACTTCACTACTACAGGCAGTATTTTGACCATCACGGAAATCAACGGCCAGCCGGTTTCGGTGGGTGATACTGTAACGCTGGCCACCGGCGAACAAATCACGCTAACGGAAACCGGGATGGTGCTTGCGCATTCGGATGATGATCTGGGCACCAATACGTTCACT
Source organism: Pseudosulfitobacter pseudonitzschiae (assembly GCF_002222635.1). NCBI lineage: Bacteria > Pseudomonadati > Pseudomonadota > Alphaproteobacteria > Rhodobacterales > Roseobacteraceae > Pseudosulfitobacter > Pseudosulfitobacter pseudonitzschiae. The sequence goes on along the minus strand of NZ_CP022417.1, from coordinate 104,966 downwards.
TACAAGGTCGAGGACGGCGACGGGAACACTGATGTCGGACTTGTAAACCTGACGACCACCGCGCCTTGTTTTACCTTGGGTACGCAGATTGCAACGCCCGAGGGGCCGGTTCCAGTCGAACAATTGCAACCCGGAGATCTTGTGTTGACATTGGATCACGGACCACAACCGCTCAGGTGGATCGGGTCCAGCAGGCTAGAGCGGGCAGACCTGAACGCCAAGCCGCATCTCAAGCCAATCCTCATTGCCGCCGGTTCGCTTGCACCCGGCCTTCCCTGTCAGGATCTGAGCGTGTCGCCGCAACACAGGGTGTTGGTCAGTTCCAAGATTGCGCGCCGCATGTTCGGGTCGGCGGAAGTATTGGTCGCGGCCAAAAAGCTGCTGACCCATCAGGGGATCAGTGTTCTGGAGGATAATCCGGACGGGGTGGATTATTTCCATATCCTGTGTGACGACCATCAGATCGTTTTTTCGAACGGACTGCCAACGGAGAGCCTCTATGTCGGGGCCGAAGCAAAAATAGCTCTACCGCAAGACGCACAAGCCGAGATCATGGCGTTGTTTCCACAGCTGTGGGCCCCCGGCTATGATCTGGCGCCTGCACGCATAGTCATCAAGAAGGCAAAACGGATAGACCAACTTATTGCACGACATGTGAAAAGCGGCAGGTCAATTTTTGAAAATGTACCCTTTGCTGACCCCGAACTGGGGTTAGTGTGGCCCATGAACTGAAGGAAATTAGCCAGATCGCGGAAATGACGGACCAACGCCAGCCAACGGTGCCGTTGCCGAGTTCAGAACGCCAAAGCAAGGAAAGCCAACGACGGCCCGAACTGTCATTAAAAGTTCATTGGACCTGCATTCATATATCCATTAATCGGGAAATATGGAACAAAACTTTGCCTCCCATGCGTTTGCGACGCTTGGCCATTCCGGTCGGCTGGCGGTGTTGCGGTTGCTGATGCGGTTTGCACCGCAAGGCGTGCGTCCGACGGAAGTGGCGCAGGCGCTTGGGTTGAAGCAAAATACGCTGTCGCATTACCTGTCGGATCTGGTGGCGTCGGATCTTGTTCAGGTCGAACGGCACGGGCGGTCGCTTTTCTATTCGGTCAATCTTGAGATGACCGAGGGGCTAATCGGCTACCTTGCGCTTGATGTGGGCCGCGCGCGGCCCGCCTTTCTTTCCCCTTTATTTGCAACCCGAAAGGACAGGTCCATGCAGGACACGAATTTTGATGTGCTTTTTATCTGCTCTGGTAACTCGGCCCGCTCGGTCTTTGCCGAGGCTTTGCTGCGCGATCTTGGGCAGGGCAGGTTTCAGGCCTTTTCCGCCGGAACGCGCCCCAATACAGAGCTGAATCCCTTTGCGCTGGAGGTCCTCAAGCGCAATGGTCACGACGTCTCGGACCTGCGATCCAAGCATGTTTCGGAGTTTCAACAGCCCGATTCCGTGGTGATGGATTTTGTGTTCACTGTCTGTGACACGGCCGCCGCCGAGGAATGTCCGCCGTGGCAGGGCCAGCCGATCACCGGACATTGGGGGCAGCCCGACCCGGTGAAGGCGACAGGCACCGAAGCCGAAAAGGCGCTGGTTTTTGCCCAGACCTATGCAGCGCTGCGCCGGCGGATCATGGCCTTTGTTGAACTGCCGTTCGAAAGCCTGAGCCGCATTTCATTGCAATCGCGCGTTGACGAGATCAGCACCGACGACTTTATTTCCTAGAAAGACTGAATTTATGACACGAATAGCGGTGAACGGCCTTGGTCGGATCGGTAAGCTTGTCTTGCGCGACCTGATTGACAGCGGGGCAGGCGGCGAGGTTGTTTTGCTGAACGATCCAGTGGGGGACGCTGAGCAACACGCGCTTTTGTTGGAGTTTGATTCCGTGCACGGGCGCTGGCGCACACCGGTCGGTTTCGAGAAGGGCGCTTTGGTGCTGGAAGACAAGCCCGTGCGCTTGACCCATGAAAAGACCATCGAGGCGCTGCCGCTGGGTGAACTTGGCGTTGATGTGGTGATCGACTGCACCGGTGTCTTTAAAACCGAGGCAAAGCTTGCGCCCTATTATGCGGCCGGTGTCAAAAAGGTTGTTGTCAGCGCGCCGGTGAAAGACGGCGCAGCGCTGAACCTTGTTTATGGGGTGAACCATCATCTTTATGACGGGTCGCAATCGCTAGTCACGGCGGCGTCGTGTACGACGAACTGTCTGGCGCCGTTGGTGAAGGTGATCCACGAAAATCTGGGGATCAGGCACGGTTCGATCACCACCATCCATGATGTGACCAACACCCAGACCATTGTGGATCGTCCGGCCAAGGACATGCGGCGTGCCCGTTCGGCGCTTATGAACCTGATTCCGACGACCACCGGCAGTGCCACGGCAATCACGCTGATTTACCCCGAGCTTAAGGGGCGCCTGAATGGTCATGCGGTGCGTGTGCCGTTGTTGAATGCCTCGCTGACCGATTGCGTATTCGAGGTTGAGCGCGCGACGACGGTGGACGAGGTCAACACCTTGTTCAAGGCAGCGGCTGACGGCCCGCTGAACGGTATTCTGGGGTTTGAAACGCGGCCGCTGGTGTCGTGCGATTTCACCAATGACCCGCGTTCGGCCATTGTCGATGGGCCGTCCACCATGGTGATCAATGGCACACAGGTAAAGATTTATGCGTGGTACGACAATGAATGGGGATATGCCTGCCGTCTGGCCGACATCGCGCGGATGGTGGTGGGGTCGTTGTGAGCGACACGGTTTCACCGTCCAGTCCGCCGCCGAACCCGTTGCGCGCCTATGCGGCGGTAACCGCGGCCTATTGGGCGTTCATGCTGTCGGATGGCGCGCTGCGGATGCTGGTGCTTTTGCACTTTAACGCGCTGGGATTTTCGCCGGTGCAGCTTGCCTGGCTGTTCCTGCTGTACGAGATTGCGGGGATTGTCACGAATCTGGGTGCCGGATGGCTTGCCGCGCGCTTTGGTCTGGCGGCGACACTTTATGGCGGGTTGGCGTTGCAGATTGGCGCGTTGGTGGCGCTGGCGCAGTTGGACCCTGCGTGGTCGATCGCGGTCTCGGTTATCTTTGTCATGGCGGTTCAGGGGGTGTCGGGGGTGGCCAAGGATTTGGCCAAGATGTCGTCGAAGTCTGCCGTGAAACTGCTGGCTCCCAAGGAAGATGGCGGGCTGTTCCGGTGGGTGGCCTATTTGACGGGGTCAAAGAATGCCGTGAAGGGCGCGGGGTTTTTCCTCGGGGCGGCGCTGCTGGGGCTGGCCGGTTTTCAGGTGGCTGTCTGGGCGATGGCGGTTGTTCTGGCGTTGATCCTTGCTGCGGTGGTGGTGTTTCTCCCGGCTGGTTTGCCCGGTCGGATGAAAGCCGCGAGTGCGTGGGACGGGTGGCGGTCCAAGGATGCGCGGGTGAACCGGTTGTCGCTGGCGCGGATGTTCCTGTTCGGGGCGCGGGATGTGTGGTTTGTGGTTGGTATTCCGGTCTATTTCCACGCGGTTCTTTCTGACGGTACAGCCGAGGGGCGGCGCGAAGCGTTCTTTTTGGTTGGCGGGTTTATGGCGTTGTGGATCATTGCCTATGGCGCAGTTCAGGCCATTGCGCCGCGCCTGTTGGGGGGCAAGAGCCAGACAGAGGCCGAGACAACGCGGAAAGCAATTCTGTGGGCAGGGCTGTTGGTGCCTATCCCGTTTGTGCTGGCGGCTTTGGCGTGGGTCTCTGGCGGCCCCGCGCCGTGGTTGACCGCCACGCTGGTTGTGGGGATTTTGCTGTTCGGCTTTGTTTTTGCTGTCAATTCCTCGGTCCACTCGTACCTGATCCTTGCGTTCGGGGCGGCAGAGCGCATTACCCGTGACGTCGGGTTTTACTATATGGCCAATGCTGCGGGGCGGCTGATTGGCACGCTTCTTTCGGGCCTCAGTTATCAATTTGGGGGGCTGTCGCTGTGTCTTGCGACTGCTGGTCTTATGGCGTTTGCAAGTTGGTTGGCCGTTCGCAGGCTTGCCACGCTGGGTTGATCGATATATCGATAACCGACGATAAACGATATTAAAGACCGGAGCGGGCTGTGACCCCAGAGGATCAAGACGAGTTGGACGTGCGTATTGCCTCGATGGCCAAGGCCCTGGGCCATCCTGCCCGGCTGAAGATATTGCGGTTGCTGGCGCGCACGCCCGGTTGCATTGGCGGTGATATTGTCGAGGCCGTAGGGCTTGCACAATCCACGGTGTCCGAACATCTGCGCATTCTGAAGGCCGCAGGTGTGATCGAGGGGCAGATTGTTCCGCCAAGGGTCTGTTATTCATTGGCCGCAGGCGCATTGACCCCGTTGGCCGTGCTAACCCGCGATCTTGAGATTGCAGGCCGCGAAAGTGGCGGCTGCGTTACACCGATTTCTGACCAAGGATGACCTATGTCACTGTTTGAACGCTATCTTTCGATTTGGGTTGCCGGGTGCATTGTTGCCGGAATCGTGCTGGCGAACCTGCTGCCGGGGCTGTTCGGATTTCTGGCATCACTTGAATATGCCTCGGTCAATCTGGTTGTGGCGGTGCTGATCTGGGCAATGGTCTATCCGATGATGGTTGCCGTAGATCTGGGGGCATTGAAGGGGATCGGCAAGCGCCCCAAGGGGTTGGTGATCACCGTGGTGGTGAACTGGCTGATCAAGCCGTTTACGATGGCTGCCTTGGGCGTGTTGTTCTTTAACCATGTCTTTGGCGGGCTGATCGACCCCGCCGATGCGGGGCAATACATTGCGGGGCTGATCCTGTTGGGGGCCGCGCCCTGTACAGCGATGGTGTTTGTCTGGTCACAGCTGACCAAGGGCGATCCGAATTACACGCTTTTGCAGGTGTCGTTGAACGATGTGATCATGGTCTTTGCCTTTGCGCCCATCGTAGCGCTGTTGTTGGGCGTGACCGATCTGAACGTGCCGTGGGAAACGCTGGTGCTGTCTGTGGTTTTATATGTCGTGCTGCCGCTGGCGGCGGGTCTGATCACCCGCGCGCAGCTTTTGCGTCAGGGGGGTGAGGCCGCCATTGCGCAGTTTACCACGCGGATCAAGCCGGCGTCGGTTTTGGGTCTGCTGCTGACGGTTGTCTTGTTGTTCGGGTTTCAGGGCAATGTGATCTTGGAGAACCCGTTTTTGATCGTGCTCCTGGCCACACCGATCCTGATCCAGTCCTATGGTATCTTTGCCATCGCCTATTTCTGGGCTTGGAGGTGGCGAGTGCCGCATAATGTTGCCGCCCCCTGTGCGCTGATCGGGACGTCGAATTTCTTTGAACTGGCGGTTGCCGTTGCGATTGGCCTGTTTGGTCTGAATTCCGGCGCGGCATTGGTGACAGTCGTTGGTGTGTTGGTTGAGGTGCCGGTGATGCTGTCGCTGGTCTGGTTTGCCAACCGCACGCGCGCAAGATTTCCGGCATAAGTTACGTATGTTTCCAGTCTCTTAGGGGATCTGTTGCGGATCACAGACCCGATAAAATCCGTTAGCGACATGAACAATCAGGATTGATTGACTGCGTCTGGCGTCGGGCATAACGTGCCGAGTCTATCGGAGACCAATATGCCCAAAAACAAGAACCGAAGCTTTGCCGTGATCGGCCTTGGGACGTTTGGCACGACCGTTGCCTCGGAACTGGCCCGTTTCGGGAACCATGTGCTGGGCATCGACACGGTCGAGCGGAACGTCTCGCGTGTGGCCGAAACGCTGACAGAGGCCGTTATTGCGGATGGACGCGACGAGCAAGCGCTGCGCGAGGCGGGTGTGGGCAATTATGACGTGGCCGTTGTCGCCATCGGTGAAGAACTTGAGGCGAACATCTTGTGCACCATGAACGTCAAACTGTTGGGCGTGCCGACGGTATGGGTCAAAGCGATGAGCCGGACCCATCACCGTATCCTGACCAAGCTGGGTGCGGATCGTGTGATCCAGCCCGAACAGGAAATCGGACGGCACATCGCGCAGATGCTGCACAACCCGCTGGTGCGTGATTACGTAAGCCTTGGCAACGGGTTCCATGTCGTTGATTTCCGCGTGCCCGAAAGTCTGAATGAAAAACGTGTGGATGCAGTGGGGCTTACCGATGATTTTGATCTGCGGGCGCTTGGTCTGATGCGGGGCAGCGAGTTTGTCGGTTGCGAATCCGGGGCGACCCAGATGCGCACCGACGATAAGCTGCTGCTGCTTGGTCGCCGGGAAAACCTGCGACGTTTCGCGGACGGGCTTTGACCCTTGAAACGGGTGGCATGGGCCAGAAGGGGCGGGCGCCTGCAAGTGGCGCCGCCTGCGATCCTCGCTTTGCTTTACGCGGTGTTGATTGCGACGGGGGGAATACTTCTCAAGTTGCCGATCGCCACACCCGAGCCGATCACGTGGTCCGATGCGATTTTTACTGCGGCCTCGGCGGTCACGGTGACCGGCCTTGTTGTGATCGACACTGGCAGCCAGTTGACGCTGTTCGGGCAGGGCGTGGTGATGGTGCTGATCCAGTTGGGCGGGCTGGGGCTTATGACGTTTGCTGTTCTGGTCCTGTCGATGCTGGGCCTGCCGGTCAGCATGTCGCAACGGATATTCCTGCGCGAAGACCTTAACCAGACCTCGGTCAGTGATCTTCTGGTGTTGGTGCGTGGTATCCTGAAGGCGGTTCTGGCATGTGAATTGGTGGGCGTTGCGCTTTTATCGGTCGTTTTTGTGCCCCAGTTCGGTTGGGCGATGGGGCTTTGGCAGGCTTTGTTTCACACAGTTTCGGCGTTCAACAACGCGGGCTTTGCGCTGTTTCCGGACAGCCTGTCGCAATGGGTGGGTGATCCGATCGTGAACATCACGGTGCCCGCGCTTTTCATCCTTGGCGGGCTGGGGTTCATCGTCGTGACCGAGCTTTATGCAAAGCGAAATTGGCACGGTTTTTCATTACATACCAAGCTGATGGTGGTGGGTACGCTGGCGCTGATCGCGTGGTCGGTGCTGTCCTTTGCGGCGCTGGAATGGACGAATCCACGCACGCTTGGCGGGCTGGACAACCTTGGCGACAGGCTGTGGGCAAGCTGGTTTCAAGGGGTAACAACGCGCACCGCCGGTTTCAACACGGTCGACATTGGCGGCATCCATGACAGCACTTCGATGATGTTCATGTCACTGATGGTAATTGGCGGCGGCAGCACTTCGACGGCCGGAGGTATCAAGGTGACCACCTTTATCGTGTTGCTGCTGGCCACCATCGCATTTTTTAAACGACGTCAGCAGTTGCATGTGTTTGGTCGCAGCCTTGGTGCGGAGGAGGTGATGAAGGTGCTGGCGTTGGCAATGGTCAGTCTACTGACCGTGTTTGTGGCGATTTTTCTGATCACGACGTCGCATGATGGCGAGTTTCTTGATCTGGCGTTCGAGGTCACGTCGGCATTTGGCACTGTTGGCCTGTCGCGCGGTGCCACCGGAGAACTGGATGGTTTTGGGCGGGCTGTCATTATTGCGGTCATGTTCATCGGGCGGGTTGGCCCGTTGACGCTGGGGTTTTTTCTGGCGACACGATCAAAGCCGCGGGTCGGTTATCCACCCAGCAAGGTATACTTGGGCTGATTGCGCCGAGGGGCTTCTTTTACGCGACTTCCCGCCAGAAGGTCGCGGTCAGCAGGACGTAGACGGTCAGCATTTCAAGCCTGCCGACGTACATGCCAAAGCATAAAAGCAGCTTGGCGCCGTCCGGCAGCGTGGAAAAATTGCCGGCGGGTCCGATTGTTGCGCCGACGCCGGGGCCGACATTGGCAACCGCTGTCAGTGCGCCGCTGATCGACGTTTCAAGGTCCAGATCGTACAGGCCAAGACCGATGGCCAGAACCCCAACCGTTGCAGCGTAGAACACAAAAAATGTTGTCACGCCGCCAACCACGTCGTTATTGACCGGTCTACCCTCGTAACGTGCGAAAATGACCGCAGAGGGCGCGCTTACTTTCCTTGTCTGGGTCCGGATTTTACGTATCGCGATGATCCATCGCATCATCTTGGCACCGCCCGATGTGGAGCCTGTGCATCCGCCGACCGCCGTCAGAGCGAAAAATGCCGCCACTGCGAGTGGCCCCCACATCGTGTAGTCGGTTGTCGCATAGCCGGTTGTCGTAACCACCGAAACGACGTTGAAAGCAACAAGTCTGAGCGTTTCGAACAAAGGCGTGTGCGCCGTCAGAATGCGCCACAGTGTGAGAAGGGCAATCGTTGACGCAAAGAAGATAAGGATGCCCTGAACCTGTTCGCTGCGAAAGTCGCGCCGGTTGAGCACCTTGATATACCACGCAAAAGGCAATGCGCCTGCAGTCATGAAGATTGTTCCCGACCATTGCAGAAATCCACTGTCGAAATGGCCGAAAGAGGCGTCCGACGTCGAGTATCCGCCAGTGGACACCGTTGTGAGGGCATGGGCAATCGCCTCGAAAAAGGTCATGCCGCCCACTGCATAAACGACAGAGCACAGGCCCGTCAGCGAAAGGTAAATCCAGACGGTTGCCCCGGCAAAGCGTGCGGCGCTGGCCATTTCCTTTTCGCCGCGCTCGGAGCTTTCGGTGCGGAAAAGCTGCATTCCGCCCACGCGCAGGATAGGCAGAAATGCGATTCCGGTCACGATAAAGCCCACGCCACCCAGCCATTGCAGGATCGCACGCCAGAGCAGAATACCATGTTCTGTGGTGTCTAGGCCGCTCATCACTGTCGAGCCGGTTGTGGTGATCCCCGACATTGCCTCAAAGAATGCGTCAATCGGCGCGAGTTGCCACAGCCAAAGGGGCATGGCCCCTGCGGTGGCGCCGGTGATCCAGATGCTGCCGGTTAGCAGGAATGTGTGCAGCCTGCGGAAATCCGACATGCGGTGCGACACTGCGAGCGAAGCGAAGGCACCGATCAGACCGACAACAATGGCAGAGATTAAAAACACCTCTCGCGTTGCTGGAAACACTGCGCCGACAACGGCCATGATGCCAGCCATCCCGAGCAGCAGAATGCCATTCGAGAACACGACGAAGTTCAAAGAACACCTTCTATCGGCCAAGCTTTAGCGTTGAGGCATGACGTGATCGGCAAAAGAGAATCAGTCGTTGTTGTGATCGAACGAGACATTGTTCCACAATGGGGGGAAGGTCCAGAAGGCCAGCGGCCTTCGTGATCAAGGTCTGTATTGAGCATAGGCTGCCGCAGGGGCGATGCGTTTTATCGGGCGCCCCATGTGTCCGACAACCGGTAGCCTTCGGGCCAGGGGTCTGAAGGGTCAAGCATATGTTGGTGGATGCCCGTGACCCAGCCACGCCCCGATATTTCGGGCAGGATCGCGGGGCGTCCGCCCACGGTTGTTTCACCCAATATCTGACCCGAGAAGGTCGAGCCAATCAGGGACCGAGTGGTCAATCGGTCGCCCGTTTTCATCACGCCTTGTGCGTGCAGTACCGCCATACGCGCTGAAAGCGCGGTGCCCGTGGGCGAGCGGTCAACCTTGCCGGGCTGGATTGCGACGGCGGCCCCTGCCTCCAGTCCCTGCGGACCTTTTGTCAGCGGTCCGGCAAACAGGCAAAATGAGATGTGTCGCCAGTCGGGATTGTCGGGGTGGTCAAACCCCAGTCGGGCATTGGCGGCATCGGTGATCTTGACGCCCAGTTTGGCGATGTCATGTGCTTCTGTTTCGGTCAGTGAAAAGCCAAGTGCGGCAGCATCAACGATGACGAAACTGTCGCCGCCATAGGCGGTATCGACGCGCAGCGTGCCCAGCCCGTCTATCTCTAGCGGCACATCCAGACGCGCGGCAAACGAGGGCAGGTTCTGAACGAATATCCGTTCTGCCTTGCCGTTTTTGCAGTTCGCCCTGACCCGAACCAGCCCGCCCGGAGCCTCAAGCACAAGATTGGTCTCAGGTTCTGTCATGGGGATAATGCCCGCATCCAGCAGAACCGTGGCGACGCAGATCGAATTGGAGCCGGACATGGGCGGCGTGTCTTCGGGTTCCATGATGATCCACGCGGCCTGTGCCTGCGGGTGCTTTGGCGGCACCAAAAGGTTCACATGGCGAAATACGCCGCCACGTGGTTCGTTCAGGACAAAATTGCGCAAGGTCTGGTTCTGCGCGATCCAGCGGCTTTGCTCCCAGATTGTATCGCCCGGCGGGGGCAGAACGCCGCCCACGATCACGTCGCCCACCTCGCCTTCGGCATGGGCGGAAATGACGTGGATTGTCTTGGTTGATCGCATCAGAGACCCTTTACCAGACGCAGCGCGTCATAGATCGCGGCATGGGTGTTGCGCGCGGCGACGGCATCGCCGATGCGAAACAGCTGATAGTTGCCCTGCGCGTTGCGGTTGACCTGTTGGGGGTGCCCTGCGACCAGATCTTCGTAGTCGACCTCGCCCAAGTTGGACGACCCGTCGCGCAGGTCAAAATACAGATCATCCAACGGCCTTGTTCCGTGGTTGACGATGACCTGATCGACGTGCCGTTCGCGGCTGACACCGCCATAGTCACTGCCGATGGTCGCCACCAGCTTGTTGCCATCGCGGCGCACGGCGTCCAGCTTCCATGTGACGGTGAACGTCACGTCGCGCTTTTGTAATTCGCGCATGGACGGGGTCAGCGACATCGCCATGACCTCGGGGGCAAAGATGCGGTCGCGGGTCATGATTTCTACTTTAGCGCCGGTTGCGGCGATTTTTTCGGCGGCTTGCAGCGCGGGATAATCACCGGCATCGTCGTAGATCAACACGTTTTCCCCGGGCTGAGCATCGCCCGACAGAATATCCCATGCAGACACGACAAGGGCATCGCCCTCGGTCAGCAGTTCTGTATGGGGCAGGCCGCCGGTGGCGATAATGACGACATCGGGGTTATCCGCCAGAACCATGTCTGCATCCGCAAAAGAATTGAAGCGGAAGGTGACCCCCATCTTTTCGCATTCTTCAAAGCGCCATTGGATGATTAGGATCATCTCGGCGCGGCGGTCGGTCTGCGCGGTCAGGCGGATCTGCCCGCCCGGATCATTCGCTGCCTCATGCACGATCACCTCGTGGCCGCGTTCTGCAGCAATGCGGGCGGCTTCCATTCCTGCGGGACCGGCCCCCACAATGACAACACGTCGTTTGTTTTCGGCTTTGGTCGCCACGTGTGGTTGTTCCAACTCGCGCCCAGTGGCCGCGTTGTGTAGGCACAGGGCCATGCCGCCCTGATAGATGCGGTCAAGGCAGTAGTTCGCACCGACGCAGGGGCGAATGCGATCCTCTTCGCCGCGCATGATTTTTGCCACGATATGCGGATCGGCCATGTGCGCGCGGGTCATTCCCACCATGTCCAGTTTGCCACTGGCAACGGCATGGCGTGCGGTGGCGACATCCTGAATTTTGGCGGCGTGAAAGGTTGGGAACTGTGTTGCTGCCCTGATCTCTCCGGCAAAATCCAGATGCGGGGCGGATCGCATGCCTTGTACCGGAATCAGGTCGGTCAGACCTGCGTCGGTGTCGATATGCCCTTTGACCACGTTCAGGAAATCGACCATGCCGCTGTCTTTCAGGCGGCGCGAAATTTCCAGCCCGTCATCTTTGGTCAGTCCGCCGGTCAGTTCCTCGTCGCCGGTATAGCGCACACCGACGATGAAATCGGGGCCGACGCGGTCGCGGATCGCCTTGAGCGTATCAAAGGTGAACCGCAGCCGGTTGTCGAGACTGCCGCCATAGGGGCCGTCAAGATCGTTGGTCAGCGGCGACCAGAACTGATCCATCAGGTGCCCGTAGGCCTGCAATTCGATCCCGTCCAGACCGGCATCGCGCATCCGCTCTGCTGCATCGGCATAGTCTTCGATGATACGCGCGATGTCCCATTCCTCGGCTTTTTTCGGGAACGCCTTGTGCGAGGGCTCACGCTCGTGACTGGGGGATACGACAGGCAGCCAGTCGGCCTTGTCCCAGCGGGTACGGCGACCAAGGTGCGTAAGCTGGATCATCACGGCGCAATCGTGATCGTGACATTCGTCGGTCAGCTGCTTCATCCAGCCGACCACTTCGTCCTTCCATGCCAGAATGTTGTTGAAAACGGGTGGGCTGTCCCGCGCGACAGAGGCCGAGCCGGCTGTCATCGTCAGCGCCACACCTGCCCGCGCCCGTTCGGCGTGATAGGCGCGATAGCGTTCTTTGGGCATCCCGTCTTCGGGATAAGCGGGTTCGTGACTGGTGATCATCAGACGGTTTTTCAGCGTCAGATGTTTGAGTTGGTACGGCTGGAGGAGTGGATCGTTGGACATGGGAATCTCCTTGGCGTTTGAGCGAGTACGTCATAAAATGTTCATACATGTCAAGTTCGAAGTCGTGGGTGAACATTTTGTTTGTCGGGACCGCGCATTGGGGATAGATTGAGCGCATGAAAGATACGCAAACAGACGATCAGACAGCAAAAGGCTGGCGCGGTTCGCGCGAAGTCTGGCTGGACGCGGCCAAGGCAGCCTTTGTGGAAAACGGGGTGGATGCGGTGAAAATCCAGCCTTTGGCCTCGGGGCTAAAGCTGTCGCGCACCAGTTTTTACTGGTTTTTCAAGGATCGCGAGGCGTTGCTTGATGCCTTGTTGGAGGATTGGGAGGCAAAGAATACCGGCGCCTTTGTAGATGCGTGCACGGCCTATGCCGAGACCGTGGCAGAGGCTGTTCTGAATCTTATTGTGGTGTTCCACGATCCCCACCTGTTTGACCCCAAGCTGGATTTTGCCGTGCGCAGTTGGGCGCATCATTCCCAGCTGGTGATGGAGCGGATCAACGCAGCTGATGACAGGCGCTTGGCTGCAATTCGCGCGATGTTCCTGCGTTTTGGTGTTCCCGAGCAAGAGGCCGATGTGCGGGCGCGCACCGTTTATCTGACCCAGATCGGCTATATCGCGATGCAGGTGCAGGAAAGCACGGCGACAAGGATGGCCCGCGTTCCAGAGTATGTAAAAACATTCTGCGGGTCAGCGCCGACAACCAGCGAATGTGCCCGCTTTCACGCCCGTCTGAAGTTTGATCCGCTGGACCAAAACCTAGATCGGAACAGTTTGGCCGAATAATGCGCCACTTGGGATGACGCAAAGTTCATCAGGGGTGGTGCGCTGTGTGACAGTCGATCAAGATAAAAAAGGCGACAGGTTTTACTGTCGCCTTTTCCGTACTTGTGGTGCCCTCAGGTGGTCATGCGTGCCTGTGTCCCAGGTCGGAACAGCACGAAAAGCAGCGTGACGACACCCACGGCGATGGCCGCCCAAAAGGTCGAAATCAGCAACAACCCTGCAAGGGTCAGCGCCACCTTTTCCCACAGCATCAGATCGCGGCGGAACCAGCCGATATAGGCGGCTGACAGCGCAAGGATGCCCATCAGACCGGACAGAAGTGCGGTGATAAATTCGATCCATGTGAAGTTCACGAACAGCAGGCTGGGCGCATAGATGAACATGAATGGCACCAGCGCCTTGCCCATCGACAGGCGAAAGGCGGTTGTGCCTGTTGTCATCGGTTCGGATCGTGCAAGGCCCGCCGCCGCATAGGCCGCCAAGGCCACGGGCGGCGTTACATCTGCCAGTACACCAAAGTAGAACACGAAGAAGTGGGTGGCTACCAAGGGCACGTCGAATTCCATCAATGCCGGTGCTGCGATCGAGGCAAGGATGATGTAAGTGGGCGTGGTCGGGATACCCGCGCCCATGATAATGCAGGCGATGGCCACAAATATCAGGCCAAAGAACAGTGCCATGCCGTTTTCAGACAGCAGGCCGGTGAAATCCAGACCGATGATCAGCCCCGCCACATCGTGCGCCAGTTGCACCACCGCACCCGAGAATTTGAACCCCAGACCGGTCAGCGTGGTCATGCCCAACAAGAAACCGACGCAGGCACAGGCCGCACCGATGGCCAACGCGAATTTGGCACCATCCTCGAAGCCACGGACCAGACGGGGGGGTGTCAGAACGGTTGATGTATCCATGCTGGTGTTGCCCAGCATCCGCATCACCAGCGGCACATAGCTGAAGGCAATGGTCAGAATGATGCCCCAGAAAGCGGCCAAAAACGGCGTGTATTGCATCAGCAACATCGCCACCATCACGCCCAGCGGGATGAACAGGTGCCAAGATTTTTTCAGCACTGCGCCAAACTGCGGAATCTTGTCTTTGGACAGTCCTTCGAGGCCCAGTTTCTTGGCTTCGAGGTGAACCATCAGCAGGATCGCGATGTAGTGGAAACATGCGGGCACGATGGCGATCAGGATCAGCTCGTTATAGGGGATGCCCAGCATTTCGGTCATCACAAAGGCCGATGCGCCCATGATGGGCGGGGTGACTTGTCCACCGCAGGAGGCCGAAGCCTCGACGGCACCCGCAAACCGCCCCGAGAAACCTGACTTTTTCATCAAAGGGATCGTGAAAGCCCCCGTCGTTACCGTGTTGGCAATGGGCGAGCCCGAAATCATGCCGAAAAAGCCCGACGAGACAACGGACACCTTGGCAGACCCGCCCGAGGCGCGGCCGGCGATGATGGTTGCAAGGTCGATGAACAGCTGACCCAGACCGCTCATCTGGGCGAGGATACCGAACAGAACGAAGTGGAAGACATAGGTGGCGACCACGCCGACGGCGACGCCATAAATGCCTTCGGTGCCGATGAACAGATGGTTGACGATGCGGGTGATCGAATAGCCCCGATGCGCAAGAATACCCGGCAGGTAGGGGCCAAGCAGCGCATAAAGAAGGCAGCCAATGCCGATCCATGCCAGCATTGGACCCATTGTGCGGCGGGTCGCTTCTAGCGTCATGATGATGGCGACGACGCCCATCATATAAACCGGATCAGGAGGGCTGCCGACGTTGTCGATGAAGATGTGTTTGAAAAAGAATGTCAGATAGGCGGAGAACCCTGCGCCAAAGGCCGCAAAGACCCAATCGCGCACAGCGATCTTGCCGGGATCTGCGTTTTTCAGATTGACCGGCAGCGTCAGGACAACCAGCGCCAGCACAATGCCGACAAACACTATCTTGGTCGCGCTTGGGGGCAGCGATACGGCGATGTCATAAAGAATATAAAGGTAGAAGCTGGTGAAGATTATGGATTCGATCCAGTTTTTCGGCGTTGCGACCGCGCGTTTGCGCGGGAACACCAGAAAGATCAGGCCCATTACGAAACTCAGGTGGATCGTGCGGTGCATCACCTCGTTCAGCAGGCCAAAGCCCGCCGTATAGACGTGGAACAGCGACAGGGCGACCGACGCAACCGTGACCAGCATCGCGGTGGGACCGACCAGCTTGCGGAAGTTCGATTCTGAATCGTACTCGCGGACCAGCGCTTCGACTTCGTCGGCAGAAAGCTGGTGGTCGCCATCAACGGCTGTGTGGCCCCGGTTGTCTTTCGGGTTCGTCTCGTGGGTCATTTCAGTGTCTCCTCGTCGCACGGGGCAAGGGTAATGGCGGAATGGCCCAGATCGGCCAAAGGAAGGTCGGTTCCGGCAATGTGCAGCGTGTTCTTGAATTCCGCCTGAATGCGAAGCGGTATCGGGCCGGTCAGACGGTGCATGTCCAGAATGAACTGGCCGTTCTCGTGACGCCAGCCCGTTGCGTCCATATCATTAGCAATCGAGGGCAAGCCAGCGCCATGTGCCAGAAAAATCTCGGCGGTTTGTACGATTTGACCGTTTTCGACGCGGTAAAGATCGCGGACGGGTGTGTGTGACACCGAGTGGATAAAACTGAGTTCAAAGGTTGCTGTGTGTCCCAGTGGCAGTCGCGCGATGTTTGCGCCGGTGCCACGGGTTTCGGTCAGGCACAACCAGACGCCCCCTGTGCCAGCATGTGCCGGAAGGGGGGTGATTGCCAGAAAGGGGATGGCGGCCAAAACCGCCACCCCCACGCTGCGCAGGGTTCTGCGCTGACGCATTACTCCGAGATGCCCTTTTCGGCGTAGTATTTTGCCGCGCCGGGGTGGACCGGAATCGACACGCTTTCCAACGCCTTGTCGATCGAGATCTGTTTGCCCATCGGGTGAACCTGACCCAACGTCTCTGTGTTTTCATAGAGCGCTTTGGTTACAGAATAGATCAGATCTTCGGAGACATCGGCGTGGGTTGCCCAGATGGCGCGAACGGCCAGTGTTTCCACGTCGGCGTCAACGCCCTTGTATGCGCCAGCCGTAATCACGGAATTGGCGTAATAGGGCTGGGTTTCTTGAAGCTTGGCGATCGCCGGACCGTTCAGCGGAACGATGCGGATTTCGTGGCCGTTGGCCAGGTCGGTAACGGACGATGTCGGCAGGCCAGCGGTGATCAGGGATGCGTCAAGGTTGCCGTCTTTGATCTTGTCCACGGACTGCGAGAAGGACGAGTAGTCTTCCGAGACGTCTTCGCGTGCGATGCCGTGTGCTTCGAGCAGATCGCCCAGCAACTGCCACTGGCCTGAACCCGGGGAACCGGAGGAGATGGATTTGCCCTTGAGGTCTTCGAATTTTTCGATGCCGCTGTCGGCGCGGACGACAAGTTGCACGGTTTCGGGATAGAGCGCACCAACGGCGCGCAGGTTCTCCAGTGGTGCACCTTCGAACTGGCCGACACCACGCACCGCTGCGTCCAGAATGTCGGCGGCGACAAAGGCGGATTCAATTTCGCCACGGCCCAGAAGCTGGGCGTTGGCAACCGATGCGTTGCCGGTCTCGGCGGTGGCCGAAATTTTGGTGTCGGGCATTTCGGCGGTGTTCGAGATCAGCTGCGCCAACATGCCGCCCAGCGGATAGTAGGTGCCGCCGGTGCCGCCGGTAGCGATGCCGAAAAAGGTGCGGCCCTGCGCGAAAGCGGGCGTGACCAGTGTGGCCAGCGTGGCCGCAGCGGTGGTTCCAAGGAAATGGCGACGTGAAATGGTCATGCGAGACCCTCCGTGATCTGTTGCTATACCCCCGCGCCGCGCAGCCCGTCGGGCCCGCCGGATACGGGGTGTAGGTGCAAACCAACTTGACGAATGGTTTTTGCATGTCAATAAAGATTTTCAAATATGAAAGGTTTGATGGTGTCAAAATCTACTGAAATGCCTCTGTTCGACCAGATTTGCGGCGACGGCCCTCTTATTCTGAATGTGCCGCATGCGGGAACGGATCTGCCTGATTTCCTGCGTGATGCCCTGCACCCTGACGCGCTGGACCTGCGTGACACCGATTGGCACATGGACCGGATTGCCCGTGATGTACTGCCAAAGGGCGCCAGCCTGATGGCCGCACGGGTGTCGCGTTATGTGGTTGATCTGAACCGGCCCGGCGACGATATTCCGCTGTATGCAGGCGCGACGACGGGGCTGATTTCGACGATAGATTTTGATGGAACGCCGCTCTACCGTGACGGGATGGAGCCGGACGCAGAGGCCCGCGCGGCACGGGTTGTTGCGTTCTGGGAGCCTTATCACGCCGCCTTGGCCGCCGAGATCAACCGCATTCGCGCAGCACATGGCTATTGTCTGTTGCTGGACGTGCATTCGATTCGCAGTCATGTGCCCCGATTGTTTGATGGACGGTTGCCGGACCTGAACCTGGGGACCAATTCAGGGGCGGCCTGCGCGGCAAAGCTGTCGGACGCGGCTTTTGCTGCGTTGCAGGACAGCGGGTTTAGTGCTGTGCGCGACGGGCGTTTCAAAGGCGGGCATATTACGCGGCACTACGGCGATCCCGAATATGGCGTGCATGCGCTGCAAATCGAGATCGCGCAGGAGTGTTACATGATTGAAAAAAGTCCCTGGACCTATGTGCCCGAGAAAGCGGACCGCTTGAAAGTGGCGCTGGCGCGTCTGGTCGGGGCGATGACAGATTTCCACCCTGAGGGGCCGCAGACATGACACAGATGAACGGTGCGCATTTTCGACTGGCGCTGACGCAGGACGGCTGGCGGCGCAATCTGTCGGCGCAGTTCGCGCCCGATGGTACGATTTCGGCCCTGCGCGAGGATGACAACCCGGACGGGTTGCCGGTGTTCGAGGCTCCCGTGGTGCCGGGGATTACGGACCTGCACAGCCATGCGTTTCAATATGCGATGGCGGGCTTGTCCGAGGTACGGCGCAATCCGGTCGACAGCTTCTGGTCGTGGCGCGACATCATGTATTTCTTTGCCCTAACCCTGTCCCCCGAGGACGTGCAGGCGATTGCCGCACGGCTGTACCTGTCGCTGTTGAAGGGGGGATATACCGGGATCGTCGAGTTCCACTATCTGCACAACGATCTGGACGGCACGCCCTATGCGCGGCCCGAAGAATTGTCGCTGGCGATTTTCGAGGCGGCGCGGGTGACGGGGCTGGAGTTGACGCATTTGCCGGTGTTCTATGCCCATTCAAACTTTGGCGGGCTGGCGCCCACCGATGGGCAGCGGCGGTTTATTCAGGACATCGACGGCTATGCCGTGATGCTGGAGGCGTTGAAGGGTCCGGCGGCGCAGGCGGGGCATGTTCTGGGCATCGCACCGCATTCGCTGCGGGCGGTGACACCTGACGAGATGGCGCAGTTGATGGCGTTGCGCGAGGGTCTGTTGCCACAGTGTCCTGTGCACATCCATGTGGCGGAACAGGTGAAAGAGGTCGAAGACGCGCTGGCCCACAACGGGCGGCGTCCGGTTGAACAGTTGTTTGATATGGCGCCGGTCGATGCTGCGTGGTGCTTGATCCATGCGACCCATCTGAACGATGACGAGGTGCGGAAGATTGCGCGTTCAGGCGCGACGGTGGGTCTGTGTCCGATGACCGAGGCCAATCTGGGCGACGGGATTTTCCGCGCGACGGATTATCTGGCCGAAGGCGGGGTGTTCGGGATCGGGTCGGATTCGAACATTGCCACCTTTGCCGCGCAGGAATTGCAGCAGTTGGAATACAGCCAGCGTTTGCGTGACCGGCAGCGCAATGTGCTGGCCAGCGGCGGCCAGCCGCATGTGGCAGCCAACCTTTGGACCCGTGCCGCGCAGGGTGGCGCGCGTGCTGCGGGTCGTCCCGAGCAGGGGATTGCTGTGGGTGGCATGGCCAGTTTTGTCACGCTGACCAGCCCCGAACCTGCGGCGACAGGACCGGTTGCCGACGAGGCGGTGTTGGACTTTCATATGTTCGCGGGGCGCGGGTTTCATGCGGGCGATGTGGTTGTGCGTGGCCGTCATGTGATTGTGGGCGGGCATCATCCGCAACAGGACGATATTCTTGCAGACTATGCGGCCGCGATGGGCCGCGTGTCGCAACGGCTGGCCGAGCGCAACAGCGATGGCCGTATGGGAGGCTGAGGGCGCCGGATATGGCCAAAGATCCCACCTATCGTTCGAATTCGCTGCTGCGCGGGTTGAGCATTTTGCAATGCTTTGACGACCGCCATCCTGAAATGACCCTGAGCGGGATTGCCGAGGCAATCGAAGTTACCAGTTCGGCCGCCTACCGGTTTGTGGTGATGTTGGAGCGCGAGGGGTATTTGACGCGCAAGGACAACCGTTACCGTTTGGCACCAAGGGTGATGGATCTAGGATACCGCTATCTGTCGTCGCTGGATGTTTATGACATTGCGCGGCTGCCTGCCGATGAATTGCGTAACGAAACCGGATTTACCGTACATGTGTCGGTGCTGGAAGGGTGCGAGATCGTTTATGTCTACCGCGCGCTTTCGGACCGCGCGATGGTGTCGAACGTGCCGGTGGGAACGCGGTTGCCTGCCTATTCGACAACGATGGGACGGCTGCTGCTAAGCGATCTGTCCGAGGAAGAGCTGGACCGGCGGTTTGAAGGTTTTGTCTTTGCGCCGATCAGCCCTAACGCGCCTGCGTCGCTGGCAGAACTGAAGCCGTTGTTGGTCAGGGACCGCAAGCGCGGCTATGTGGCGAACGGTTCGCATCTGGCGACGGGCACGGTGTCGATCGCCGCCCCGCTGGTGTCGCGGCACGGGCGTTATCTGGCGGCGATGAACCTGTCGGGGCACGAGTCGCAGTTGCAGATCGACAAGGTGCTGGTCAAACGTGTGCAGGACGTGGCCGCAGGTATATCGAAAATGTTGTAACGCAGGCGCTGGTCCAAGCGGCCAGCGCCGCGTGCTTAGCCCATGCGTTCGCTGCTGTACGATCCGGGCGAGGGGGGGAAGACCACGGTTTTGTTGCCGTTCAGGAACACGCGGCGGTTGGCGTGCGCGTGAATGGCGCGGGCCAGCACTTGCGCCTCGACGTCGCGGCCCAGTGAAACGTAATCAGACCCGTTCTGGGCGTGGGTTACGCGCACGATGTCCTGTTCGATAATCGGGCCTTCGTCCAGATCGGCGGTGACATAGTGGGCAGTGGCCCCGATCAGTTTCACGCCACGCTCGAACGCCTGTTTATAGGGGTTTGCCCCCTTGAACGACGGTAGGAACGAGTGGTGGATATTGATGATGCGCCCCGACATTTTCTGGCACATGCTGTCCGACAGGATTTGCATATAGCGGGCCAGTACGACCAGATCGGCGTCGACGTCTTCGACCACTTCCATGATCCGCGCTTCGGCGTCGGGTTTGTTCTGGGGCGTCACCTTGATGTGGTGAAAGGGGATGTCGTGGTTGACCACAACCTTTTGGTATTCGGTGTGGTTCGAGATGACGGCAACGATGTCGATGGGCAGCGCGCCGATGCGCCAGCGGTACAGCAGATCGTTCAGGCAGTGGCCAAAGCGCGAGACCATAATCACGGCCTTCATCTTGGTTGCTTCGTCATGGAACGACCAGTCAAGGTCCAGCGCTTGGGCCACAGGGCCAAAGTCTGCGATCAGCGTTTCCAGCGTCGCGTCCAGTTCGGATGTAAAGCCGACGCGCATGAAGAACTTACCGGTGTTCAGATCGTCGAATTGCGCGCTGTCCAGAATGTTGCACCCGTGGTCGGCCAGATAAGCCGAGATGGCAGACACGATGCCACGGCGCGAGGCGCAGCTTACGTTCAGGCAATATTTCGTCATCGTCAGGTATCCTAATATTTGGACGTAAGAGGGGAAAGTGTGTACGGCACCCGTGCCGACACCTATGCGCCAGCGGGCGGGATCGACAAGGATGCACAACGGCGCGGTGCGACAGAAAAACGACACGCGCAGCAGATTCTGAAGCTTTGCTTGAAATTTACCTGCCAGGGGTGGGGCGGCGATGGCTGGAATGTAATGAGATACTTGAAATAGTAAGGAGTGAGGATTAACGTGAAGGTTCCGATCAGGGATGCCGTTATGCAAGAATCTACCGTCACACTAAAAGGTCAGACAACCGTGCCCAAATCGGTGCGCGCGGCGCTTGGCCTGCGGCCGGGGGATCGGGTGCGGTATCTGATATTGGACAACGGCGAGGTGCGGTTGCTGAAATCGCGCCCCCTATCGGAACTGGCCGGACGGTTGCGCCATGACGGGCCTGCGGTGACGCTGGACCAGATGGACAAGGCGATTGCCCACGGGGCCGCCGATGATCGGGATTGATTCCAATGTTCTGGTGCGCTTTCTGACACAAGACGACCCCGCCCAATCGGCTGCTGCAACCCGTTTGCTGGGTCAATTAACGATGGACAGCCCGGCGTTTGTCGCGCGAGAGGTGATGATCAAAACCGTCTGGGTGCTTGAGCGCGCTTACCGGTTTGATCGCGCCCGCATTGCCCAGGCACTGGAAGGGCTGTTGGAAGCCGAGGAATTGCAGATCGAGGCCGCCGATGCGGTCGGGCTGGCCTTGCACCGCTATGGGGCAGGGGGGCCGAGTTTTGCCGATCATATGATTCAGGTGGCGGCGCAGGCGACGGGGTGTACGACGACATATACGTTCGACTGCAAAGCAGCGGCGACTGATGCTGCGACCCTGCTGGTATGACCATTCGCATCCTGCACACCGCCGACTGCCATCTGGATTCGCCACTGCACTCGCTGGCGTTGCGCGATCCTGACCTGCGCGATAGGGTGCAGACCGCCACGCGCACCGCATTTGCACGCATTATCGACACGGCCTTGGCCGAGCAGGTGAACGCACTGCTGATCGCGGGCGACCTGTTCGACGGGGCCGAGCGCAGTGCGAAAACGGCGGCCTTTCTGACGGCGCAGATGGACCGGCTGCAAGCGGGCGGCATCGCGGTGTTCTATATCAAGGGCAACCATGACGCCGAGAACCCGATCACCGGCGCGCTGAGCCTGCCCGATAATGTGCATGTTTTTGACGGGCGCGGCGGCAAGGTGCAGTTGGTCGGGGCGGATGTGTGGATTCATGGTGTCAGCTTTGCCGGGCGGCACGCACCCGACAGTTTGCTGGGCAAGTTTCCGGCTCCCGTGGCGGGAGCAGTGAACATCGCGATGCTGCACACGTCGCTGGTGGGGGCGGCGGGGCACGATCCCTATGCGCCGTGTACGGTGGCCGAGTTGGCGGGCATGGGGTTTGACTATTGGGCGCTTGGCCATGTTCACAAACGACAGGTGCATTCCGAAGCGCCGTGGATCGTGATGCCCGGTATCCCGCAAGGGCGGGATATTGGCGAGTTCGGTGCAAAATCCGCCAGTTTGCTGACGCTGGAGGCGGGGCAGATTTCGGTGCGCGAAGTTGCAACTTCGGCGATCACTTTCCTGCACCATCGGATCGATGTGTCCGGCCACGACCACCCCGATGCGCTGCGCGGTCATTTGCGTGATGCGCTGGCGGATCTGGCGACAGACCAGCCCACCGATGCGATCCTGCGCCTGACGCTGAGCGGTGCCACGCCGCTGCATTGGCAACTGCTGCGTGACCGCGACATCTGGCAAGAAACTTTGGGCCGGATGGCGCAGGACACCGGCATGCTGTGGCTGGAAAAGCTGCGGTTTGATTTGCGCGACGACCACACGCCCGCTGATGCCTCGGCCACCGATGCGCTAGGGCAGATGATGCAAGATATGCTGGCCGAACCGGGGATGATGGCCGCGCTTCAAGACGAATTCGATACGCTTCTGGCCGAACTGCCTGCCGCGCGGCGCACTGCACTGGCCCCCACACAAGAAGCCGCCGCCGCGCGGGCGCAACAACTGGCAGCATCAGGTGCGGCACAGATGATTGCTCGGATGAAAGGGGCCGACAGCTGATGCGTTTGCGTCGTCTTTCGCTGGATTATTTCGGCCACTTCACCGGCCAAAGCTATGACTTTGGCGCGCTCGGGGACGGGTCCGATTTCCATGTGATCTATGGCCCCAACGAGGCCGGTAAAACCACCACGATGGAGGCGGTTCTGCGCCTGCTCTACGGCTTTCCCAGCCGCGAAGCCTATGATTTCCAGCACAAGCGCAAAAGTCTTCAGGTTTCGGGAACGGTCGAAGTGGACGGCGAGTTGCGCGATCTGGTGCGCATGACCGGACGCAAGGGCGCGCTAAGTGACGCCAACGGTGCGACCCTGCCTGAAGCGGCGGTGTCGGCACATCTGGGCGGGCTGGCGCTGGATGATTACCGCACGCTGTTGTGTCTGGACGACGACACGATCGAAAAAGGTGGCGAGGCGATAGCCAGCAGCAAGGGCGACATCGGTCGGCTGTTGTTTTCTGCCGCCGCCGGCCTTGGTGATTTGGGGGCGGTGCTGGATCAGGCGGGCGCGCACGCCGATGCGCTGTATCGCAAACGCGCCAGCAGCACACAGATGGCGGCATTGAAGAAAGAACTGGCCGAGGTCGAAAAGGCGATCCGCGATGGTGACGTATCGGCCAGCGCTTTTGCGCGGTTGAAAACAGAACTGGCACAGGCGCAGGAGACCGAGGCACAGTTGCGCGAGGAACGAGACGCACAGGCGCGTGCGCTGGCGCAGGTCGCGGCACGTCAGAGCGCACTGCCATTGGTGATGGAATATGACGGGCTGGCAGGGCAGATTGCCGACAAATCCGACTATCCCGCGCAGTTGGATATCACCGCCGAGGCGCTGGTTGACCTGTTGACCAAGGACAGTCGGGCCGAGAGTGATATCGCGCGGTTGACCGAGGAAATCGCTGCGTTGGAACGGGAAATCGGTGCGCTTGCTGTACGCCCCGATCAACAGGATTTGGCACAGAAGTTGGTTGAGCTGGACGATTTGCGCAGCCGCTTTGTCACTGCCGACCGAGACCTGCCGCGTCGCAAAGGCGATTTGACGGATTTGGTACAGGCAATGGCGGATGTTGTACGCAATCTTGAGGCGACGGGTGATCCTGCCGCGATGGTGCTGACGCCCGTACAAATTCAGCGGTTGGAAACGGCCCGCGATGCGGCGCACGCAGCCGTGCGTGCTTGCACGGTCGAGGCGGGTGAAGTTGAAGCGTTGCGGGCGCGTCTGGTCGAGGCCGAGGCGGCCTTGGCGGACCACGCTGCGCCGCAGGACAGTGGCATTGGGGCATTGCTGGAACGCTATGCTGCCGACAGTCTGCAAGGAGCCTACGCCACGGCCCGCGCCGAGGTGGACGCGGCTGACGCGGCCTTGGGTGCAGCTTTGGACGGGCTGCATTTCAAGGGGCAGGATTTTAAGGCCTTGCCGCCCTGTCCGCTGTCCTTGCAAGAGGCGCAGCGATTGGCAGATCAGCACGCCGAGGCCCTGCGCGATAAGGCGCAGGCACTGGAAAAAGCGCGGGAGCATAGCGCGCTGGCAGCAGAAGCGGCGTCCCAGATTGCGCAGAGCACGGCGCAGGTTGGCCAGATCGGCGATGCCGAAGCGCTGGCCAAACGCAGCACCCGTGACGGATTGTGGGCGGCGCATCGTGAAGTGCTGTCTGATGATACGGCGGAGCGCTTCGAACAGGCGATGATGCAGGCCGATGCGGTGTCGGATGCGCGGTTGTCACATGCCCGCACGCTGGCGGATTTGCGGGCGGCGGAACTGGCTCAGACGCGGGCCGAGACGCGGGCAACTCAGGCCGAAAGTGAGGCTGAAAGCTGTCAGGTGCGCATTGACGCGTTGGAGCTTGCAGCGGCGGAGGCTGCTGTGGGTGCGGATCTGTTGCATCCCGCTTTGCCCGCGGATCTGGCTGCTTGGGTTGCGGCCCATGCTGTGGCCAGAACGGCAGAGCAAAAGGCCAGACGTTGCGCCGACAGCCATCGTGCCACTTTGGACAAGGCAGCGCGTCTGGCTGCGGAACTGGCCCCGCTGATTGATCTGGATGCACCGGATTTTGCGACGCTGATCGACAGCGCCCGTCGACGCGCAGCGCAGGATCGGGGCGCAGCCGAGGCGCTGGCGCTGGCGGCAAAGGCGCGCGATGTCTGTGCGGCCGATCTGAAGGCCCGCGCTGATACGTTGCAGCTACTGGGCGGGGAAAAAGACGCACGGCTGCGGGACTGGGCTGACGCTGTGGCCCAAACTTTGGGCGGGCAGGTTCTGCCGGATGTTCTGGATGCCTCGCTTGAGCCATTGCGCCGCTTGGCAGTGCTGGATGACAAACGTGCGGGGATCGCGGAACGGATTGGCAAGCTGGAACAGGACCGTGTGCAGTTTGGCGCGGCAATGGCGGACTTGGGCCAGCGGTACGGGGTCGAAGGTAATGACGCGGGCGAGATTTTCGAGGCGCTGCGCAAGTTGGCCGGCGACGCCGCAGCGGCAAGCACGTTGCACGGGACGCTGACCAACAATCTGACGCAGGCCCAAGAGGCGTTGCAGGCTGCTGAAACCTGCCGCGCGGATATCGCCCGCAAGGTCGCGGTTTGGGCTGCGGGTTTTCCGGATCATGTGGCAACCGAAAGCCTGCCTGATTTGCGTGCTGCCGTGGCGGACGGAACCGCTGTTATCGCTGCGCGCGCCCGTATGTCCGAACTGGATGCGCAGGTGCGGCTGGCGCTGTCAGTGGATACGCTGGATGCAGCCCGTGCGGTGCTGAGCGAAACCACCAGCGCCGATCTGGATGCGGAAATGGCCATGTTAAAGACCGAACGGGACAGTCTGACTGCCCGTCTGGAAACTGCCATCGCGGTACGGGCAAATGCGCAATCCGCTTTGACCGCTATCACGGGGGATACCGACATCGCGCGGTTGACCGAACGTCGTGCCACGCTGGAATTGCAGATGGAAGACTGTGCGCTGAGCTATCTGGAGTTACGCATGGGTCAGCGGTTGGCCGAAGAGGCGCTGCGCAGGTATCGTGATACCCATCGCAGCGGCATGATGCAGGCGACCGAGACGGCGTTTTGCACGCTGACGAATGGCGCTTATGCACGGTTGGGCACTCAACAGGGCGCGAACGGGGCCGAGACGTTGTTGGCGATTGATGCCACTGGCACGTCGAAACAGGCGCAGGATCTGTCCAAAGGCACGCGGTTTCAGTTATATCTGGCATTGCGGGCGGCGGCCTATCAGCAGCTGGTGGGACAGGGTGTTTGCCTGCCGTTTCTGTGTGACGATATTTTCGAGACTTTCGACGAGGACCGCACAGCCGCCGCCTGCCGTGTGATGGAGCAGATCGGGCGCAGCGGGCAGGCGATTTATCTGACGCACCACCGCCATGTGGTCGAAATTGCAAAGCAGGTCTGCACCACGCCGCCCATGATCCATGTCATTGGCGGGGCAGATATTGCAGGCGAAGTGTGAAAACCGCAGGGCCCCACGCATTTTCCATAGGCCAATGATGATCAGAACGCATTTCTGTGTTGAACAATCATAGGTTGATCCAGTATTTCACGCTATGGGTGTGGATAGGGCCGCCGGTGCCTACGATGAGGTCGAAAGGGAATCTGCCAATACATGCGAAAGTTGTGGATTATGAGACACCAATGCGGATTGTGCCGCCGCACAAAGGGAGAAATATTTAGACACAATTCGTCTTATCAAGTATCAACTTCAGATAGCGGATTTCGCGAACGGCCCATAAACAATACCAAAAATCGGTCGCGCATCTAAAGTAAAGTTATCGCAACCAAGTCAGGCTCTTCCTTGCGCAAACTGGATATTTTTTTTGTTGTTCTGTTCACGCTGATCACCGTCAGCCTTGCAATGCTGCGCTATCAAACCTCGCAAAATTCGGCGCGAGAGGAGTTTTCGCGTCTGACCACGGATGGGATCGAGGCACTGGATATCCGTATGCAAAGCTATTTGCACAGTATGACGGGTGTTGCGGCGTTCATCGACGCCTCGAATTATGTCAGTGCGCAGGAATTCGACAATTATGTCAAATCCCTTCACATCGAGACCTATCTGCTCGGCATTGTGGGCATGGGCGTGGTCGAAGAAGTGAATACTGCGGATTTGGAGGCATTTCAGGCCCGTGAACGGCGCAACGGTCAGCCTGACTTTACGGTACACCCGAAGGTTGATGTGCAAGAGCATTTTATCGTCAGCCGTTTGGCGCCCTTGGCCGCCAACACCAAGTCGTTGGGGCTGGATGTTCGGTCAGAGCCGGTGCGAGAGGCGGCGCTGATTGTGTCACGGGACACGGGTAGGCCGCATTTGACGGCGCAGGTTGATTTGTTGCGCGATGGAGTCGAAAAACCCGGTTTTGTGTTGGTGATGCCGGTGGAAGACATCAACGGGCTAAGCGGGGCCAATCACAGATGGGTTTACGCCCCTTTTGTAGGTGCGGATATCCTCAGCGGTCTGACGCCAAGCCAAAGCAGCAGCTACGAGGTCAAGATTTACGACGGCAACCAGATTGTGCCCGAAACGCTGGTCTTTAATTCGGATGTGGGCGGCAACAACGCGGGCGCGTTCAGTCGCGTGATTCATGCCGACTATCTTGGCCGGACATGGACAGTAGTTTACCAAAGTACGCCGGCTTTTGATGCTCTGTTCAAGAAATACGCGCACCTGTTGATCCTGATTGCAGGGACGATCTTGACTGTGATGCTGATCGTGGCCTTGCGCAGTTCGCGGTTTCGCAGCGAAGCAATGGCAGAAGTTGCCGAAATGCGCGCACGCAAGCTGAACGCGCAGGAGGACGAGAAAAGCTCGATTCTGGAAAATGCGGTGTCGGCGGTGTTCATTCTGGATGACAGCAATCGGGTGCTGTCGGCCAATAAGGCGGCACTTGATATGTTCGGGTACAGCGCCGACGAAATGCCGGCCAAGGATTTTTCGGCTTTGGTGCGGTGTCCGACTGATCCTGATCCGCAAGAGCGCCATAACGCCATCGGCCATACCAAGGACGGGGCCGAATTGTTGCTGGATGTGCAGCGCAACGTCTGGAAGTCGTTCGACGATTATTTGCGCAAGACGATCATCGTTCACGACCTGACTGAAGAAATCCGCATCCAAAATGAGTTGAAGAACACCAAGACACTGTATGACCTTGCCTTGCAGGGCGCGCGGATCGGGGTGTTTGATGTGGATCTGGTGAATGGCACCTCGGATGTGACCGAGACCTGGAGCCGGATTATGGGGCTTGAAGGGGGCACGCGCGGGGTGGACACGCAGGCGCTGTTTATCAGCCGTATTCATCCCGAAGACCTGCATATTCTGCGCGATGCCGACAGGGCGTGCATTCGCGGTGAAACCGAACGGTCTATCGCCGAATACCGGGTTCGGTTCGACACCGACGCGGGGCCGGTCTGGCGCTGGATGAAGTCCAATGCCATCGTGGTCGAGCGGGACAAAAACGGCAAGGCGATGCGCCTGATCGGCACCCAGACCGACGTCACGGAGCTGCGCCATTCGCGCAATGCGCTGGAAGCCAGCGAAAAGCGGTTCCGCAAGGTTCTGGCCGTGGCCCCCGTGGGCATGGTGATGATGGATGACCAAAGCATTATCACCGGCGTCAACGCGGCATTCTGTGCGGTCAGCGGCTATTCCGAAGAAGAGTTGATGGCACCGATGCGCATGTCGGACCTGATCCCACCCGATGAGCGTGGACCGATCTATCGTGCTGTGGCGGCAATGGTTGACGCACGTGGCGAACTTTATCAGGGCGAACATCAGGTGTTGCATTCCAGCGGCGAGCTGCGCTGGTGCTATTTCCGCGTCAGTTGGGTCTATGATAGAAATCAGGGCCGCAATTTTTATGTGGCGCAGGTTCTGGACATCACCGATCAGAAAAAGATCGAGCAGATGAAAAACGAATTTGTGGCTACGGTCAGTCACGAGTTGCGCACGCCGCTGACGTCGATCAAGGGTGCGTTGGGTCTGATCACGGCCACCGCAGGTGACACGCTGAATGCGCCATTGCGCCGGTTGGTGGACATTGCATCGACCAACACCGACCGTCTGACCTCGATTGTGAATGATATTCTGGATCTCGAGAAGATCTCGTCGGGCGAGGTTACGTTCAACTTTGAGTCCGTTAATATGTGCGACCTGATCAACGACACGCTGATCGAGCTGTCGCCGTTCATAAAAAATCACAATGCCGTTCTGGACGTGAACCTGCCGGACAAGGCACTGCGGGTCTGGGCTGATCCGGGGCGGACCAAACAGGTGTTGGTCAATCTGTTGTCGAATGCGTGCAAATATTCGCCCGATCACAGCACCGTGCGAATCAAGGCCGAGATGCTGAACAACAAGGCCATCGTCTATATCCAGAATGAAGGGCCGGGCATTCCCGAGAACTTTCATTCGCAAATCTTCAAGGCATTCTCGCAGGCTGACAGTTCGGATACGCGGGCCAAGGGGGGCACCGGTCTGGGGTTGAACATCACGCGCCAGATCGTCACCCGTCACGGTGGCGAGATCGGATTTGAAAGCGTGCCCAATCGTGTCACCGTATTCTGGTTCACTTGCCCGTTGGCCGAATATCAGGAGATGCTGCCGGACATTACCCCCAAGCCGGTCACACCGAGACAGGGCGGCAACCGGATCAAGGTGCTGCATCTTGAAGACGATCCAGATTTTGCCGAAGTCATTCAATCGGGCTTGGGCACTGTCGCCGACGTGCGCCACGCCACAAGCCTTGCCGAAGCGCGTCAGCGTTTGAATACGGAACGCTTTGACGTTGTGGTTCTGGACTGGAGCCTGCGCGACGGCGACGCCTCGGAGCTTTTGGACGAGGTGTGGAGCGCCAACAAGGACGTTCGAATCGTGTCGCTGTCTGCTGATGGCAACCGCAGTGCAGACCCCCGCCTGTCGGCGAACCTGATCAAATCGCGCACTGATCTTGCGGGAATATCGGCCTGTGTTCTAGGTTATGAAACGCAGGTTTCATAACCCTTTTCCAACGGTAAGAGTTGAAAAACTCAACACTGCCCTATTTTTGCCAAGTTGGATTGTAATAGATCGCATACCACCCGAGCTTGGGAGGTTTAAGCAGAAATGGGATGTCTTTTGGCGGCATCCCAGTGTGCAG
Organism: Pseudosulfitobacter pseudonitzschiae; assembly: GCF_002222635.1. Classification (NCBI taxonomy): domain Bacteria; kingdom Pseudomonadati; phylum Pseudomonadota; class Alphaproteobacteria; order Rhodobacterales; family Roseobacteraceae; genus Pseudosulfitobacter; species Pseudosulfitobacter pseudonitzschiae. The sequence continues at coordinate 74,785 of NZ_CP022417.1, read as the reverse complement.
GGATGAGTGTTTTGTTTATTCAGAAGTTGACTGACAAGACAGGGATGGGCTTTGCAATTGGCACAGCTTTGGCCTGTGGCTGGTACGCATTCAGTCCGACAGTTTTTTCTGGACCTTCTTCGAACACTGTGGCCGCTCTGGGTGCGATTGCGTTGGCGGGCTTAACCCCTGTTGTGATTGCCAAATACAATCTGCACCGGACCAGTTCGGGCCGCGCTCTGTCGATGGCGCAGCGGCTGAGTGCGCTAGACCGTCACGCGATGGTCAACATTGTTAACGACAAACACCAGATGACCGAGGTCAACGACCTGCTGCTGGAAATGACCGGTTACTCGCGCAGTGATCTGATTGGCGAACAGGTTCTGAAGCTTTACGATGCGACGAACCGCGCGCTGGCGTTGCAGATCCGCACCTACCTGCAACGGGGCGAGATGTGGCAGGGTGAAACCCCGCTGCGCTGCAAAGACGGGTCGATCATGTATACCCATTGCACGATCATGCCGCTGTTCGATACCAAGGGAAACTGGTCCGGCTCTATCTCGGTGCGGACCGACATTACGCAAAGTCGTCAGTTGTTGGCAGAACACCATGTTTCGGAAAGTCTGCATGAGTTGCGTGACGATATCTGGATCGTGCGCGCCGACACTGAGCACTTCACCTATGTCAATGCTGCCGCGCGCCGTCGTTTGGGATGGCAAGGCACCGGTATCAGCGCCCATTCGCTGGGGGATCTTTCGCACCAGCCGGGCGGCAAAGCGATCCGCGCGGCCTGTCGCCGCATGATAGAACGGGACGAAAGTTCGTCCCAGTTTGAAGATACGCTGTTCGACGTGCCCTTTCACATCAGCATCAAGTTTCTGCGCAACGATCAGAACGATGCGCGGTTCCTGATTGTGTTGAACGACATTTCCGACCGGATCGAGCAAGAGCGCCGCCAGTCGGAATTTATCTCGACCGTCAGCCACGAGCTGCGCTCGCCGTTGACCTCGATCAAGGGGTCGATGGGGCTGATGCTGTCCAATGCCACTGGCGATCTGCCTAAAAAGGCGGTGGGGCTGCTGGAAATTGCGCATCGCAACGCGGACCGTCTGGTGCTGATCCTGAACGATATTCTTGATCTGGAAAAGATTTCAGCGGGTAAGCTGGAATTCACTCTGGACGATGTGAACATGTGCGATTTGGTGCGCGAGGCCGCCGAGGCCAACAAATCACTGAGCGACCGGTTTGGCATCACCTTGGAAATGGTGGGTCTGGACGAATTGCCGTTAAACCTGCGGACCGATCCGAATCGTGTGATTCAGGTGCTGAACAATCTGGTGTCGAACGCCTGCAAATTCTCCAAGGCGGGCGATACAGTCACCATTCGCGTGCGTGACGAGGGCGAAAACGTGCGCGTTACAGTGCGCGATCAGGGACAGGGCATTCCGGTGCCGGACCAGCACAAGATTTTTCAGAAGTTTGCCGACCTTGCAAATTCCGCCCGCTCGACCAAAGGTGGCACCGGGCTGGGGCTTAGCATTTGCAAGGCGATTGTTCAGAGCCTTGGCGGAACCATCGGATTTACCAGCCGTGAGGGCAGTGGCACAACATTCTACTTTGTTTTGCCAAAACGCAGCATTATGAAAGAAGAGGCAAGCAGTGAACCGACTTTGCGCGTAGCCTCTTGATTGGAATATTTGATGATAAAACTTTTGCACGTAGAAGATGACGCGGACATTCGCGAAATCGCTCAATTGGCACTTGGCCTCTCGGGCGATTTCGAGGTTGTTCAAAGCGCCTCTGGCGAAGAGGCGCTTCTTGTTGTGAAAACTTTTACACCTGATGTGCTGCTGTTGGACATGATGATGCCCGGTATGACCGGTCGCCAGACGCTTGAGCAGATGCGACTGATTCCCGCACTGGCCGAAACGCCGGTGATCTTTATGACCGCGCGTGCTCAAAACGCCGAAGTTGAAGAGCTGCGCAATCTGGGTGCGGCGGATGTTATCAGCAAGCCGTTCGATCCGATGACGCTGGGCGAACAGATCAAGACTACGCTCAAGGCGTTTGCCTGAGGGGCGAGATTTCAGTTTAAAGCGTCCGACGCAAAACTTGAATCGAAAGGGATTCCCTTGAGGCTTCAACTGTGATTCATCCAGTTTGGGAGGATGGATCATGTCAGCACCTTTGCCAGATGCGCTACGGGCGCGGTTCCAGAAGTTGATTGAAGAAGGGTTTAGCGGGCGCGCGGCGGCGTTGCGGTTGAAGCTGTCCCCTGCGACAGGCGCGCGTTGGGGGTTTGCGATCCGGCGAACTGGACAAGCAAAAGCCGCACCCCAGGGCCGCCCCCGCGGCAAGGGTAAGCTTGATCCGCATCGGTCGTTTCTCGTCGAACTGATAGAGCAGGACGGCGACATAACCATGCCTGAACTGGCCGGTGCTCTGTCGGATGCAACCGGCGTACAGGCGCACCCTGATGCGATTGGCCGATTTCTGCGCAAGCTTGGCTTTACGTACAAAAAAAGACGCTGGTCGCCACCGAGCGCCGCCGCGCACGTGTAAAGAAACAACGTGAAGACTGGTTCATCCATCGTCTGCCAGCCGTTTCGGCTAAGCCAGACCATGTTGTGTTCATTGACGAAACTTCGGTCAAAACCAACCTGACCCGACAGCACGGATGGTCGCAGCGCGGCGAACGCCTCGTCATGGATGCCCCTTTCGGCAGTTGGGGCACACAGACCTTCATCGCGGGTCTCAGTGCCGATGCCTTGCTCGCGCCATGGGTCATCAAAGGCGCGATGGATGGCGAAGCCTTTGCCGCCTACGTCGAACAAGTGCTGGTGCCAGAGCTGGAACCAGGCACTGTTGTCATCCTGGACAATCTTGCCACGCACAAGAATGCCGCCGCTGCCAAAGCCATGCGCGAAGCCGGATGCTGGTTCCTGTTCCTGCCGCCCTACAGCCCCGACCTGAACCCAATTGAAATGGCGTTCTCCAAACTCAAAGCACACCTGCGCAGGATCGGCGCTCGAACATTCACAGATATGTTCCACGCCCTCACAGAAATCTGCGATCTATTCTCGCCAGAAGAATGCTGGAACTACTTTAAGGCTGCCGGATATGTCTCAGGTTAAAAGTCGGTTGCTTTAGGTGCTGTTTGAGGCACCCACCGCGCGGTGGGTGCCTTATTACTGTCGGGCCAGATCAGCGGCCATTGCAAGGTGATAGCGGTTGCAAGGCATGGGTCGCAATGCAGAAACGCGCCGACTGGCGGCGCGTTTTTGACAGGCTCTGATTCCCGGGAGGGGGGTCAGTCGGCAGTGTCGTGGCATTGTCTGACAAAATCGTCGAGCTGCACCAGCAGCCCGTCAGGGCACAGCGCCAGATCATTGTCGGGGCCTGTAAGATGGGCGATGATTTCATTCTCGCAAAAGCGCGCCGAAGCACCGAGCTCTTCGAACCCGAGCGAACCAGCGGTGCCTGCGATCTGATGCAAAATATCACGGGCCGCGGCAAGGTTGTCGTTCACGTCCTCGACTGTGATGCCATCATAGGCCTGCACAGCATGATGCGCGATGCTTTGCCGGCGGGCCTCCAGCAAGTCGAGAAACCGGCTCCGGATCTTTTCGAGGCCCGACACCATGTCCAAACCGCCCTGCATCATCATGCGCGTTGCTCCGTCAGCCAAAAGTCGTGGCGGTTTCGTTCGTACTTCAGTGCTGCTTCCTTGGCGCTGGCGTGCGCCTCGCCCAAGGTGTCCATGATTGCGTTGCCGGTTTTCCAGGTCATCCGCACGGCGTCGCCGGTGCTGACGCGCGGCTCCAGCGGCTCGCCTGCGTTGTTGAACATTTCCATCCGCGACAGGGCCAGGTTCACGTCGTCCATCAGCCGCTCGGGATCGGGCCGCCAGCCGCTTTCGGTGACGCACACAAAGGTGCCGTCCCCACCGTAGGACATCAGGAACTGGTGCCCCGACAGCGTGTCTGACAGCACTTCGGCCACGTCTGAAATCAGCCCGTTGAATTCAAATGCGTTCAGCGTCTTGTGAAAGTTCTCGATCCCGCGCACCGAAAAGGCAAAGGCGGTCGAGCCGAACAGCGCGTTGCGCGACAGTTGGGCCACATAGTTTTCCATCGAGATGAAGTCGATCACGTTGTCTACGTCATAGACCGACAGCGGCTCGTGCAGCTCAAGCGTCTGCGGCACCTCGGCGGTGGATTTGGCGGCAAAGATTTTTTTAGTCCGCATCTGGCGGGTCGCAGCCAGCTTTTCGACCATACCGACGCGCGCGCGTAATTCGTTCACTTCGAACGGTTTGGTCACATAGTCGGTGGCCCCTGCGGCAAAGGCCGCGTCGATATAACGTTTGTCAGCCATGGCTGTGACCATCAACACCGGCGTATCGGCATAGCGGGCCATGTCACGAATATGTTTTGTCAGCTCGATCCCGTCCATCTGCGGCATCTGGATGTCCAGCATGAAGCAGTCAAACGGGGCGATACCGGGTGTCTTGAGGATATCCAGTGCCTGCGGGCCGGATTCAGCCGTCGTCAGCTCGTGTACGCCAATGGCTGCAACGAATTGCGTCAGCAGTTCCAGAATGATCGGGTCGTCATCGACAGCCAGAATACGCACTGTAGTCTCCATTTTTTGATTCCGTCACTCAGCAGTGCGCTAAGTGCTTATGAACAACCCTACGGGGAAAGGTGTCATCAATTGGGCAAAAGCCGAAACAATTGAATATTTTCAAAAAAACTGTCGCTGATACTGGGCAAGGTGTCATATTTCCAGAAAACCCGTTGATATTAACGACAAACGGTGGCGCGGGCGGGATGCCTACGACCACCGTCAGCCGGATTAACGCATGACCGGGGAAAGTCAGTCGCGGGCATCCACATAGTGTTCAAATTTCGCGAACAGGTTAATTTCTTCTTCCTCGACGCTTTCTTTAAAAGGTTCCGGTTTGATGCTGGTCTCGCGCAGCTTTTCACTGGCGGACAGGCCGGACCAGTAACGCTGGTTGCCCACGGAATCGATGCGCACCTTGGGGGGCGTCGCGATCTGGCTGGTTTCTTCGTCCCAATTGCGTGCAAGATCCTCGGACATGCTGCGGCGCAGCTTGTTCAGGTCCAGACGACGGCGACCGATGGTCAATCCCAGAAAACGGCCCGAGCCGACATAGGCCACATGCGCTGCAAAGCCGTTCAGCGAATCCAGCGTAATCTCGGCCAGTTGTTCGATTGCGTTGCGGAATGCGGGGGCCGACACGGTGTTGTGGGCCGCTTTCATGCCTTGGGCTTCGATGCTGAACAGGTTCATTGCATAGCACCCGGTCTGCAAACGCAGCAGATGGTTTTCCATCTCAAGCAGGTTCGACATGCCGGGAGTGTCCAGTTTGAACGGCTCATCAAAGCGTACTTTGACCAGCGCGGTCAGTTCGCCAAGGGTATGTTGCGCTTCGCGTTCGCGCAGCAGGCTGGCGTTCAGCAGCCCCGCCGAGTTGATCCGCGCGCCCAATTCGACGCCTTCCAGCGGTTTTGAAATATAGTCGGTTGCACCGGCGAAAAACGCGCGTTGCATCAGGCCGGCCTCGCGGCTGGCGGTCATCATCAGGATCGGCGTACTGCGATAAGCGGCGCACGCGCGGATCATTTCGCACATTTCGATCCCGTCGACACCGGGCAGCATGATGTCCACAAGGAAACAGTCGAACAGACGCGGCGATTCACGCACGATGTCCAGCGCTTCTTCGGCAGAGGCTGCGCAGGTCAGTTGGTAGTTTTTCTCTTCGGTCAGGCTGCCTTTGAGAAGGTCAAGAATGACCGGGTCATCGTCTACAGCAAGAATGTGCATCATTTATTTCGGTCCCCATATACGTTTTGGCCGGCAGCAGAAAAAACCCGCTTTAAGTTATTTTCAAATTTTCAAGGAAAGGGGGCAAATTTGAGACGCGTTCGCGGAAAAGTAGTGTTGAAGGCAGTTGAAACGACGTATTCAGGCTGAAAGTCGCCGAAACGCGCCCTACGCGGATACGAATTGTGGCAGAAATTTGCACTACTGCGCGTAGAAAACCTTTGTTCCGGTGCTGTCGCAAAATGCAGCACAGGCAGGGGACAGGGGCAGGTCGGTGAAAAAGACGTCTACCTCGGACATTGACGCGATACGGGCGGGGGCCTTGCGTTCGAATTTGGACCCGTCGGCGACTAAAAACACCTCTTCCGAGTGTGCAATGATGGTTTTGCTGACGCCGACCTCTTGAATGTCAAAGTCCATCAGGTCGCCATTGTCGCGCAGGGCCGAACAACTGATAACCGCATGGTCGAAACGGAATTGCCGGATTGTCTGGGTCGCAAGATCACCGATCAACCCGCCGTCGGAGCGGCGCAGGTTGCCGCCCGTTACCACCACCTCGATGCTGGGGTTTTGCGACAAAATCATGGCAATGTTGATGTTGTTGGTGACAACCAGCAAGCCTTGGTGATGCAGCAATTCTGCGGCAACCGCTTCGGTGGTTGTGCCGATGTTCAGGAAGACAGAACAGTCGTTGGGAATGTGCCGTGCACAGATCCGCGCGATGTCGACTTTGGATGCCTGATTCAGCGCGCGCCGTTCACTGTATCCTATGTTTGTTGTCGTGGACGGCAGCACTGCGCCGCCATGCACCCGTTCCAGTTTACCCGAGTCTGCCAACTCTGTCAGGTCGCGGCGGATGGTTTGCGGGGCCACGCCGAAGTGGTCGACCAGACCGTCCACTGTCACGCGGCCTTCGCGACGCGCAATCTTGATGATTTCGGGTTTGCGCAAAGACTGGCTCATATTCACTCCAAGTTCGCCGCGAATCGAACTTGCGGCCTGCGCTATTGTGCGGTTTTCAGGGTGCGCTTGTAAATTGCCGCGCGTTTATGGACGAAATACAGAGTAAATTCAGCCTGTTGGCGAAAAACGCGCAAAAACGAACATTTTTATCTTACAAACGCGCGTAAATTTTGTAACCTTTGATCAAGCGGCGGAAACGTCGCAGGGGAGGCTTACAATGAAACCGGATTACGACCTGCTGATTATCGGCGGTGGCATCAATGGATGCGGCATTGCGCGTGACGCGTCTGGCCGTGGTCTGTCAGTGTGTCTGGCCGAGATGAACGACATCGGGTCGGCAACGTCGGCATCTTCGACCAAACTGTTTCACGGTGGCCTGCGTTATCTTGAATACTTTGAACTGCGTCTTGTGCGCGAGGCGCTGATCGAGCGCGAAGTGCTGCTGCGCGCAATGCCGCATATCGCGTGGCCGATGCGTTTTGTGCTGCCCTATCACCCCTCCATGCGTTTTGACATGAGCACGCCGACGTCCAAACTGCTGAACGTGGTGATGCCGTGGATGCGGGGGCGGCGGCCTGCCTGGCTGATCCGGCTGGGCTTGTTTATGTATGACAATCTGGGCGGACGCAAAATTCTGCCCGGCACGTCCAAGCTGGACCTGCGCACAGCACCGGAAGGGCGCGCGCTGGATCCCAGGTTTGAAAAGGCGTTCGAATATTCCGATTGCTGGGTCGAGGATTCGCGTCTGGTGGTGCTGAACGCCCGTGACGCCGAAGCACGCGGCGCACGGATCATGCCGCGCACCAAGGTCACCAGCGCCGAGGTGATCGACGGGGTATGGCATGTTAATCTGCACGACGCGGCCACGGACGAGACGCGCACCGTGACTGCCAGGATGGTGGTAAATGCTGCGGGCCCGTGGGTGGGCGACGTGTTGCGCGGTACGCTGAAAAGTAACGCACAGGGCGGCGTGCGACTGGTACGGGGCAGCCACATCGTGACCAAGCGTCTGTTTGATCACGACAAATGCTATTTCTTTCAGGGCACCGACGGGCGGATCATCTTTGCGATTCCCTATGAAACCGACTTTACCCTGATCGGGACGACCGACATGGACCATACGGATGCGGATGTTGCGCCACAGATCACGCCGGAAGAACAGGCTTACTTGATCGACTTTATCAACGGCTATCTTTCGCGCCCGATTTCCGACGACGATGTCGTCTGGACCTATTCGGGGGTGCGGCCGCTGTATGATGACGGGGCCAGCAGTGCCAGTGCTGCGACGCGCGACTATGTGATCAAAACCGACACCAGCCGCGGTGCACCTGCGCTGAGCGTTTTTGGCGGCAAGATCACCACATACCGGCGGCTGGCCGAAACCGCGATGGAACAGATTGCACAGCAGTTCGACGGCATGGACAAGCTGTGGACCGCTGGCGTGCCGTTGCCCGGTGGCGATTTTCCGGTGTCGGGTGTGGATGATCTGGTGGCGGCGCTGAAAAACAGCTTTCCGTTTCTCGGCGACCGCTGGGCACTGCGGCTGGTCCGGGCCTATGGCACCGACGCCGCTCGGATGCTGGAAGGGGCGGCCACGGCTGCCGATCTGGGCGAGGATTTTGGCGCCACATTGACCGCGCGCGAAGTTACATGGCTGATGCAGAAAGAATACGCGCGCACTGCGCAGGACGTGGTCTGGCGGCGCAGCAAGCTGGGCTTGCGGATGGATGCAGCGGCAATCGACCGCTTGCAGGGATGGATTGAAGACCACGCACAGCAGTCGAATGCTGCGGCGGCGGAATAGGGGGGCGGTATGACGCTTGAGTTCAAAAACGTGTCCAAGGTGGTAAGCGGCGAGGTGCATATCCACCCCACCGACCTGACGCTGGAGCGCGGTACGATGAACGTGCTTCTGGGGCCGACGTCGTCGGGGAAAACATCGCTGATGCGTCTGATGGCGGGGTTGGATGTGCCGACCGAGGGGCGCGTGTTCTGGGAAGGTCAGGATGTCACAGGGATGCGCGTACAGGATCGCAAGGTGGCAATGGTCTACCAGCAGTTCATTAACTACCCGTCGATGACCGTATACGACAACATCGCCTCGCCCCTGCGGTTGATGGGCAAAACCAAAGCCGAGATTGACGTGGCGGTGAAACAGGCCGCGGATCTGATGCAACTGGGGCCGTTTCTGAAGCGTAAACCGCTGGAGTTGTCCGGCGGGCAACAACAGCGTTGCGCGCTGGCGCGGGCCTTGGTCAAGAATGCAGGGTTGGTGTTACTGGACGAACCGCTGGCCAACCTTGATTACAAGCTGCGCGAGGAATTGCGCGTGGAGATTCCCAAGATATTCGAGGAATCCGGCGCGGTCTTTGTCTATGCCACGACCGAACCCGAAGAGGCGCTGTTGTTGGGTGGCAATTGTGCGACCCTGTGGCAGGGCCGTGTGACCCAGTTCGGACCCACGCCGCATGTGTACCGCCAGCCGGTTGATGCGACGACGGCGCGGGTGTTCAGCGATCCGCCGATGAATTTCATGACCATCAGCAAGACCGGCGGCACGCTGATGTTCGGCAAGGGCCAGAGCGCCAAGGCCACCGGCCCGCTGGTTGACCTGGCCGATGGCCGCTATCTGGCGGGATTCCGGCCCAACCACCTTGAGATCAAACAACAAAAACCGGGCGCATTGCAGTTCGATGCAAAAGTGACAGTGACCGAGTTGACCGGATCGGAAACCTTTGTGCATCTTGACCACCACGGCGACACATGGGTGGGGCTGGTACATGGCGTACACAATCTGAAACCGAGGTCTGCGCAGCCGGTCTTTCTGGACCCGGCCCACGTTTATATCTTCACCGAAGCTGGCGATCTGGTCGCGCCCGCATCCTATGCATTGGCGGCTTGAGACATGGCAAAGATTACATTGGACAATCTGGCACATTCCTACCTGCCCAAGCCGACATCCGAAGCCGACTTTGCGCTGAAGGAGTTGAACCACGACTGGGCCGACGGTGAAGCATATGCCCTGCTGGGCGCTTCGGGCTGTGGCAAGTCGACGTTGTTGAACATCATCTCGGGGCTGCTGCATCCCAGTCAGGGGCGCATCCTGTTCGATGGCAAGGATGTGACCCGATCCAGCACTACCGACCGCAATATCGCGCAGGTGTTCCAGTTTCCGGTTGTCTACGACACGATGACCGTGCGCGACAATCTGGCGTTTCCGCTGCGCAACCGTGGCGAAAGCGCATCTTATGTGGCCGAGCGGGTGCAGAAGATCGCGGAAATGATCGGCATGGAGGATGTGCTGAGCAAGCGCGCCCGTGGTCTGACGGCGGATGCCAAGCAAAAGATTTCGCTGGGGCGCGGCATGGTCCGCGAGGACGTGAACGCATTGCTGTTCGACGAGCCGCTGACGGTGATCGACCCCCATATGAAATGGGAACTGCGCACCCAGCTTAAATCGCTGCATCACGAATTCGGGCACACGATGATCTATGTGACGCACGACCAGACCGAGGCGCTGACCTTTGCCGACAAGGTGGTGGTGATGCATGACGGGCGCGTGGTTCAGATCGGCACACCGCAAGAGCTGTTCGAGCGGCCAGAGCATACTTTTGTGGGGTATTTCATCGGCTCTCCCGGTATGAACCTGATCCCTGCATCGGTCGAGGGCACGTCTGCAGTTGTGCATGGTGCGCAGGTGGTATTGGGGCAGCGGTACGCGGCACTGAGCGGTGACGTGAAGCTGGGCGTGCGGCCCGAGTTTGTGGCCCTGACCGAAGGCGATGGTTTGCCGGTCAAGGTGCGTCGCGTCGAGGATGTGGGCCGTCACAAGATCATCCGTGCCGACCTGTTCGGAAACGAAATCAACATCGTTGCCGCAGAAGGCACCAGTATCACGCCGGACATGACGCGCATTGCGTTCGATACCGCGCAGGTCAACGTCTATGTCGATGACTGGCGCCAACAGGGAGAGGCCGCCTGATGAACAAGACAGTCAATCAAAAAGCATGGTTTCTGGTGCTGCCGGTACTGTTGCTGGTCGCCTTTTCCGCCGTCATCCCGTTGATGACCGTCGTCAACTACTCGGTGCAGGACACATTCGGGCAGAACCAGTTTTTCTGGGCCGGTCTGGAGTGGTTCGAGGAAATGCTGCATTCGGATCGCATGTGGAATGCGCTGGGGCGTCAGTTGATGTTCTCGGGGATTATTCTGGCAATTGAAATTCCGCTGGGCATCTTCGTGGCTCTGAACATGCCCAAATCGGGCTTCTGGTCCAGCTTTTGTTTGGTTGTGATGTCGCTGCCGCTGTTGATCCCGTGGAACGTGGTCGGCACCATCTGGCAGATTTTCGGACGCGTCGACATTGGCCTGCTGGGCTATACGCTGGACAAGATGGGCATTTCTTACAACTACACGCAGGATGTCTTTGCTGCATGGGCCACCGTGGTGGTGATGGATGTCTGGCACTGGACATCGCTGGTGGCGCTGCTGGCCTTTGCGGGGCTGAAATCCATCCCCGATGCCTATTATCAGGCGGCCAAGATCGATCAGGCCAGCCGCTGGAAGGTGTTCCGCTTTATCGAGCTGCCCAAGATGGCGGGCGTGCTGATGATCGCCATTCTGCTGCGGTTCATGGACAGTTTCATGATCTACACCGAGCCGTTCGTGGTGACAGGTGGCGGTCCGGGCAATGCGACCACGTTGTTGTCGATTGATCTGGTCAAGATGGCGTTGGGGCAGTTCGATCTTGGACCTGCCGCTGCGTTCTCGTTGATGTATTTTCTGGTGATCCTGCTGATCTCATGGGTGTTTTACACCGTGATGACCACGCTGGACAACAAGGAGGGATAAGGGATGACCGACGCAACCACCCAACCCGACGCCCTTCCGGGCAACCTGACCGCAGGCGGTACCAAACGCCGGATGCGGGTCAAAGGGTCGGCCATCGTGATGACGGTCTATCTGCTGTTCCTGATGCTGCCGATCTATTGGCTGCTGAACATGAGCCTTAAAACCAACACCGAGATTTTGAACAGTTTCACCCTGTGGCCGCGTGATCTGACTTTTGCCAACTATGCTACGATCCTGACCGATCCGGCGTGGTACATGGGCTATGTCAACTCGATGATCTATGTGGTGATGAACACGACCATCAGCCTTGCTGTGGCGCTGCCTGCGGCCTATGCGTTTTCACGCTACAGCTTCATGGGGGACAAGCATCTGTTCTTCTGGCTGCTGACCAACCGCATGGCGCCGCCTGCCGTCTTTGCGCTGCCGTTCTTTCAACTGTATTCCTCGGTGGGTCTGTTCGACACCCATATCGCGGTGGCGTTGGCGCATTGTCTGTTCAACGTACCGCTAGCGGTGTGGATTCTGGAAGGTTTCATGCGCGGCGTGCCCAAAGAGATCGACGAGACCGCCTATATCGACGGCTACAGCTTTGGCCGCTTTTTCATCAAGATTTTCATGCCGCTGATCGCCAGTGGCATCGGGGTCGCTGCGTTCTTCTGCTTTATGTTCTCGTGGGTCGAACTGCTGCTATCGCGCACGCTGACCACGGTGGACGCCAAGCCGATTGCCGCCATCATGACACGGACCCAAGGGGCCAGCGGCATCGACTGGGGTGTGCTGGCGGCGGCGGGTATTCTGACCGTCGTTCCGGGGGCCTTGGTCATCTATTTCGTGCGCAACTACATCGCCAAGGGCTTTGCCCTCGGGCGGGTCTGAAGGGAGGGCCGACACATGGACTGGATGGCTTGGACATGGCCGACTGCGATTTTCTTTATGGTCATCGCGTCACTGCTGGTCACCTTTACGGTGCTTGCACTTAAATTTCCCGAAACACCGCGCCGTGGCGTGCTGGGGATGGAGACAACGCGCGGGGACCGTTTGTTTATCACGCTTTTGGGCAGTGCGTTTATCAATCTTGGCTGGCTGGGGCTGGTCGGGGCCGCGCAACCCTATGCGTTGATTGTTTGTCTGATCTACGCCGCAGCGGTGTTTCGCTGGGTGTAAGTGACGGGCGCGTGGGCATGTGGGGCCTGCTGCGACCACGAAAGTACCCACATTCATAAGGGAGGAAACATTATGAATATTTCACTGAAATCCTCAACGGCGGTTGCCGTTGCGCTGGGACTGTTTGGCAGCCCTGCGTTTGCCGATATGGAGGCCGCGAAAGCGTTCCTTGATGCGGAAATCGGAGAGGTGTCGACGTTGTCGCGCGCCGAACAAGAGGCCGAGATGCAGTTCTTTGTGGACGCGGCCAAGCCTTTTGCCGGTATGGACATCAAAGTGGTGTCGGAAACCATCACCACGCATGAATACGAAAGTCAGGTTCTGGCCCCCGCATTCACTGCGATTACCGGCATCAACGTGACCCACGACCTGATCGGTGAGGGCGATGTGGTTGAAAAGCTGCAAACACAGATGCAGTCGGGCGAGAATATCTATGACGCCTATATCAACGACAGCGATCTGATCGGCACGCACTGGCGGTACAAGCAGGTGCGCAACCTGACCGACTGGATGGCGGGTGAAGGCGCGGACGTGACCCTGCCGACGCTGGATCTGGAAGACTTCATCGGCACGTCGTTCACCACCGGCCCCGATGGCAAGCTGTACCAGCTGCCAACCCAGCAGTTCGCGAACCTGTACTGGTTCCGCTATGACTGGTTCAACGACGAAAAGAACATGGCCGATTTCAAAGAGAAATATGGCTATGATCTGGGCGTTCCGGTCAACTGGTCGGCCTATGAAGACATTGCAGAGTTCTTCACCGGTCGCGATCTGTCGCACATGGATGTAACCGGCGAAGTCTATGGCAACATGGACTATGGCAAGAAAGACCCAAGTCTGGGCTGGCGTTACACCGATGCGTGGATGTCGATGGCTGGCATGGGCGATGTGGGTGAGCCCAACGGCTTGCCGGTGGATGAATGGGGCATTCGCGTCAACGAACAGTCGCAACCGACCGGTTCATGCGTGACACGCGGCGGCGCGACGAACTCGCCTGCGGCGGTCTATGCGGTGACCAAGGCGATTGAATGGCTTCAGAACTATTCGCCTCCTGCTGCTGCCGGTATGACCTTCTCGGAAGCGGGCCCAATCCCCGCGCAGGGCAACGTCGCGCAACAGATGTTCTGGTATACGGCGTTCACTGCCGACACGGTAAAACCCGGACTGCCCGTGATGAACGAAGACGGCACACCCAAGTGGCGCATGGCCCCTTCGCCCCACGGTGTTTACTGGAAAGAGGGCCAGAAGATCGGCTATCAGGATGCAGGCAGCTGGACCTTGATGGAATCGACGCCCGTGGACCGCGCACAGGCCGCTTGGCTTTATGCACAGTTCGTTGTGTCGAAAACTGTTGATCTGAAGAAATCGGATGTGGGTCTGACCTTTATCCGTGAATCCACGATTGACAGCGATCACTTCAGCGAACGCGCACCCCGTTTGGGTGGTCTGGTGGAATTCTACCGTTCGCCCGCGCGTGTGGCATGGTCGCCCACTGGTACAAACGTGCCGGATTATCCCAAGCTGGCGCAACTGTGGTGGCAGAACATCGGCGACGCAATGTCCGGTGCCAAGACACCCCAGCAGGCGCTGGACGCGCTATGTTCCGATCAGGAACGCGTGCTTGAGCGTCTGGAACGTGCCGGTGTCCAAGGCGAGCTTGGTCCCAAGCTGAACGAAGAGCAAAGCGCCGAACACTGGTTCGAGCAGCCCGGCGCGCCCTATCCCAAGCTGGAGAACGAAGACGAAGAGCCAAAGACCGTCGCTTATGACGAGCTGATCAAATCCTGGGAATAAATCCTGATTTGCATGATACTGCGGGGGGCCATATCTGGCCCCCCGTTTTGCCCTTTTGATCCAGACATATGTGGCCGCAATGAAATACATCCTGTCGATCGACCAAGGCACCACATCCAGCCGTGCCATCCTGTTTGACGAAACGCTGAATTTGAAAGCGACGTCGCAAGAGGAATTTCCCCAGATCTTTCCCAAATCCGGCTGGGTCGAACACGATCCTGCGGATTTGTGGAGCACCACCGCAGGCACATGCCGCGCTGTCATCGAACGCGCGGGCATTGATGCCAAGGACATCATTTCCATCGGTATCACCAACCAGCGCGAAACCACCGTGGTTTGGGACAAGACCACCGGCAAGCCGGTCTATAACGCGATTGTCTGGCAGGACCGCCGCACCGCCGAGTTCTGCAAATCGCTGCGGGATGCTGGGCATGCCGATATGGTGGCCGACCGCACCGGACTGTTGCTGGACCCGTATTTTTCCGCGACCAAGGTGAAGTGGATACTGGACAACGTGGACGGCGCGCGTGCTGCAGCGCAAGCGGGTGATCTGCTGTTTGGCACGGTTGACTGCTATCTGATCTGGAAGCTGACCGGCGGGGCGGTCCATGCGACCGACGCCACCAATGCTGCGCGAACGATGCTGTATGACATTCGCAAGGGGCGCTGGAGCCAGACGATTTGTGATCTGATGGGTATTCCGGTGTCGATGCTGCCGCAGGTGCGCGACAGTGCCGCCGATTTCGGGCACACCCGTTCCGACCTGTTTGGCCGCCAAATCCCGATCATGGGCGTTGCGGGCGATCAGCAGGCGGCGACCATCGGTCAGGCCTGTTTTGAACCCGGCATGATGAAATCGACCTATGGCACGGGGTGTTTTGCGCTGTTGAACACAGGCGAAACGCCGGTGCGGTCGAACAACCGATTGCTGACGACGATTGCCTATCAGCTGGACGGCAAGCCGACCTATGCGCTGGAAGGGTCTATTTTTGTGGCCGGAGCCGTGGTGCAATGGCTGCGCGACGGGCTGAAGATCATCCGCGAGGCATCGCAGACGCAACCCTTGGCTGAAAAAGCAGACCCCACACAAGGCGTGATTTTGGTGCCAGCTTTTACCGGTCTTGGTGCACCCTATTGGAACCCCGATTGTCGCGGTGCGATATTCGGCCTGTCGCGTAATTCCGGCCCCGAGGAACTGGCTAAGGCAGCGTTGGAAAGTGTCGGCTACCAGACCCGCGATCTGCTGGAAGCGATGTATGCCGACTGGACAGACGACGGTGGCCACAGGGTGCTGCGTGTCGATGGCGGGATGAGCGCGTCGGACTGGGCGATGCAGTTTCTGTCAGACATCATCGGCGCCCCTGTGGACCGGCCCCGCGTGTTGGAAACCACCGCATTGGGTGTTGCGTGGCTGGCCGGAATGCAAGCTGACGCGCTGCCCGATCAAGAGGCGTTTGCCAAGCAATGGGCGTTGGACCGGCAGTTTGAACCGACACTCTGCGAAGAGGCCCGCGAAGCGAAATATGCCAACTGGAAACGCGCTGTTGATGCGACGTTGCGGTATTGATCCCGTGACGCCCTTTGCGATCGACTGCCCCGTGCAAATCGCCTTTGGCGCGGGCAGTGCCGCAGCCTTGCCCGATTTTGTACAACATCCGGTGATTTTTGTACAAGGTTCCAGCGGGGCTGCTTCTGATCCGGTGTTGGCGATGCTGGGCGACGTAGCGCAGGTGATCCGCTGTGCCGGAGAGCCATCGGTCGCCAGCATCAACGCCGCCCTTGATGCGCTGGACGGCATCGCGGTTCAAACGGTTGTGGCCTGCGGCGGCGGGTCGGTTCTGGACACGGGCAAGGTATTGGCGGTGCTGGCAGGATCGGGCATGCGGCTGACAGAAGACTTTGGCCAGATCGACCCCGCGCTGCTGGAGCGACGCGCCAATGTGCGTCTGATCGCACTGCCCACGACCGCGGGCACAGGTGCAGAAGTCACGAAAAACGCGGTGCTGGATGTGCCGAGTTTGGGCACCAAGCTGAGCATTCGGGGCCGCGCGCTGTTTCCCGATCATGCGCTGGTCGATCCCGACCTGATGGCAGGCGCGCCGCGTTCGGTTGCCCTACACGCGGGGCTTGATGCGGTGACGCAACTGATCGAAGCGCACACCTCGGTAGTGGCCACGCCCTTTACCCGCGCGCTGACCGCACAGGCGTTGCCCGAGGCCTTGGGTGCGCTGCGTACTGTGGTGACGGGCGATGTGGCGGGCTGGCCCGCGATGGCGTGGGCGTCGCTGGCCAGTGGCGTGGCGTTGGCAAACGGCGGATTGGGTGCGGCGCACGGATTGGCGGCGGTTCTGGGGGCACGATTGGGTGCTCCGCACGGGGCGTTGTGCGGGCGTTTGCTGGTGCCGGTGATGCGGGCAAACGCGGGTGCGCGCGGTGTAGAGCACTGCGCCGCCGAGGTTGCTGCCGTCTTCGCACCGGTAGAAAACGGCGATGCGCTGTCGGGTCTGGCCGCATGGATCGACGCGCAGGGCCTGCCGCGACTGGCTGATTTCGGGGCGACAGGCGATGGCTTGCCCGAACTGGCGCGTTTGGGCAGTGTCGCATCGTCGAGCCAGAAAAACGCCGTGCCGCTGTCGATCGAGACATACGAAGCCATACTGAAAGCGGCCCTGTGACCCCACGCACCGACAACCGCGCGTGGCTGCTGGTTCTGCCTGCGATGACCGTGCTGGCAGTGGTCGGGTTGGTGCCCCTGATGGCGGTGTTCAACTATGCGTTCTTCGACATTTTCACCCTGCAAAGCCGGTTCTGGGTGGGCACCGAATGGTTCGCGGAGCTGGTTGGCACGAGTGACCTGTACGCCGCCCTCGGACGCAGCATGCTGTTTTCGACGCTGGTGGTTCTGGTGCAGTTTCCGCTGGGCATCGGCATTGCGCTGATAATCCCGCGCGGGCGGCTGACCGGCAGTCTGGTGCTGATGCTGGTGGCGATCCCGCTGGTGGTGCCTTGGAACCTGATCCCGATGATCTGGCTGAACCTGCTGCATCCGACCTATGGGACGGTCGCACAGGTGTTCGACGCCATCGGGTTCGATTTCAACTATAAATTCAATGCGGTACACACCTATGCGCTGTTGGTGACGGTGGACACTTGGCACTGGATCGGGCTGGTGGTGATATTGACCTATTCCGGTCTGTCGGCAATTCCGCTGTCCTATTACCAAGCTGCGCGCATCGACGGCGCGTCGCGGGCGCAGGTGTTCTGGCACATCCAACTGCCCAAGATCAGGCCCGTGCTGCTGATGGCGCTGCTGCTTCGGGTGATCGACAGTCTGATGATCTATGTCGAGGCCTTTGGCATCAATGCAGGCGGGCCGATGGGGGCCACCGCATTCCTTTCGCTGGAACTGGGTGAAGAGATCAACGCGTTCAACTACGGGCCTGCCGCCGCGCGGTCGGTGCTGTATTTCCTGCTGGTGCTGACGGTGGCGTGGCTGTTTCGCGTCGCCATGCAGCGTGAGGTCCGATGAGGGGTGTGATGCGCACGCTAGCCTTTGCGCTGCTGGCAGTGTTCATCATCGGGCCGCTGATGCAGGCGATTGTGCTAAGTCTGACAGTGACACTGCCGCACCCGGGCGTGACGGTGGGCGACTGGTCGCTGGTGAATTATCGCAACATTTTCGACAACCCCGCGCTGGTGGCGTCGCTGCACAATTCGCTGACCTATGTGACGGCCAATGTGATACTGACGCTGATCGTGGCGCTGCCTGCGGCCTATGCTCTGTCGCGCTATCGCTTTGTCGGGGACCGTCACGTGTTTTTGCTGCTGCTGGCGTTCAGGATCACGCCGCCCGTAGTGCTGTCACTGCCAATTTTCCTGCTGTTCGCGCGGTTGGGGCTGCTGAATTCATCATTTGGCATCGCGCTGGTGCATTGCCTGTTCAACATTCCCATCGCGATCTGGATTCTAGAGAGCTTTATCTCGGCCGTGCCCCGCGAGTTTGACGAGACCGCGTTTCTGGATGGCAATTCGCTGTCGCGTTTCTTTGTCGTCCACCTGTTGCCGGTGATTGCACCCGGCGTCGGGGTCGCGTGTTTCTTTTGCTTTATCTTTTCGTGGGTCGAGGTGGTGTTTGCGCGCATTCTGACATCGACGGGGGGCAAGCCGATCACCATGGCGATTGACGCTTTGTTTACCTTTCAGACCGATATCGGGCTGGTGATGGCGATGATGGTTCTGTCACTGGTGCCCGGTGTTGCGTTGATCTGGTTCGTGCGGAACCATATTGCGCGGGGGTTCCAGTTGCGGGCCTAGCCGGCGGGGATTTCGCCCATCTGTTTGGGCACATGATACCCTTTTTGCACCGCCGGACGGGCCAGCAGGCGCTGATACCATGCGCGCAGGTTCGGGAAATCGGCCAGATCGACGCCCTGCCATTCATAACGCGACACCCACGGCCAGCAGGCCATGTCGGCAATGGAATAGTCGCCGCAAATATAGTCGCGCCCTTCCAGTCGGGTGTTCAGTACAGAGTACAGGCGTTTGACCTCGGCGGCGTAACGCTCTTCAGCATAGGGGGCTTTGCCGCGGTTGAAGTGCAAAAAGTGGTGCGCCTGTCCGGCCATCGGGCCAAGTCCGCCCATCTGCCACATCAGCCATTCCATCACCTCGGCACGGCCCGCCGCGTCGGAGGGCAGGAATTTTCCATGCTTATCAGCCAGATAAAACATGATGGCCCCCGACTCCATCACCGACGTCCCGGTGTCCCGATCGACAATGGCGGGGATCTTGTTGTTGGGACTGATCTTCAGGAACTCGGGCGCGAACTGCTCGTCCTTGCCGATGTTGATAGCGTGGGCGGTGTAGTCGACGCCAAGTTCTTCCAGCAGGATCGAGACCTTGCGGCCATTCGGGGTGGTCCATGTGTAAAGGTCGATCATCTGTGGTCCCTTTCCAGGTGGGGGCGGCGCGCTACAGCACCTTGCCCGGATTCATGATGTTGGCCGGATCGATGGCCGATTTCAACTGCTGCATCAGCTCCAGCGCAACGGGGTCTTTATAGCGGCGCAGCTCGGCGCGTTTGACCTGTCCGATGCCGTGTTCGGCAGAGATCGCTCCGTGCATCTCGTGCACGATGTCATGCACGATGCGGTTGAAGGCGGGATATTCGGCCAGAAAGGTCGTGTCGTCCATATTCTTGGGTCGCGACAGGTTGAAGTGCAGGTTGCCGTCGCCGAAGTGCCCAAAGGGGCAGGGGCGCATGTCGGGCATATGTGCGAGGCAAGCGGCCTTGGCGGTGGTGATGAAATCCGCGACCCGCGAGACCGGCACCGAAACGTCATGCTTGATCGAAGCGCCTTCGGGCTTTTGTGATTCCGACAGATGTTCGCGCAGCGCCCAAAGCGCGTCTTTTTGCGACTCGGATGCGCCGATGACCGCGTCACGCACCTCGCCCGTCTCGAAGGCCGCTTCGAGGACGGCTTCCATACGGGCGTCCAGCGTGTCCTGGGCATTGGCGCTGGTCAGTTCGATCAGGCAATAGGCGGGATGGACGGCGTCCATCGGGTCGGTGCAGCCGTGGGCGTGGTCCAGCACCATTTGCAGGGCCATGCGTTCGACATATTCAAACGTCGACAGCGTGTCGGCATTCTGTGCGCGCATCCGTGTATAGAGGGCCAGCGCGCTGTCCGGCCCGTCGCAGGCCACGAATGCGGTGGCGCGGGTGACCGGTTTGGGGAACAGTTTCAGGACGGCGGCGGTGATAATGCCCAGCGTGCCCTCGGCCCCGATGAACAGGTTGCGCAGGTCGTATCCGGTGTTGTTCTTGCGCAGCAGGTTCAGGTCGTTCAACACGCGACCGTCTGGCAGGACCACTTCCAGCCCCAGCACCAGTTCGCGCATGTTGCCATAGCGCAAAACGGCGGTGCCGCCTGCGTTTGTCGCCAGGTTGCCGCCGATCTGGCAGGATCCTTCGGACGCCAGCGACAGTGGAAACAGCGCGTCGACGGCATCGGCGGCCTGCTGGATATTGGCAAGGATACAGCCCGCTTCGACGGTCATCGTGGCGTTGGTCGGGTCCACGTCACGGACGCGGTTCAGACGGTCGGTGGCAAGGATCACGCCGCCATTGGCGACGCCACCGCCGACCAGTCCGGTGTTGCCGCCCTGGGGCACGATGGCCACGCCCGCCGCCGCGCACAGGCGCGCACAAGTGGCGACCTCGTCAGTCGAGGCGGGGCGCAGGAGGGCAATTGCGGTGCCGGTGTAGAGGCCGCGATCCTCGGCCAAGCGTCCCATCATGGCGGCGGGGTCTGTCACCACATAGGTGGCACCGATAGCATCGCTTAACAGGGTAATCAGCTTGGAATGGCCCTCTGCCACGACAGCGGCAGAGGCGTTCGGAGAGGGGGACATCGGCGGATCCTTATCCGGCGGTTGCTTTTTGCCGTGCGGCATCGCGCAGTTTGGTGATCGTGGTGCGCGTCGAGATTTGTTCGGGGTTGGTCACCAGTTCGATCACTGCAGGGCGGCCACACGCGCGCGCACGCTCGAACGCGGCGGCGAAATCGGTGGTTTTGGTCACACGTTCGGCGTGGGCACCCAAACCTTCGGCCATTTTGACAAAATCCTGATTTTTTAGCGTGGTGCCCGAGACGCGCTCGGGGTGGTCGCGTTCCTGATGCATGCGGATGGTGCCGTAAACGCCGTTGTTGAACACCAGCACGATCGGGCAGCCGCCATATTGCGCGGCTGTGGCCAGTTCGTTGCCGCTCATCATGAAACCACCATCACCGACAAAAGACAGCGCCAGCCGGTCGGGATTGGCCAGCGATGCGGCCACGGCGGCGGGCACGGAATAGCCCATCGCACCGCAGGTCGATCCGATGATGCGGCCCGGACGGCCAAAGCGCAGGAAGCGTTGTGCCCAGCCGGTGTGGTTGCCGGCATCCAGCGTGACCACCATGTCGTCGGGCAGGCTGTCGCGGATCTGGGTCAGGGCCACGCCCATGTCCAGTTCCCAGCCGTCACCGTTTGGCGCTTCAGAGTCGGTCAGGTAGTCGTTGTGCAAGGTGTCGCACCAGTTGCCCCAAGTGTCGGCGCGGCCCAGATCGACATCTTGCAGGGCTGCGGCCACGGATGCGGGGGCGGCGGCCAGACCCAGATCGGGGGAATAGACGCGCCCGATTTCGTCGGCGTCGGGATACAGATGCACCAGACGTACGGCCGGATTGGGCGGGGTGATTGTGGTATAGGTTTTGGTTGTCATCTCGCCCAGACGCGCGCCGATTACCACCAGCAGGTCGGCGTTGTTCTGGTGCGCATAAAGGCTGGGCGCGGTCGACGTGCCAAAATCGCCCGCAAAGACCGGCGACAGGTTGTTAACGATGTCCTGACGGCGGAAAGACGTTGTTACGGGGATTTTGTTGACCTCGGCAAAACGGGTGATCGCCGCCGCACTGTCGTCGGACCAGCCCGACCCGCCAAGCAGCAGCAGCGGGCGTTCGGCGCTTGCGATTTCGGCCTTGAGCGCCTCAAAGCTGTCATTGGACAATTCAGCGTGCGTGTCGGTGTAAGGGCGCGCGTCGGCTACATCGACCACGTCGGTCAGCATGTCCTCCGGCAGGGCGATGACTACGGGGCCGGGGCGGCCCGATGTGGCAACGCGGAACGCGCGGGCCATGTATTCGGGCACGCGGTTGGCGTCGTCGATCTGGGTTGCCCATTTGGCGATGGGGCCGAACATGGCGCGATAATCCACTTCTTGAAACGCTTCGCGGTCGGTTGTGTCGCGGGCGATCTGACCCACCAGCAGGATCATCGGCGTGCTGTCCTGCTGGGCGATATGCACCCCGATAGCAGCATGGCAGGCACCTGGCCCGCGCGTGACCATGCAAATGCCGGGCTGGCCGGTCAGCTTGCCATAGGTTTCGGCCATGTTTGCGGCCCCAGCCTCGTGGCGGGCATTGATCAGGGTGAACTTGTCCTGCACGTCGTGCAGCGCATCCAGCACTTCCAGATAGCTTTCGCCGGGCACGCAATAAGCGGTGTCGGCCCCGTGGATCAAAAGCTGGTCAACAAGAACCTGTCCGCCGGTTCGGCTCTTGTTTTTGGTGGTCTGGGTCATGTGGAATACGCTCCGTTCGGTTCAGTTATTGGCTGGTGTAGGTGTCGCCGCATGGCGGTGACGTATCTTTTGCAGTGCCAGAACACTGCCTGCAATCGCAAGACCCACCAGCGTGATCCGGTAATCTGGATAGATCAGGCACAAGGATGCAGCAAACAGCACCGCCGACGTGATCAAATCCATCCGCCCGAAGAAGTACCGCTGCAATGCTGCCGCCAGAAAGATGACGCCAATCGTGGCCTGCGTGATAACGATGGCAATATGCACCCAGTCGCCCTGCATCAGGATCGCAGGTTCATAGACGAACATGAACGGCACGATAAAGCCCGTGGCACCCAGCTTGACCGCTGCCCAGCTGGCTTCGACGATCTTGGCGTGAGACAGGGTGTTGGCCGCATAGACTGCCATAGCAACAGGGGGGGTGATGGCCGACAGGATGGCAAAGTAGAACACAAACAGGTGTGCTGCTTCGACTTGTACGCCCAGTTTGACCAGCGCAGGTACCAGCAGGGCAACCTGAACGATATAGGCAGGCGTGGTTGGCATCCCCATACCAAGGATGATGCCCGCAACCATCGACAACAGCAGCGCGATCACCAGACGGTCTTGGGCAGCTTCGATCACGAAGTTCGAGAAGGTCAGGCCAAGTCCGGTGATGTCGATGACACCCACGACGATGCCCGCACAGGCACAGGCCGCGGCAATCGACAGCACGTTGCGCGCGCCGTTTTCAAGGGCATCCAGAATATTTTCGATGGTGACATAGTGGCGGGTGGATTTGCGCATGGCAGCCACCGGCACGACCGAGATGATCCCGCAAAGTGCCGCATAGGGTGCCGAATAACCCATCACCAGAACGCCAACGATGACGATCAGCGGTAGGAACAGGTGGCCGCGTTCGCTTAGTACCTTTTTGATCGGAATCTGGTCTTCTTTCGGGACCGATCCGATGCCTTTGCGTTTTGCTTCGAAGTGGACGGCGGCAAAGAGGGCCACATAGAACAGGACCGCAGGGGCCAGCGCGTACTTGGCAACCGTCAGGTAACCGACGCCCAGATATTCGGCCATCACAAAGGCTGCAGCGCCCATAACCGGCGGCATGATCTGCCCGCCGGTCGATGCCACGGCTTCGACCGCGCCAGCAAAGGCGGGCTTGAAGCCCATGCGTTTCATCAACGGAATCGAGAATGTACCCGTGGTCATCACGTTGGCCACTGCCGAGCCCGAGACCGAGCCGAACAGACCCGAAGTCACACAGGCCACCTTGGCCGGTCCACCGGCCTGACGGCCTGTGAGGGCGACGGCAAAATCCATGAACAACTGCCCCACGCCCATCTTTTCAACCAGAGAGCCGAACAAGATAAACAGCACCATATAGGTGGCAGAGACCGCGATCGGGATGCCAAAAATGCCTTCGGGAGTCATGAACAGCTGCTCAAGGATCACCGATGGCAGGGTCGAGGTGAACAGCAGCCCATAGGCCATGAACGCAATCGCCGTGATCGGCAGCATCGGCCCCAGCATCCGGCGGGTTGCCTCGAGCAGCAGCACGACCAGCGTGATGCCAACCACGATGTCGACGGGCAGCAGCGGATCGACGTAGAGGAACCGCTGGGTGATGTAATTTAGGTTGAACGACGGATAGAGTGCGGTGCCCATCGCAACCACACCAAGGATCACGTCAAGCCAGCCTGGCGTGTCTGTGCGCACGCCGCGGCGGTCAGTTGTCAAATAGATCAGCACCAGCGCCAGCGCCACGTGGACGCCGCGCATGATGTAAGGGTTCGGGGGGCCGGCAAAAGCCACATACAGATGCCACATGGCCATGCCGATCAGCATCAGCCGTGAAATCCTGGCAAAAATAGGCATCTTGTCGGTGAGAATCGACAGGCTCATGGGATGTCCCCGCGCAGTTGGTAAAGGTTGAAGCCGAAAAAGGGCGAGGCCACCGGCCTCGCCCGATCAGAATGCCAGGGCTGGATTATTCCATACCTGCTACGCCACGTTCGGCATAGAATTCCTTGGCTGCGGGGTGGAAGGGCACGCCGATGTCGGTCGCCATTTCCTCGATTGTCAGGCTTGCCATCGTTTTGCTGATTGCGCCAAAGCTTTCGCTGTTGTCTGCAATCGCGCTAAGCACGGCCTTGATGGTGTCGCCGTTATAGTCGCAAGGGGCAACCATATGCGTGTCGTAGCTGATGGCGTGCACGACTTCATCGAAACCCGGATAGGCGCCTGCTTTGACTTCGCGCAGCTGGAAGGCGGCGTTCTGATCTTTGAAGTGTTTGAATGTTTCGGGGTCCACATCAACCAGCGAAATTTCGCGAGACGAGGCCAGATCCATCACCGATCCAGTCGGTAGAGACGAACCCAGCGTGAAAAAGTCGGCGTGACCGTCTTTCATCTGCGAGGCGGAGTCGGAATAGGATGTGTGCGCAACGCTGCCCATATCGTCATATGTCAGACCGGCGGTCGACAGCAGTTCGCGTGTCAGGAATTCGCCTGTGTTGCCCAGCTGTTGGGTGGTCAGATCCTTACCCTTCATGTCAGCCACGGTTTTGATGCCTGAATCGGCCAGCGCGACAATCTGGAAATACTGCGGATACAGCGTGCCAAGGTTGCAGACATTTGTGGTGGGTTTGCGGAACGGCTCTTTGCCGGACAGGCTGTCCACGGTCGAGATCGAGTTTGCAAATGCGATGGCAAAACGACCCGCGTCCACACCAACCACGTTGGACACACCGGCGCCGGGTGTAACGGTGATGGTGATGTCGGGGTGCTCACGCTCGACAATCGCCTTGATCGCGCCGCCAACGGGATACCACGATCCTCCCTGCTGGCCTGTGGCCATGACAAATTCTTCGGCCTGCGCGGCAAAGCCTGCGGCGGCGAAGATAAGAGTGGCCGCCGTAGTGTGACGGACCGCTTTGGAAAACAAGAACATGAAAACCCCTCCCGAGTTCGAAAATAGCCAAGACCCGCTGGTTTGCGGGCTTGATCCTCCTGTGGTGGCACGGGTGTGCCAGCGTTTGGGCAGGTTGTGCCGCTTTGGTCAACTTGTCAAATAAAAATACAAAAATCCATGAAAGATGGCTCTGCTGTCATGTTGAATGCTGGGGAAAGCAGGGAAAATGACCGGTTCTCAGCGGTTGTCATCGATATTGACAACTTGTCATACAGCTGTATCAATCTTGTAAAAGGGGCAACCAGATGAGTGATTTATTCGATATGTCCGCCCCCCTTGCCCGGGGGGCCACGCTGGGCGACCAGGTGACCGATGTGCTGCGCCACAACGTGGTGAACGGCGCGTGGCCCGTGGGGTCTATGCTGCCCTCGGAAACCACATTGGCGCAAGATCTGAACGTCAGCCGTACCGTGGTGCGCGAGGCCGTATCGCGTTTGAAGGCCGAAGGGATGCTGTCCAGCCAGCAGGGGCGCGGGGCTTTTGTATCCAGTGACCGCCCGCAAATGGGTTTTGCCATCGACAAACAGGACGTGGAAAGCCTGCGTAAGCTGTCGCATATACTGGAATTGCGCATGGGGCTGGAGATCGAAGCTGCCGCCTTTGCCGCTGCGCGGGCCAGCGACGCACACCGCGCCGAAATTCAGGCGGCCGCCGACATGTTCGACCGCAGCGGCGTTGGCACCTCGGGTGTGTCCGAAGGGGTCGAGGCGGATTTGCGCTTTCATCGGGCGGTTTCGGATGCCACGGGCAATGACTACTATCTGGGATTGTTTAACTATTTGGGTGCCAGCCTGCGCGAAACCATGCTGGCAGGGCGGTTGAAGGCGGTGGAGCGTGGTGGCAACAGCCGCGATGCGGTGGCCGAGCATCATGATATTGCCGCAGCCATTGTCGCTGGCGACGGCGATCTGGCGCGCGACCGGATGCGGCTGCATCTGCAACTGTCCAGCCAGCGTCTTTTGGGTAATCTGCGACCCGTGAAAGCAGCAGGCGCATGACACTGCCAGCCGCATTGCATCAAGCACTGAGCAGGCCGGATTCGCTGACTGTTGCGTTGAGCGGGGGCATTGACAGCCTGACCCTGTCGGCGGCCGCGGCTTTGGTGCGCGGGGCGGACAATGTGACGCTGTGCCATGCGGTTTCGCCTGCGGTGCCCGCCGCAGCGACGGCGCGGGTGCATGAATTTGCAACCGAACGGGGTTTGACCCTGCAACTGGTGAAATCCGGTGAGTTTGACGACCCGTCCTATCGCGCCAATCCGGTGAACCGCTGCTATTTCTGCAAGGTGAACCTGTATGGTACCCTGTCGCAGATGGGCGATGTGGTGGCGGCAGGGACTAACACCGATGACCTTGCCGATTACCGCCCCGGCTTGATCGCGGCGGATGAACACAACGTGCTGCACCCGTTTGTTGATGCGGATATGACTAAGGCGGACGTGCGGGCGCTGGCGCGTATCTTGGGTCTGGGGGAACTGGCCGAACTGCCCGCGGCGCCATGTCTGGCCAGCCGGATCGAAACCGGCCTGCGGGTGGAGCCGGACGAACTGGCAACGATCGACCGTGTGGAGACCCTGTTGCGGGATGCGTTGGGCAATATCACCCTGCGCTGCCGCCGGATGCACAGCGGCTGGGTGATAGCACTGGACGGGGGTGTTTTTAACGCTCTGAGTGCGGAACGCCGCGCCGGTTTGCAACGGATGGCGCAGACCGCAATCGGGGGCGATCTGCCCGTTACGGTGCAGCCCTATCAACAAGGGAGCACGTTTGTTCATGTCTGACAGCGGAAATGACGCAGACCCTCATGTGACTTTCGACCGCCAGCGCGCGGACCGGATTGGCATAGAAGAAGCCGTGCTGTGCGGACACAAGACCGACGCGCAGGTTGCGGCCATTCTGGGTGATGCCGTGACCGAAGGGCGGCGGTTGTTGCTGACCCGTCTGGACCCTGCGCAGCACGCCAGCCTGCCAGAGGATTTGCGCAAGTCGTTGGATTATTGCGCCCTGTCGCGCACCGGTATTCTGGGCGACATTCCCGCGCTGGCGCAGACACCGCACATCGCGTTGGTCAGTGCGGGCACCTCGGATTTTGGTCCGATGTCCGAGGCCAAGCGCGTGCTGGCCTACAGCGGTCTGGATGCTACAGCGATTTCCGATGTGGGCGTCGCAGGTTTGTGGCGTCTGCTGGCCCGTGAAGAGCAATTGCGGCAGATGGGCATCGTGATTGTTTTTGCGGGAATGGATGCGGCCTTGCCCTCGGTGCTGGCGGGGCTGGTGCCCGGTGTGGTGATCGGTGTGCCGACCTCGGTCGGGTACGGGGTGGCCACGGGCGGACGTGTGGCGCTGGATGCGATGCTGGCCAGTTGCGCCGCAGGTGTGACGGTGGTGAATATCGACAACGGTTACGGGGCGGCGACGGCTGCCGTGCGTTTCGCCAACATGATGCGCCGCGTGGCGGTGGCCGGATGATAGGAGGGCAGCGGATGGACACTCCGAAGCTGATGATCAAGAAGCGGCAGACGCTGGCAGACCAGCTTTACGGCCAGATTTTGGAGCAGATCGTTTCGAACACGTTAAAACAGGGTGAACGCCTGCCTTCTGAACACCAGATTGCCACCGCCTTTGGCGTGTCGCGCCCCGTGGTGCGCGAGGCGTTGCGCAAACTGCAAGAGGACGGGTTGGTCGAAGCGCGGCGCGGGGTTGGATCGTTCGTGCGCCGCCGTCCGCCCGAAAAACTGATCGAATTTGCCAATGCCGGATCGGTGGCTGGACTGATGCGCGCAATGGAGGCGCGGATGACGGTGGAACACGCCACCGCCCGCATGGCCGCCCTGCGTGCCAGCCAGAAGGACATCGCCCGGATCGAAAGCAAGTTGGCCGAGCTTGAAGCGTCGATGCAGGCGCGCACGCCGTCGGTCGAGGCCGACTATTTGTTCCACCGCGCCATCGCAGAGGCATCGGGCAACCATGTGTTCACGATCATGCTGGACAGCACCCGTGACGCGGTGACCCAAGCCATCGACGTGGCCCAAAAGCTGACGCGCGAAGGATCCCAAGCGCGGATCGACACAGTGATGCGCGAGCACCGGCAAATTCTGGAAGCAATCAAATCCGGCGACAGCGAGGCGGCGGGCGTGTCGATGTCCTATCACCTGCTGCAAGCCCGCCAGCGGGTCACCGACCACAGCAGCAACACCTGAGGAACACCCATGATTTACGATCATCGCACCTATATCTGCCGCCCCGGCATGATCAAAAAGCATCTGGAGCTTTACGGCACCTATGGCTATCCGACCCAGCGGCGGATTTTGGGGGTGCCGGTGATGTTTGCGCAGGTCGAAACCGGGGACGTAAATTCTTTCGTGCATGTCTGGCGCTATGACGACGCTACCGACCGCGCCGAGCGGCGTAAACAACTGGCGGCGGACGCCGATTGGCAGGACTATCTGAAACGCAGCGCCGAGGCGGGCTATCTGGTTAGTCAGATCAACAAGATCCTGACGCCTGCTCCCTTCGTAGAAGGCTAGGTCACCATACAGCCGGGATCAATCTGATGGCCTGCGTCAAATGCACGGATATTGGCCGCCCAATGGGCCACCATTCTCGCGATATTGTCATCGGTGCGCCCGCCGACGTGGGGCAGGGCGACGACATTGTCCAATTGTAACAGGGGGTTGTCGGGGTTCACCGGCTCTTGGGCAAAGACATCCAGACCTGCTGCGGCAAGGGGGCCGTTTTGCAGGGCGCGGGTCAGTGCGGCCTCGTTCACCAGCCCGCCGCGCGCGGTGTTGACCAGAAACGAACCCGCCTTCATTTGCGCAAGTTGGGCAGCGCCCACCAGATTCCGTGTGCCGTCGGTCAACGGCGCGTGCAGGCTGATCAGGTCGCAGGTGCTGAAAATCTCGTCCAGCGTAGCATAACGTTCGCTGCGGCCTTGGACGGGACCGGACCGCTGGTAATAGACGACGTTGCAATCAAAGCCTTGCAGACGGCGGGCCACTTGTTGTCCGATTGCGCCAAAGCCGATCAGCCCCACGGTCATGCCGTTCAGGTCACGCGCGCCCGAGATCAGCGCGGGCGGAGCCCAAGCGCCATTGCGGGTGGCGAGGTCAATTTGCGGGATGCGGCGCAGCGTGGCGATCATAAGCCCAAGCGTCAGATCGGCCACCGTCGGCGCGTTCAGCCCCGGACTGCGGGCGACGGGAATACCGCGTGCGCGTGCGACATCTACTGCAATACCGTCGGTTCCGGTGCCCCATTGGTGGATCAGACGCACCGCGTCGGCCTGTTGCAATGTTGCGGCGGACAGCCCCAGACTGCGCGCCACAATATAGGGCGCACCTTGCACGGTGGCGGCGAAATCCGCGTCTGATGCAGAGGGCGCAAAGCGCAGATCAAGTCCGGTAGCATAGCTGCGCACCATCGCTTGCATGTCGGCGGGCAGTGGCTCAAGCACGGCGACGGGCCCGATCAGCCCGCCGTTGTTTTTTGTGGTCTGTGCACCCATGCGTCTCAGACGTCGCGCAGATCGTCGGACATGATCGACGTGGGCACGTTCTGATAGGACACCGGCCGCAGGAAGCGGCGGATGGACATGGTGCCCACCGAGGTCGCGCCAAAGTTTGTCGACGCAGGGTAGGGGCCGCCGTGTACCATCGCTTCGCTGACTTCCACACCGGTGGGAAAGCCGTTGACCAGCACGCGACCGGCCTTGCGTTCCAGAACCGGCAGCAGCGCGCGCGCGGCATCGGCATCGGCGTCGTCCATGTGGATGGTGGCGGTCAGTTGGCCTTCGAAACCTTTGGCCAGTTCGCGCATGTCGTCGGCAGAGTTGACGCGCACGACCAGACCCAGCGGCCCGAACACTTCTTCGCCCAAGGCGTGATCCTGCAGATAGGTGTCGGCGTCGGTTTCAAACAGGTTGGGGTTTGCGGTGCGCCCCTCGCTTTTGGTTTCCAGCAGCGGCTTCACGGCGTTGCGTCCGGTAAAGCGGGCCTGCCCGTCGCGGTAGGCTTTTGCGATGCCATCGGTTAGCATCGTCTGTCCGTCGGCCTTTTCCAGTGCCGATTTTGCGGCGGCTACGAAGGCATCGCCATCGGCCCCTTTTTCCACCACGGCGATGCCGGGGTTGGTGCAGAACTGGCCTGCGCCCATTGTCAGCGAACCTGCCCAGCCTGTGCCGATTTCAGCGCCGCGTGCCGATGCGGCATTGGGCAGGATGAACATCGGGTTGACTGAACCCAGCTCGCCGAAAAAGGGGATCGGTTCGGGGCGTTGGGCGCACAGGTCGAACAGCGCGCGGCCACCGGCCAGCGATCCGGTGAAACCTACGGCCTTGATCAGCGGGTGTTGGACCAGCGCCTGACCCACGTCGCGTTTTCCGCCCTGGATGAGGGAGAACACTCCGGGATGGATGCCGCAGGATTTGATGGCGGCATGGATTGCTTCGGCGATGATTTCGCCGGTGCCGGGATGGGCCGAGTGGCCCTTGACCACGACGGGACAGCCTGCGGCCAGTGCAGCTGCGGTGTCGCCCCCCGCAGTCGAGAAGGCCAGCGGAAAGTTCGACGCGCCAAAGACCGCGACAGGGCCGATGGGCCGCTGCATCAGGCGGATTTCGGGGCGTGGCGCGGGCTGGCGGTCTGGCAGGGCAGCGTCAACGCGGCGATCCAGATAGGCACCGCCGGTGATATGTTCTGCGAACAGGCGCAACTGGCCCGTGGTGCGGCCTCGTTCACCCTGAAGGCGCGCTGTGGGCAGACCGGATTCGCGGCTGCCGATGTCGGTGATTGCTTCGGCGCGGGCTTCGATCTCGTCCGCGATGGCGTTCAGAAACGCGGCGCGTTCGGCGCGGGTGGAATAGCCGTAGGACCAGAACGCGTCTTCTGCGGCGGCACATGCCATGTCGACGTGTGTAGGGGTACCGACCGAGAACGTGTCGCTGGCGCCGCTGGCGGGCTCGTTTTCAAATGTGGTTTCTCCAGCGACCCACTCGCCAGCGATCAGGTGTTTTCCGTGGGGGGCAAAATCAGTCATGGAGTGACTCCTTGAAAATCCGTGTTTCAGCGCAAACTTTACTGCGCCGCTCATGTGGACTAATATTTTAGTCGCAAAGAAACGTCAACCAAACACCGCCGCCGGTTGCGCGGCGGGCGGGCCATGGCCTAAACGGGAGAAAAGTGCAGATGGACGACACAGGATTTTCACCATGACCGCGCTTCGGACCGCAACGGGTCATAGTCCGCGCCCCACGGGGTCGGCGGCGGCGCGGGTGCTGGACGACTTGCGGCGGCGTATCATCTCGCTTGAGCTGCCGCCGGGCACGGCTTTGCTGCGCGGTGATCTGGCGGCCTATTACGATGCCAGCCAGACGCCGATCCGCGAATCCCTGCAACGACTGGAACAAGAAGGGCTGGTTAAAGTCTTTCCCCAGTCGCGGACCGTGGTCACCAAGATCGACATTCCCGAAATCTACGAGGCGCATTTTCTGCGGCTGGCGGTCGAGGTTGAGGTGGCCCGCCAACTGGCACAGCGCGACAGTACAGAGGTGCTGGCCCGTGCCGATGCCACCCTGCGGATGCAAGAGGTGGTGCGCGACGATCCTCGACAACTGCTGATGTTTCAGGAGTTGGACGAGGTGTTTCACCAGACTTTGTATGAGGGTTTGGGGCAGGGCAATCTGTACGCAATGATACAGGCGCGGTCGGGGCATCTGAACCGCGTGCGCAGGTTGGACCCGCCC
The DNA here is from genome assembly GCF_002222635.1 of Pseudosulfitobacter pseudonitzschiae. Lineage (NCBI taxonomy): Bacteria > Pseudomonadati > Pseudomonadota > Alphaproteobacteria > Rhodobacterales > Roseobacteraceae > Pseudosulfitobacter > Pseudosulfitobacter pseudonitzschiae. The sequence goes on along the minus strand of NZ_CP022417.1, from coordinate 42,350 downwards.
GATGCGGCCAAGATCGCCTATATCTTACAGGGTCACCGCACCATTCTGGACGCGATTGCGCAGGGCGACGCCGATGCCGCCGCCGCCGCAGTCCGCGACCACCTAAGCCGTACGGTGTCGCGGGTAGAAACCCTGCGCGACACGCATCGGGATTTCTTCAGCTAGGGCTGTTTCAGGTCACGCACCATGCGGTCCATCTGCTGTGCCATCAGCCATGCGTCACCCGCAGCGGCGACAAATTCGAACCCCATGTCGAAATAGCGTTTGGCCGCAGTATCACCATAGCCAAGGATGCCCGCAGGCAAGCCGGCATCATGGATCAGGTCCAGCGCGTCGGCAATCTTGGCCTGTACGTCGGATGCCATCGTGTCGCCCGTGTGCCCCATCGACGCCGCCAGATCGCCCGGCCCGATAAAGATCGCGTTGACGCCTTGTGTGGCGGCGATGGCGGGGATGTTGTCCACGGCTTCGGGGGTTTCGACCTGCACGATGATACACAGCGCATCGGCATAGGTTGCTAGATAGTCACCCTGCCGCGCATAGTTGTTGGCGCGGATCGTGGCCGAGATACCGCGCACGCCCTGCGGGGGATAGCGGGTCCATGACACAGCGCGGGCGGCGTCCTGTGCGGTCTGGATCATTGGGAACATCAGGTTGCGCACGCCAATGTCCAGCAGACGTTTGGTCATGGTCTGGTCGGCCACGGGCGGGCGCACGACCACTTCGGCACCAGCAGCGCTCGGCGCGCCATTCGCTGCACGCAGATGATCGCTGATCTGGCTTAAATCATTGGGCGCATGTTCCATATCCACCAGCAGCCAGTCGGCCCCGCTGCCTGCTGCGATCTCGGTAACTGTGGGCGAACACAGCGAGAGCCAATAGCCCACCCTGCGGCTGTTGCGGGTCAGGGTTTGGCGCAGCGTGGGAAGAGACATTTTCCGGCATCCTTTTTCAAAACAGGCTCGACATCTAGTGTGATACGGTAATATATTAGTTTGAACAAGCTGGGAGTTTCCCGGCTAAATTACGACAAATTTGTACCGATCCGGGGAGGTCAGGATGAGCCAGCACAAGAAAACCGCAGACCAGTTGCGCAGTGCGCGCTGGTTTGGCCCCGACGACCTGCGCAGCTTTGGCCACCGGTCGCGGATGATGCAGATGGGGCTGAGCCCTGAAGACTGGGAAGGCCGCCCCGTTATCGGCATTCTGAACACATGGTCCGAGATGAACCCTTGCCACCTGCATTTCCGCGACCGCGCCGAAGATGTGAAAAAGGGCATCGCGCAGGCGGGCGGATTGGGGTTGGAAATCCCTACCATCTCGATCGACGAGAGTTTTACCAAACCCACGTCGATGCTGTACCGCAATATGATCGCGATGGAGACCGAGGAAACCATCCGGTCGCATCCGCTGGACGGTGTGGTGCTGATGGGTGGCTGTGACAAATCCACCCCCGGTCTGACGATGGGGGCGATCAGCGCGGGTGTGCCGTTTATCTTTCTGCCTGCGGGTCCGATGCTGCGCGGCAATTATGCGGGCAAGTCGCTGGGGTCGGGATCGGATGCGTGGAAATACTGGGACGAGCGGCGCGCCGGTACGATTACATCAGAGGAATGGGTGGGTGTCGAAGGCGGCATCGCGCGGTCCTACGGCCACTGCATGACGATGGGCACGGCCTCGACGATGACCGCGATTGCCGAAGCGATGGGCCTGTGCCTGCCCGGTGCATCGTCGATCCCTGCGGCGGACGCGGGCCACAAACGCATGAGCGCATCGTGCGGGCGGCGCATTGTTGATATGGTCTGGGAGGATCTGACGCCGGACAAGGTGATCACCCCCGCCGCTGTGCGCAATGCGGCGATTGTGGCGATGGCAACGGGGTGTTCAACCAACGCGGTTGTGCACTTGCTGGCGATGGCACGCCGTGCCGGTGTGTCGCTGGAACTGGATGATCTGGACGCGCTGGGGCGCACCACACCGCTGATCGCCAACATCCGCCCGTCGGGGGCCGAATACCTGATGGAAGATTTCTATTTCGCAGGGGGGTTGCGCGCATTGATGGACCAACTGGGCGACAAACTGGACCGCGATGCGATTACCTGCACGGGCAAGCCGCTGGCGGACGGGATTGCGGGCGCACCCGTCTATAATGACGACGTGATCCGCCCGCTGTCGAACCCTGTCTATAAAGAAGGGTCGTTGGCCGTTCTGCGTGGCAACCTGTGCCCCGATGGTGCAGTCATCAAGCCCGCGGCCTGTGATCCGAAATTCTACCACCACGAAGGCCCCGCGCTGGTCTTCGACAGTTATCCCGAGATGAAGGCGGCCATCGACGACGAGAATCTGGACGTGACGCCCGATCATGTTCTGGTGCTGCGCAACGCGGGGCCCCAAGGTGGCCCCGGCTTTCCAGAATGGGGGATGCTGCCGATGCCCAAGGCGCTGCTGAAGCAGGGACACCGCGACATGCTGCGGATTTCCGATGCGAGGATGTCGGGCACATCCTATGGCGCGTGTATCCTGCATGTGGCCCCCGAAGCGTTCATCGGGGGCCCGCTGGCGCTGCTGAAAACCGGTGATATTGTCCGAATGGACCTTGAGGCGCGGACGCTGGACATGCTGGTGGACGAAGACGAGATCACCGCCCGCCGTGCCGTATGGGTGGCCCCTGCACCGCGCTATGAACGCGGATGGGGTTATATGTTCCAGCGTCATGTCGGGCAGGCCGATCAGGGCTGTGATTTCGATTATCTGACAACGCAATTCGGGGCGGCCGCGGCCGAGCCGGACATTCACTAAAAGGTATTCCGATGACCCACAATCTTGAACAGGCACTGACTGGCATCTCGGGTATTCTGGTCACCCCCTATGATACCGAAGGCGACATTGCGCCCGACAAGCTGGCCCCGATCATTGATCGGGCGTTGGGTGCGGGCGTGCATATACCGGTGGTCAACGGCAACACCGGTGAATTCTACGCGCTGACCACAGACGAGGCTTGTACGATGGTGCGCGAGGTTGCGCAGATGGTTGCGGGCCGTGCGCCGTTGCTGGCGGGTGTCGGGCGCGGCATTCGTGACGCCTGTGTGCTAGCCCGTGCCAGTGCGGATGCGGGCGCCGATGCGCTGATGATTCACCAGCCGCCCGATCCCTTTGTGTCACCCCGTGGCACGGTTGATTACATCAAGGCGGTGCGCGAAGCTTCTGGCGGGCTGCCTGTCATGCTGTATCTGCGCAACGACGCGATGGGGGCTGACGGTATCGCGCGCCTGTGCGAGGTCGAAGGTGTGAAGGGTGTGAAATGGGCCACGCCCAATCCGCTGAATCTGGCACGCGCCATCGAAGTATGCCCCGATCACATCGTCTGGGTCGGGGGGCTGGCCGAAGTCTGGGCGCCGCCGCTTTATGCTGTGGGTGCGCGGGGGTTCACCTCAGGGCTGATAAACGTCTGGCCCGAGCGGTCGATGGACATTCACGCGGCCCTGGACGGCGGCGACTATCCCACCGCCAACCACCTGATCGACGGGATGCGTGCGTTTGAAGACATCCGCGCGGAAGAGCAAAATGGCACCAATGTGACGGGCGTCAAAGCGGGGTTGATGGCTATCGGGTTGGACTGCGGCCCGACGCGCCCGCCGTCGGCGTGGCCGCTGACCGATCAGCAGCAGGCGGTGCTGGACGGGTTTGTTGCGACCAACAATTTGAAAGCCTTGCAGGAGAAAGCGGCATGAACCCCGAAACCCGCAAAAAGCTGATGAACGTGTCGGTGGCGACGTTGGCGACCGCGCTGTACAAACGCGGCCTGCGCAATCAGGTGATTCAGGAAGTGGGGCCGGTTGCCCGCAAGGGGCGCAATATGGTCGGCCCTGCCTTTACACTGCGGTATATGCCCGCACGCGAAGACCGCAACCAGTTGGTCGAATTCCGCAACCCTGAACATCCGCAGCGGGTGGCGATCGAAACCTGCCCCGAAGGGCATGTTCTGGTAATGGACAGCCGCAAAGACCCCCGTGCCGCCAGTGCCGGCGACATTCTGATCACCCGTCTGATGATGCGGGGCGGGGCAGGGGTGGTGACCGATGGCGGGTTGCGCGATGCGGCAACGATCGGGGGGCTGGATATACCGTGCTATTGCAACCGTCCGTCCAGCCCGACCAACCTGACCCTGCACGAAGCCATCGAAATCAACGGCCCCATTGGCTGTGGCGATGCGGCGGTGTTTCCGGGCGATATTGTGGTGGGCGACGACGATTGCGTAATTGTCATCCCCGCAGGTATCGCGGACGAGGTCGCGGACGAGGCTGTGGAAATGACCGCCTATGAGGATTTTGTTGTCGAGCAGGTCAAAGGGGGCGCTGGCATTATTGGCCTTTACCCTGGAACAAAACAAGAGAACCTTGATAAATTCGCGGAGTGGCGCAAGGCCAACAACCGTTGAAGCTATGCCTTTTCCGGTGCGAAATATTCGGGAAAGGCTGCACGCTTGTCGGCGATGCGGTCGACGGTGCGTTTCAAATGGCGGCGCAGCGCATCCATCGCACGGGCGGCATCGCCTTCGGCAATTCCGTCCAGAACTGCTGTGTGCCCATCAACCACCGCCTGATTGTTGGCCGCACGGCCCGCATCGTCTGAATCTTCCAGATACAGACGCCGTAGCCGTTCCAGATGTCCTGCGTGGCTGCGCATGATCCGCTGGGTCTGGACATGGCGGGCGGCGATGAACAATGTCTGGTGAAACACCTCGTCAAGTTCCTGAAATGTCGGAATATCACCCGGATGCTGACCGATGCTGGCCTGCAAGGCAACGATGCTGCGCAGCCGCGCCAGATCGTCGGGGGCAATCTCGCGGGCCAGCTCGCGCACCACTTCGGTTTCCAGCGCGATGCGCATGAATTGCGCCTCGCGGATGGCGGTGATGTTGATTGGCGTGACCAGCGTGCGCGATTGTGGAAAGATGCGCACCAGTCCCTCTTTGGCCAATTGTTGCAACGCGTCGCGCAGCGGCGTCAGGCTGACACCATAGGTTTCTGCCAGTTCGGTCCGTAGCAGCGGTGTGCCTGGCGGCAGGTCCAGCTTGACGATCTGGTCGCGCAGACTGTCATAGACACCGCGTCCGGTCGGGCCGCCCTCGAACAGAGCCATGTCGGCATCGGTGCCGCGAATACCCTTGGGCAGCAGCTGCATGGCTTTGGTTTGTGATACGCTGGGGTGCGCTTTGGTGGATTCATTCATTGCGACGGTACTTTGTTCTTGTTAAACCTAATATATCAGTTCGCATCCCGAACCCGAAGTCTTTTCTTTACTCTAACGAAAGCACACCAGATGGACAGTCGGATTACAGCACACGAATGCACTGCAAGGGTTATGTTGTTGTCCGAGGGTGACAACGTTGTGGTCGCCACCGGCGCGATTGCCCAAGGTACAGTGCTGGCCGAACACGGCGTCAGCGCCAATCACGACACACCCCAAGGCCACAAGATTGCAATCCGCCCGATCCAGAGCGGTGCGCCGATCCTGAAATTCGAGACGGTCATCGGCTATGCGGCCCAGGACATTGCGGCGGGTGACTGGTTGCACAGTCACAACATCAAATTCGACGCGGTGGACAAGGATTATGCCTTTGGTCGCGACTATGCGCCCACCGACATTCTGCCGCCGGACCGGCGTGCCACGTTCATGGGCATCCGTCGCGACAACGGTCAGGTGGGCACGCGCAACTATATCGGTCTGTTCGTGACGGTGAACTGCTCGGCCACGGTGGCGCGCAAGATCGGCAACTATTTCGACGAAGAGCGCATGGAAGATTGGGCCAACGTCGATGGCGTGGTGCCGTTCATCCACGATTCGGGCTGCGGTATGGAGATGACGGGCGAGCCGATGGACTTGCTGCGGCGCACGCTGGCAGGCTATATCCGTCACCCTAACATGGCGGGCGCCGTCGTGTTGTCACTGGGCTGCGAGCGCAACAATCTGGCGCAGTTTTTCGAGGAACAGAGCCTTGCCGAAGGCAAGATGCTGAAAACCGTGACCATGCAACATGTGGGCGGCACGGCGCGCGCCATCACCGAGGGCAAAGCTGCCGTACGCGACATGCTGGATGCGGCCAACACTGTGCGCCGCGAGCCCTGTTCGGCGGAACATATCACCATCGGGATGCAATGCGGCGGCTCGGACGGGCTGTCGGGGCTGTCGGCCAACCCTGCGCTGGGTGCGGCGGCTGATATTCTGGTGCGCAATGGCGGCACTGCGATCCTGTCGGAAACGCCCGAAATTTTCGGCGTTGAACATTTGCTGACGCGTCGCGCACGATCCGAGGCTGTGGGTCGCAAGCTGGTCGAACGCATGGACTGGTGGCTGGAGTATACCAAAGGCCGTGACACGCAGATCAACGGCGTCGTCAGCCCCGGCAATCAGGCGGGCGGACTGGCCAACGTGCTGGAAAAATCGCTGGGCGGGGCCAAGAAAAGCGGCAGCACCGGACTGATGGAAGTCTACCGCTATGCCGAGCCTGTCACGCAAAAGGGGCTGGTTTTTATGGACACCCCCGGCTTTGATCCAGTATCGGCGACAGGGCAGATTGCGGGCGGGGCCAACCTGATCTGCTTTACCACGGGGCGGGGGTCGTGCTTTGGTTCATACCCCGCGCCGACGATCAAGCTGGCGTCGAACACGCCGATGTTCACGCAGATGCAGGACGATATGGACATCAATTGCGGCACCGTGATCGACGGAGAGCAGACAATTGCCGGGCTGGGTCAGGAGATTTTCGACCATATACTGGCGGTGGCGTCGGGGCAGGCCAGCAAATCCGAAGCACTTGGCGTCGGAGAAGAAGAATTCGCCCCTTGGCCGATTGGCGTGACAGGCTGAAAAGGAAGATCGTGATGACACCCGACTATGTGAAACTGGTTCAGGACACCCTGCTGCCGCGTATCGCGCTGTGTCGTCAGAGTTTTGCCGCCGCCCGCGCGGGCGATCCTGCTGCGGCTGTGCGCGATGCGATGGCCGGCGCTGCCTGTGTGGGCAAGATCAAACCGGGCATGTCCATCGCCATCACCGCAGGCAGTCGCGGCATCGCGGATTTTCCCGAATTGCTAGCGGCCATCGTGGCGCAGGTGCGCGCGCGCGGTGCAGATCCGTTCGTGGTGCCGTCGATGGGCAGCCACGGAGGAGCGACCGCCGAGGGGCAGACGGCACTTCTGGCCAAGCTGGGCGTGACCGAAGAGGTCATCGGTTGCCCCATACGGTCGTCGATGGAAACCGACGAGATCGGCGTGCTGGACAACGGCATGTCGGTGCGCATGGACCGCCATGCCAACGCTGCCGACGGCATCATCCTGTTCAACCGGATCAAGCCGCACACCTCCTTTCGCGCGCCCAACGAAAGCGGGCTGGCTAAGATGCTGTCGATTGGCCTTGGCAAGCAATCAGGCGCTGAAAACTGCCATGCGCGCGGGATTGATAACGTCGGAATATTTGTGGCGCATATGGCGCGGATGAAATTGGAACGCTGCAAGGTTCTGTTTGGTATCGGTACCATCGAGAACGCCTATGACGAACTGGCGCGGGTCGAGGTTCTGGACAGTGACGGGATGTTGGAGGCCGAAGCACCGCTGCTGCAAGAGGCGATGGCCAACATGCCGCGTCTGCCCGTCGGGCCGCTGGACCAGCCTACTGCGTCGGGCACGCTGGACGTGCTGATCGTGGACGAGATCGGCAAGGAATTTTCCGGCACCGGCATGGACCCCAATATCACCCACCGTTTTTCCAGCCAGAAGATGCAGGTGCATCTGCATATTTCGCGGCTGGTGGCGCTTGGTCTGTCACCGCGCAGCAATGGCAACGGCAACGGGGCGGCGCGTGCCGATGTCATCACGTCGCAGATCGAAGAGGCGTTCGACCGCGAGGCGGTCTATGCCAACTGTCTGACATCGCAGGTTTTGATGCAGGCGAAACTGCCGATGGTCATGCCCTGCGCCCGCAGCGCAATTCAAACGGTGGTGAAAACCAGCGGTGCCGAAGACATCACCAATCCGCGCCTGCTGCGCATCCCCAATACGCTGAAGCTGGAGTATCTCTATGCCTCCGAAGCGATGTTGCCCGAGCTGCGGGACCGTCCCGGTTTCGAGGTGATAGGCGAATTGGAAGAGATGCAGTTCGAGGATGGCCGTCTGGTCAACCCGTGGCCGGAGGCGCACTGATGTCGGGTAAGGGATTGCATGTGCACCTGGACCCTGTTGGCGGCGCTGCGGGGGATATGTTCATCGCCGCGATGCTGCATGCACGTCCTGACCTGACGGCGCGCGTGCTGGCGGATGTCGCGCTCGTTTTACCTGTCGAAGTGGGGCGCGCAGAGCTGACCGAACATGTGGCATCCGGCATCATGTCGCGCCAGTTCAAGCTGGTGCTTGCGACGGGCGGCACCGCTGCGCGGCACGGGGCCGATACGACCTACAAGGCGATGCGCGCGTTGCTGGAGGCGGCTCCGTTGTCGCAGGGCACCGCCGAGGCGGCCTGCGACATATTGCACCGCATCGCCGAAGCCGAGGCTCAGGTGCACGACATCCCCATCGACCGCGTGCACTTTCACGAGATCGCGGATTGGGATGCGCTGATGGATGTGACGGCGGCGGGCAGCATCTGCGCGGCGCTGGAGGGGGCGAGCTTCAGTCTGGCGCCGCTGCCGCTAGGGGGTGGTCTGGTCGACACCGCGCATGGCAAGCTGCCGGTGCCCGCGCCCGCCACTGCGTTGATATTGCAAGGATATGATTGGCACGATGATGGTATCGCAGGCGAACGGGTCACACCAACGGGGGCCGCTATTCTGGCGCACGTCACAGGGAGCACCCACGGCACACGTCCACCAGGGCGGCTGTCTGCGACGGGATCAGGCGCAGGCACCCGTGTCATGAAAGGGCTTCCCAACATCTTGCGGGTCACCATGTTTGACACCGCCCAAAGCGGGGTTCTGCAAGACCAGTTGGTGCAACTGGCCTGCGACATCGACGATATGACCGGCGAGGAACTGGGGGCTGCCACCGACGCGCTGCGCGCCGATGCGGGTGTGGTGGATGCGATACTGCTGACCGCTCAGGGCAAGAAATCGCGCCCCGTGGTGCGCATGGAATTGTTGGTGCGACCCGACCACGCCGATGCAGTGGCGGCGCGTGTGTTTGACCTGACCTCGACCCTTGGGCTGCGCCGAACTGTCGTTGACCGCCTGATCCTGCCGCGCAACACCGAGATTGCGCCAGACGGCCAGCGCCGCAAACGCAGCCGTCGCCCTGCGGGCCACGATACGCTGAAAGTCGAAAGCGATGATCTGGATGCAAGCGTGACATTGGCCGCCCGCCGCATGGCCGCGCGCGCGGGTGAGATGGAAGATTAATTACATAATATGGATTATGCGTAAATCTGATGTAACAAGGGCACATTCCATTTTGGATTGCATCACTGGATAAATTTCTGATGCAGATCAGGAGGATGTGATGAGACGACCCTACCGCAAATTGAACTTAGATGAACGCAGAATCTTGGCGACAATGCTCCAAGCGAAAGCCACGAAGACGAAGATCGCAGAAACGCTTGGTCGAGATCGCTCAACGATCCACCGCGAGATCAAGCGCAACTGGTGGCACGACGAGGAAGTTCCGCAGGCTGATGGCTATTGGCATGTGACAGCGCAAACGCTCGCAGATCGGCGTTACCTGAAGCGCCGTAAATTGGAACGGCATGAGGATTTACGCAACGAAGTGATCGGCAAATTGAAGAACGGCTGGTCGCCCGAACAAATCGCAGGTCGGCTTAGAATCGAACCGTGTCCTCCTTACCGGATTTGCCACGAGACAATCTATCAGTACGTCTATTCTGAAAGCGGCCAGTCTCAGGAACTTGGCCGGTATCTGCCCGAGCGCCAGAGGAAGCGCAAACCACGCTACGCCCGCAAGGCCCGTGATCGTGTGTTCCCCTTGGAAATAAGCATTCACAATCGCCCCGACGAGATCAACAACCGTAGCCAGTTTGGCAACTGATGGTGTGGATGCCCCACCCCGGAACCGGCATCAAACTGTGCCATAGTGGTGATGTTGAAAGCACCAAACTGGAGGCAACCATGAATGAAGTTACAATGATCGGCGTCGACTTGGCAAAGTCCGTTTTCCAAGCGCACGGCGCGACGGCTGTCGGCGAACCTGTGTTCCGCAAGAAGCTGTCGCGGGGGCAATTTTTGAAGTTTTTAAGTGAGCAGCAGCCTTGCGTGGTAGCGATGGAGGCTTGTGCCTCTTCGCATTATTGGGGTCGCGAGATCCTGAAGCTGGGCCACGATGTTCGTCTGATCCCGCCGATCTACGTGAAGCCATTCGTCAAGCGTCAGAAGAATGACGCCAATGATGCAGAGGCTATTGCCGAAGCGGCAGTCCGACCGACCATGCGGTTTGTGCCTGTTAAATCAGCTGAACAGCAATCCCGTTCGATGATCTTCAAGACACGGGATTTGTTTGTTCGGCAACGTAACTCCATCATCAATGCGCTACGCGGCCATTTGATGGAGTATGGCATCATCGCCCCTCCCGGTCGGAACTTTGTGAAGAAACTAGCAGAACAGATAGAAAGCCCGGATTGTGACCTGCCTTCAATCGTTATTGAACTCAGCCGTGTCCATCTGGATCAGCTTAATGTGCTCACCGACAAAGTCGTTACGATAGAGCGGCGTCTAAAAGAGGAATCGAAGTCCGACCCAGAGACGATTCGACTACAGACCGCGCCCGGTATTGGTCCTGTGAGTGCAATGGCGATCAAGGCATTCTCTCCGCCGTTGGAAGGCTTCAAACGCGGCCGGGATTTTGCGGCATGGCTTGGTCTGGTCCCGGTTCAGAAATCGACAGGTGGGCGCCAAGTGTTAGGGCGAACATCAAAGATGGGGCAGCGCGACATTCGGCGACTGCTGATAATTGGGGCCATGACACGGATCAGATGGGCGATTAAAAATGGTCCACCCAAAGGCTCATGGCTTGAGCAAATGTTAGAGCGTAAGCCTCGCATGCTGGTAGCCATCGCGCTCGCCAACAAAACGGCGCGCATCATTTGGGCGATGATGACGAAACACGAAGATTATCGAGATCCGATCGCGGTAGCCTAAAGGCTGCATCGCTCGGTATGATGTGAGAAGGACATTGAGACAGTAAGGACAAATGATCGACTAGATCGAGGTTAGGAAAACCAGGCCTTCCCAGAGAGCTTAGCGCTCGTGTCATTGATATGGACCTGACCTTCGCATCGCCATACCGGCCCGCGGCATGTGAAACGCCGCAATCTGAGGCCTGACACATGACCGTACCCGATCACATGTTCAAACCGTTGATAATATTTCTTGCATCAAAGCGGGCATCCACACATGGGAAGGCGACTTGATGATCTTTGAACGCGCTCAAGGCAATGCCAACGTGGCGACTTTGATAGAACGTAAGACCCGCTACACGCTGCTGCTGCGCAACAACGACCGCAAGTCACGCCCTCTCATGAACAAGCTGATCAACGAGATGTCGCCCCTGCCCGCTGATGCCCGTCGCAGCATTACGTTCGACCGTGGGTTTGAGTTCACATCCTGGCGCGAACTGCACAAAGGCATGGGAACCAAATCTTGGTTCTGTGATCCACAGGCCCCGTGGCAGAAAGGATCAGTCGAGAATATGAACAAACGGATTCGCAGATACCTGCCACGAGACACTGCTCTGCTGGCGCTCCCAAGTCGATATATGAAGTCGATTTGCGACCGCCTGAACGAGACACCGCGCAAATGCCTCGGTTATCGAACCCCGGCCGAAGCGTTTCGAGATGAACTGATGAAACTGGAGCGGGGATGAAGTACCCTACCCACGCAAACCGATGCAATCAGAATGGAACTCACAAACAATTGCCTGTGCCGGCAATCAAACGTCCAGCGTGTTGTCCTTTTCCCACTGGCTGAAGTGGGCGGTATAGCTGTCCCATTCCTGCCGCTTAAGCTTCAGGAATGCGGCAGAAAACGCATCGCCCATTGCGGATTTCAGACCTGCGTCGGTGTCAAAGGCGCGCAGCGCGTCCAGCAGGTTTAGAGGCAGCTTGGGCGCGTTTGTTACGGTGTGGCCTTCTTCATACATATTGATGTCATGACGCGGGCCGGGGTCGGCCTTGGCCTCCAGACCTGACAGACCGGCGGCGATGATGACCGCCTGTAACAAATACGGGTTCACAGCACCATCCGGCAGGCGTAATTCGAACCGGCCCGGTCCTGGAACGCGGACCATGTGGGTGCGGTTGTTGCCCGTCCAAGTGACCGTGTTGGGCGCCCATGTGGCCCCCGAAACCGTGCGCGGTGCATTAATCCGCTTGTAGCTGTTCACAGTGGGGTTGGTGATCGCTGCCAGCGCGCTTGCGTGTTTCATGATGCCGCCAAGAAAATGCCCGCCGTCCGGAGACAACCCGACCTCACCCACCTGTCCCGCGCCGCTGTCGGTCGCAAAAACATTGACCGTGCCCGTTTCGTCCCAGACCGAGATATGCGCATGACAACCGTTGCCGGTCAGCCCTGCAACAGGTTTGGGCATGAAAGTCGCACGCAACCCGTGCTTTTCCGCCACCGATTTTACCATGAACTTAAAGAACGAATGTTTGTCTGCGGTGCGCATGGCATCGTCAAAAGCCCAGTTCATCTCGAACTGGCCATTCGCGTCTTCGTGGTCATTCTGGTAGGCTTCCCAGCCCAGTTCCAGCATGTAATCGCAGATTTCTGCGATCACGTCATAACGGCGCATGACCGCTTGCTGGTCGTAACACGGCTTTTCTGCAGTATCGTAGGGGTCGCTGATTTCAGACCCATCGGGGGTCAGCAGGAAAAACTCGGCCTCAATGCCTGTTTTAACATACAGGCCCTTGGCTTCGGCTTGATCGACCAGCTTTTGCAGCACGTTGCGCGGGGCCTGTGCGACCGGCGCACCTTCCATGATGCAGTTGCTGGCGACCCATGCCACCTCGGGTTTCCACGGCAGCTGGATCACCGAGGACGGGTCGGGCACGGCCAGCATGTCAGGATGTGCGGGTGTCATGTCCAGCCACGTGGCAAAACCGGCAAAGCCTGCTCCGTCTTCCTGCATTCCGGCAATGGCCGGAGCAGGCACCAGTTTGGCGCGCTGCCCGCCGAAAAGGTCGGTAAAGGACACCATGAAATATTTGACGCCGTTGTCCTTGGCGAATGTGGCAAGGTCTGTGGTCATGTCTGTCCCTTTTGTCTGTATCAATATGCAGTGCCGGGTTTGCCCGGATACCAGTCTGTGCCAGCCAGCGGCACCTTGGCCATCGCGGCGGCCTCCATCGTCAGTGCGCAGAGGTCTTCTGGTTCGAGATTGTGCAGATGTGACTTGCCGCAGGCACGCGCGATGGTTTGTGCCTCCAATGTCATCACCTTGAGATAATTGTTCAGACGCCGCCCGCCTTCGATCGGGTCAAGGCGTGCCGTCAAGGCGAAGTCTTGGGTGGTGATCCCCGCGGGGTCGCGCCCCTCGTGCCAGTCGTCATAGGCACCTGCGGTTGTGCCAAGTGCGTTGTATTCGGATTCGTATTTCGGGTCATTGTCCCCTAGGGCGATCAGGGCCGCTGTACCGATGGCTACGGCATCTGCCCCCAGCGCCATCGCCTTGGCCACGTCCGCGCCGGTGCGGATACCGCCCGAGACGATCAGCTGCACCTCGCGGTGCATGCCCAGATCCTGCAAAGCGCGGACCGCTTCGGGGATGCAGGCCAGAATGGGTTGGCCCACGTGTTCAATAAAAACATCCTGCGTTGCTGCCGTGCCGCCCTGCATTCCGTCAAGAACAACAACATCCGCGCCAGCCTTGACGGCCAGCGTGGTGTCGAAATAGGGCCGCGCGCCGCCGATCTTGATGTAGATCGGAACCTTCCAGCCGGTGATCTCGCGCAGCTCGAGTATCTTGATTTCAAGATCGTCGGGGCCGGTCCAGTCGGGATGACGACAAGACGAACGTTGGTCGATCCCTTTGGGAAGGTTGCGCATTTCTGCAACGCGATCCGAGATTTTCTGCCCCAGCAGCATCCCGCCTCCGCCCGGTTTGGCGCCCTGCCCCACGACAATTTCAATGGCGTCGGCACGGCGCAGATCGTCGGGGTTCATACCATAGCGCGACGGCAGATACTGATAAACCAGCCGATTGGAATGGCCGCGCTCTTCGGGTGTCATGCCACCGTCGCCGGTGGTGGTTGACGTGCCCGCCAGCGTCGCCCCGCGCCCCAGCGCCTCTTTTGCAGGACCGGACAGCGCACCAAAGGACATGCCCGCAATAGTAATCGGAATGTCCAGTTCAATCGGGTTGGCGGCGAACCGCGTGCCCAGCGTCACCGAGGTGTCACAGCGTTCGCGGTATCCTTCCAACGGATAGCGGGACATGGACGCCCCCAGAAACAACAGGTCGTCGAAATGGGGTAAACGGCGTTTAGCGCCACCGCCGCGAATGTCGTAGATGCCAGTGGCCGCAGCGCGGCGGATCTCGGCTGTTACGGGATCGGAAAACGTTGCCGAAGCAATTGGGACCGTGCGGGGCGGTGTGCGGTGGTCTTCCATGATTGGCCCTTCAGTATGCGTTGTCGATGTTGAAGTGATAAAGCTGTCGGACCGAGCCATAGCGGCGGAACTCTTGCGCCTTGGCGTCACAGCCTGCGCGGGCCAGCAGATCGGTCAGGATTTCTATATGCTCGGGACGCATTTCCTTTTCGATGCAGTCCGCTCCCAGCGATTTGACCGATCCGCGCACAAACAGGCGCGCCTCGTAGAGGGAATCCCCCAATGCCTCGCCTGCGTCGCCGCAGATCACCAGATTTCCGGACTGGGCCATGAATGCGCTCATATGGCCCGCGTCGCCGTGAACCACGATGTCGATCCCCTTCATCGAGATGCCGCAGCGCGACGAGGCATTGCCCTTGATCACCAACAAACCGCCGTGGCCAGTGGCACCGGCATATTGGCTGGCGTCGCCCTCGATCACGACGGTGCCGCTCATCATGTTTTCGGCAACACCCGGACCGGCCGAGCCTTTGACTGTGATTGCGGCCTGCTTGTTCATACCTGCGCAGTAATAGCCGGTGTGTCCCATTACAGTCACCGAAATGCCGGCATCCAGACCACAGGCGATGGCGTGGGCACCCTTGGGATTAGCGATTTCCCAGACGCGGGTATTGCTGTCGGCGGTCAGGGCTTGCAGCGTTGCGTTCATCTCGCGCAGGGGGGTAACGGACAGATCAATCGTGTGCATGTCAGGCGGCCTTGGGTGTAGCGGTGGGGGTGTTGTCGCGCGTCCAAAAGTAGACGGTGGCAGGTTCGGGTTCCCAAGTGCGGGCGGTGTCGATGCCGGGCAGATCAGCCAGCGCACGGTATTCACTTCCAAAGGCGACGTATTGATCGGTTTCGGCCATCACCGCGGGCTTGCATGCAATCGGATCGCGCAGCACGCCAAAGCCGTCGCGGGTGCCGACGACAAAGGTGTAAAACCCGTCCAGATCATCCAGCCCGCTTTCCAGCGCCTCGCCCAAAGTTGCGCCCTGATCCATGCGCCACGTCAGATAGGCGGCAGCAACTTCAGAGTCGTTTCGGGTTTCAATATGTACGCCCGCGCGCGTCAGCTTGCGGCGCAAGGCGTTGTGGTTGGACAGCGATCCGTTGTGCACAAGACATTGATCGGGGCCGGTGTTGAACGGATGCGCACCCATCGTGGTTACGGCGCTTTCGGTGGCCATGCGGGTATGGCCGATGCCGTGGCTGCCCGACATTTGCGCGATGTCGAAACGGCTGGCCACGTCAAGGGGCAGGCCCACCTCCTTGTAAATCTCCAGTGTCTGGCCGTGGCTCATGACGCGCACCTGCGGCGGCAGCGCCAGACGGGCCTGCGGCAGTAAGGCTTCGGGCAGGTGCAGAACAGCGTGGGTGCTTTTGACATCCATTGCGACCCTCGCCCCAAGGGTGGTTGTCAGGTGATCGGCCAAACCGGCAAAGCCTGTAGCCGGATCGTCCGATTGCACCACCAGCTTGGCCATCCCCGCGATCGGATCACCATAGATCGCGATGCCTGCACTGTCGGGCCCGCGGTCGGTCATGGTAACCAGCATAGCGGTCAGCATCGCGCCCAGGTGCGGCTCTAACGCGGGGTCTTTCAAAAACAGTCCTACGATTCCACACATGATGCCCTGCTCCTTTGCGCCAATGGTTGGGCAAAGATTTAGCAGGCAATGTGTAATGCAGCAACTGAAAGGAAACTTTGTTTCCTATGAGGCGCGAAATCAGGTCTCTTGTGCGTAAGAAATAATCGAAAGATACCGTGCAGGCAGTTCGACCAGCCCTTCGGGACCGTGCGGCGCATCTGCTTCGAAGTGCAGAGTGTCGCCCGCACGCAGCGGATAGACTTCGTCGCCGTGCCGGTAATCCACCGCTCCTTCCAGCATATAGATCGTTTCGATGCCGTCGTGCTGAAAGGTGGGAAAGATATCCGATGTGCTGGTCAGGGTAATCAGATAGGGTTCAACAATGACGCCACTGGTGTTGGCGCCGATGTGGCCCAGAAGGGTATATTCATGGCCCGCACGGGTGCCTGCGCGGGCGGTTTCCACGCCTGCCCCGGCGCGGGTGTGGACTGCGCGGCGGCTGTCCTCGAAGCCGCGGAAAAAAGCCGACAGTGGAACCGACAGCGCATTGGCCAGCGCCTGCAGCGTGGTCAGCGAGGGCGAGGTGTTGCCGTTTTCGATCTTTGACAGCATGCCACTGGACAGACCGGTGGCAGCAGACAATTCAGCCACGGTGATCGCCTGCCGCTTGCGAAAGGCGCGCACGGCGCGGCCTATTGCTACCTCCAACACTTTTTCGCGGGGCGGCTGCACGTTGTGCGGGTTCTGTTTCAGGATCGGATCGGGCACGCGCATCCCCTTGTTGGCAGCCCCGCCATCCTTGCGGCGGCGGAGCAGTTTGGCAATGGGGTCAACCGGTTTCCGCGCGGCCCCTGCGGCTTAGCCGCGAGATCACCACGAAAAAGAATGGCACGAACAGCACGCCCAACACAGTTGCCGATATGGTCCCCGCCAGTACGCCACTGCCGATTGCCGTGCGCCCGCCCGAGCCTGCACCGGTGCTGAGAAGCAACGGCAGTACGCCCAGAGAAAACGCCATCGAGGTCATGATGATCGGGCGGAACCGCTGTTTTGCTGCGTCCACTGCGGCCTCGATTACTGTCTCGCCTTCGGCGCGGCGGTCACGGGCAAACTCGACGATCAGAATTGCGTTTTTTCCCGTCAGACCGATGACCGTCAGAAGGCCGACCTGAAAGAAAACACCGTTCTCGAACCCGCCCAGATAGGCCCCCGTCAGGGCACCCAGCACGCCGATGGGCATTGCGAGCATCACAGCAAAGGGAATCGACCAGCTTTCATAAAGGGCCGCCAGAGCAAGGAAAATCGCGGCCAGCGACAGACCGTAAAGCAATGGCGCCTGACTGCCCGATTCCTGTTCTTCCAGTGACAGGCCGGTGGGTGCAATCTGGAACCCGGGGGGCAGTTGGCCCGCCAGGCGCTCAAGCTCGGCCAGGCCTTCACCGGTGCTGAAACCGGGGGCAGGCGTGCCCTGAAGCTGCATCGAGGATACGCCATTGTAGCGGGTCATCCCTTGGGGCGCAAAGGCCCAACTGGCGTCGGCAAAATTCGAGAACGGGACCAGCCCGCCACTGGCATTGCGCACCCGCCATTTGTCCAAATCAGATGGCAGCGCCCGCGCCGATGCTTCGCCTTGGACGTAGACGCGTTTGATGCGTCCGTCGTCGATAAAGTCGTTCACATAGCGCCCCGCCCAGGCAATCGTTAGCAGGTTCCCAACGTCGGTTGCCGTCACACCCATCGCTCCTGCGCGACGCCAGTCGATGTCCAGTTTGAACTGTGCTGCATCTTCCAGCCCGCTGGGGCGCAGGGATCCGATCAGGGGGCTTTGTGCGGCCATGCCCAGCAGCTGGTTTCGTGCATTCAGCAACTGTTCATGTGTTTGCCCGCCGCGCGCTTGCAGGTAAAAGTCGAATCCAGAGACGTTGCCCAATTCGATCACCGAGGGGGGCACAACGGGAAACACCATCGCGTCCTGAATCTGGCTGAACGCACCAAAGGCACGGCCCGCCAGTGCTTGTGCGCTTTGGTTGGCAGCTTCGCGGTCTTTCCAGTCTTTCAGCCGCACAAACATGATGCCGACGTTCTGTCCTTGCCCTGCAAAGCTAAAGCCGACCACGCCGAATACCGATTCAACAATCTCGGATTCCTGCTCAAGATAGTAGTTTTCTACCTGTTTCAGCACGTCCAGCGTGCGTTCTGTGGTGGCGCCTGTAGGGGCCTGAATCAGGGTGAACAGAATCCCTTGGTCTTCTTCGGGCAAGAACCCCTGAGGCGTGCGCAGGAACAGCAGGCCCATTGCGACAATGATGCCGATATAGGCCAGCCCCGTCACAAATCGCCAGCGCACCAGCTTGCCCACGGTCGCGCCGTATCCTGTCATCAGCTTGTTGAAACCCGAGTTGAACCAGCCGAATGGACCGCGCCGTTTTGCGTGGGTCTTGGGTTTCAGCAAGGTCGCGCACAGCGCCGGAGTCAAAGTCAGCGCCACGATAACGGACAGGGTCATGGCCGAGATGATGGTGACGGCAAACTGTTTATAGATCACTCCCGTTGATCCGGGAAAGAACGCCATCGGCACAAAGACCGCAGACAGCACGACGGCAATGCCGATCAGCGCACCGGTGATCTGGTCCATCGACTTGCGGGTCGCCTCGACGGGGCCGAGCCCTTCTTGCTCCATAATGCGTTCAACGTTTTCCACGACCACAATCGCGTCATCCACCAGCAGGCCGATGGCCAGCACCATCGCCAGCATGGTCAGCGTGTTGATTGAAAAGCCAAAGGCCGCCAGCACGCCGAAAGTGCCCAGCAACACCACGGGCACCGCCAGCGTCGGCACCAGTGTGGCGCGGAAGTTCTGCAAGAACAGGTACATCACAAAGAACACCAGCACGATCGCCTCGACCAGTGTCTTGATCACCTCTTCGATGGAAATTTTGACAAAGGGCGTGGTGTCAAAGGGGATCACATAATCGACCCCGTCGGGAAAGAATTGCGCCAGTTCTTCCAGGCGTTCTTCGACAGCGAAAGCGGTTTCCAACGCGTTGGCACCGGGGGCCAGCGAGATTGCCAGACCAGCAGAGGGATTGCGATTGTAGCGCGACACGGTGGCGTAGCTTTCGGCGCCAATCTCGACCCGCGCCACATCGTTAATTAACACCAGCCCGCCATCGGTTTCGGCACGCAGAACAATCTGGCGAAAATCTTCGGGCGTGCGCAACAGCGATTGTGCGGTAATCGTGGCGTTCAGCATCTGCCCGTCAACCGAAGGCCGCGAGCCAAAGGCTCCTGCGGAAATCTGTGCGTTCTCGGCAGAAACCGCCGCAACCACATCCGAAGGCGTCAGTTCGAACGCGGCCAGTTTGGACGGGTCCAGCCAGATCCGCATGGCATATTGCGCCCCAAAGACCTGCGCACTGCCAACACCTTCGACGCGGCTGAGTTCATTGACCAGATTGGTTGCCAGATAGTCGCCCAGATCGGTGGCATCATAACCGCCGTTATTGGCAATCAGCGATACAACCATCAGGAACCCCGCCGATGACTTTTCAACCGTAACCCCTTGGCGCTGGACCACTTCGGGCAGCAGCGCGCTGGCTTGGGACAGTTTGTTTTGAACCTGCACCTGCGCAATGTCGGGGTCTGTGCCTGTCTCAAAGGTTAGCGTCACGCTGGCGCCGCCCGCGGAAGTTGACGATGACGACACATAGCGCAGACCGTCAAGGCCCGTCATCTGTTGTTCGATCACCTGTGTCACGGTGTTCGCAACCGTTTCAGCCGACGCACCGGGATAGACCGCGCGCACGGTGACGGTGGGCGGGGCGATCTTGGGATATTGGGCGACGGGCAGCGATTCAATCGCCAGAATGCCGATCCCCATGATAAAGATCGAAATGACCCATGCAAAGATCGGGCGGTCGATAAAAAAACGGGCCATGGCGGGGTCTTATCCTGATCTATTCGTTTGCGGCTGGGGCAGATGCCGCGTTGACGGGGCTTTGTTCTTGCGGCGTTACTGTGGCACCGGGGGCTGCCTTTTGCAGGCCGACCACCACCACACGGTCACCCGGATTCAACCCTCCGTTTACCACCCAGTCATTTTCATGGTCCCCGATGATAGAAAGCTGGCGCATCTCGACCACATTGTCGGGGCCGACGATCATGGCCGTGGGCTGGCCGCGCCGGTCGCGGCTGATGGCCGGCTGCGGCACCAGATAGACACCTTTGGCGGTGGTCGTGGCAATTTCGACCTGCACATACATGCCGGGCAACAGCAGTTTGTCGGGGTTGGCAAACTGCATCCGCAGCACCACGACACCGGTCTGCTCGTTCACGTCCGGTTCAGCTGCGGTCAGGGTGCCGATCTGGTCGAACACGCTGCCATCAGCCAGCTTCAGGGTCACTTCGGCTGGCACATCTTCCAGTCGCGTGCCGATGTTGTCGCGGCGCCATGCGATGATGTCTGCGGCCGATTGGGTCACGTCCACATAGACCGGATCAATCTTGCGGATTACGGCCAAAGGTTCGGCCTGACTGGCCGTGACCAGCGCGCCACGGCTCGTCAGAGATCGCCCGATTTCGCCCGACAGGCGCGCGCGAATCCGGGTGCGGTCCAGCTGTATCTGCGCCGTTTGCAACTGTGCTTTGGCAGCTTGCACTGCGGCGGCGGCGATGTCGCGGGCGGCCACAGCACCGTCAAGCGCCTGTTCGCTGGCTACATTGCGCGATTGCAGCTCTTGCAGGCGCGCCTCTTCTTTCTGCGCCGACTTCAGTTGCGCGTTGGCTTGCGCCACGGCAGCATTGGCTTGGGCCACTGCGGCTTCGTAGGTTGCGGCGTCGATTGTATAAAGAACATCGCCCTCTTCGACACGCCCGCCTTCGTCGAATTTACGGTCTGTGATAATCCCTGCCACCTGCGGGCGCACCTCGGCCTGCGCCGATGCCAACACGCGACCCGGCAAGGTGGTGGTCAGCGGCACGTCTTGTGGCTGCATCGTCATCACGGTCACGGCAGCAGGTGGAAGCCCCTGTTGCTGGGCCACAGCGGGCAGGCCGGACGCCATGAGAGTAAGGGCCAGCACGATCATGTGCAGGCGAATGTGTCGAAGTATCATGAGCAGGATCCAGTTTGGGACAGGCACGAACGATCAGGGCGCAACACTACCTTAATGCTCCGGGCCGGCAAGTCCCGCTTTGGGCTTGACTTTTTGATGCTGTCATTTTGTGTCAGCAGGGCCGTTGCTATCTAATCTTCGTCGCAGATATCCAGCAGATATTGGCCATAAGCGTTCTTGGCAAACCCTTCGGCACGGGCGCGCAGCGCATCGCGCGAGATCAGGCCCATGCGATAGGCCACCTCGTCGGGTGATCCCATTTGTTGGCCCTGTCGCATGGTCAGGGTACGCACAAAATTACTGGCGTCCAGCAGACTGCCGTGGGTGCCGGTGTCCAACCACGCATAGCCGCGGCCCATCGTCTCGACGCGCAGGGTGCCTTCGGCCAGATAAAGCGAAAGAAGATCGGCAATTTCCAGTTCCCCGCGTGCGGACGGCTGCACTTTTTTGGCCATTTCCGGTGCGCGTCCATCCAGAAAATACAGGCCGGTGACCGCATAGTTTGATGGCGGCACTTCGGGCTTTTCTACGATCTGTATGACTTGCCCATGAGCGTCGAACCCGACCACACCATAGCGTTCCGGGTCGGACACGCGGTAACCGAAGACCGTGCCGCCACTGGCCTGCGCATCGGCAGCTTGCAATTGTTCAGGCAGGCCGTGGCCGAAAAAAATGTTGTCGCCCAGCACCAGAACCGACGGCGCACCGGCCAGAAAATCCTCGGCCAGCAGATAGGCTTGTGCCAGCCCGTCCGGCGCGGGCTGCACG
This sequence comes from Pseudosulfitobacter pseudonitzschiae, assembly GCF_002222635.1. Taxonomy (NCBI): domain Bacteria; kingdom Pseudomonadati; phylum Pseudomonadota; class Alphaproteobacteria; order Rhodobacterales; family Roseobacteraceae; genus Pseudosulfitobacter; species Pseudosulfitobacter pseudonitzschiae. Next base: position 20,286 of record NZ_CP022417.1, on the reverse strand, counting down.
ATATATTCGAACGACAGACCCCACTGGCTGCCATCCCCCAGCAGACGTTTGAACTGGGCCTGATCCTCGCCCGTGGTGATGATCGCGATCTCGGTAACACCAGCCAGTATCAGCACGCTGAGCGGGTAGTAGATCATCGGCTTGTCATAGACGGGGATCAGCTGTTTCGACAGGCCCATCGTGATCGGATAGAGCCGCGTGCCAGAACCGCCTGCCAGAATGATGCCTTTACGTTTCATGTCACTCTTTTCCCTTTGGCGATATTCACGCCTTGACCCAGCCGCGCGCCAACGCCGCTGCGCGCCAGCAGCGGTTGCCACCAGCCTTCGTTGTCCAGATACCACCGCACGGTCTGCGCAATGCCCTGTTGCAAGGTCACCGAGGGCCGCCAGCCCAGCTCGGCACGGATGCGCGTGGGGTCGATCGCATAGCGGCGGTCGTGGCCGGGGCGGTCGGTGACAAAGGTGATCAAATCGGCATGGGGCATGCTGTCAGGGCGCAGGACGTCCAGTTCGGCGCAGATCATGCGGACCAAATCAATATTGGTCGCCTCGTTCTCGCCCCCGATATTATAGGTGCGCCCCACTGCGCCCCGCCCTAGCACGCACAGCAGCGCGTCGGCGTGATCTTCCACATACAGCCAATCGCGGACGTTCATACCGTCGCCGTAAATCGGAATTGGGTCACCCGCCAGTGCCCGCAGGATCACCACCGGGATCAGCTTTTCTGGGAAGTGATAGGGGCCGTAGTTGTTCGAGCAATTGGTAACCAGCACCGGCAGACCGTAGGTTTCGCCCCACACACGCACCAGATGGTCCGAGGACGCCTTGGAGGCGGAATAGGGCGAGCGAGGATCATAAGGCGTATCTTCGGTGAACAGTCCCGTCTCGCCTAGCGTTCCGTACACTTCGTCGGTCGAGATATGGTGAAATCGGAAACCTTCGGGATGCCCCTGTTCCGCCCAATACTGCCGCGCGGCCTCAAGCATATTGAAGGTGCCGTTAATGTTGGTCTGGATGAAATCGGCGGGGCCGTCGATCGACCGGTCGACATGACTTTCGGCGGCCAGATGCATCACTGCATCGGGTTGGTAGCTGGCAAATATACGGTCAAGCGTGGCGCGGTCGCGGATGTCAGCATGCTCGAATTGATAAAGGGGATTACCCGCGACGGATGCGACATTGTCGAGGCAGGCCGCATAGGTCAGCGCATCAAGATTGACCACTGCGTGTCCCTGCCCCACGGCGCGGCGCACCACAGCAGATCCGATGAAACCTGCACCGCCCGTCACCAGTATTTTCATGTTTCCTCCTCCCATACAAAGGGCGAGATCCAATCATCAAAGGCCGGAGCCGCGCGGTCTTTGCCGGACAGAACAGGCGAGCCGGTCAGACCCCAGTCGATGCCCAGACTGTCCCAAGCTACCGATCCGTCGCTTTCGGGCGCATAGTAATTTGTACATTTATATTGCACTTCGGCATTGGCTGTGCGGGTGACAAATCCATGCAGGAACCCTTTGGGGATAAATAACTGCTCACCCCCTTCGGCGCTCAGCGCGACCCCGACCCAACGGCCAAAGTCGGGCGATCCGCGCCGCACATCCACCGCCACATCCCAGATCGCGCCACGGGTGCAGCGCACCAGCTTGTCCTGCGCATGGGGAGGCGCCTGATAATGCAGGCCGCGCAAGGTGCCCACATCGGCAGACATCGAATGGTTGTCCTGGACAAAACCCGCCGTGATGCCACCCTGCGCAAGTGTGCGTTTGTTCCACGTCTCGATGAACCAGCCGCGATCGTCACCAATGCGGCGTGGTGTCAGAAGGATCACGCCGGACAAGCTGGTGTGCTGGAAATTCATCGCGCCTGTTACCCTTTGGCCTACGAAGACTGACCATCTAAGAGCCTGAAATCACCCCTGAATGCAACTCGTCCGGGGCGGATTGATAGAATCCGCTGTGCGATTTAATGATTTCAGTGGTTCTGGCCCTGATCACCCGGCGCCGAGAATGGCGATCTGCGGGGGTGCTTTGGATGTGTCATGGCGGCCTTCTTGAGTTTGCGATCGCAATTATCGCATGTTTTAAACCCTACGGACAATAAGAATTTGAGCGAGGATTCATTTGCTCTAACAGTTGAAAATCCCTTTTAATTGTTAGATGCGGTCTGGATCGCCACAGCCCGCCCAAGCTTGTTGACTTTTGCGATCGCAAAAACTAGGGCTTGGGAAAGCGATGGAACCACATATATGGCAGCAACACAAACACGCAGCGCAATCATAACCGGTGCAACCTCGGGCATTGGGGCTGCCATCGCGCGCGCGCTGGCCGCGCAGGGTTACACCCTGCTTCTGGTCGGGCGCCGTCAGGCCGCGGGCAACGCGCTGGCCAAAGCGCTTGATAAGACGGGCTGCACGGCCCGCTTTCTGGCCGCTGATCTGACTGATCCCGCCGCCGCCGAAGCCGTGGTGCAGGCGGCAAACGGGTATTTTGGCGGCGTCGATGTGTTGGTCAACAACGCAGGCGTGCTGACATATGGCCGCGCCGAAGAAACACCGGACTCCGCATGGGACCGGATGATTGACGTGAACCTCAGCGCAGTCTTTCGTTTGTCGCGCGCCGCGCTGCCTGCCCTGCGCGCGCGTGGCGGCGGTTGCATCGTCAACATCGCCTCCGACTGGGCGCTGACGGGTGCGCGCGGCGCTGTGGCCTATGCGGTGTCCAAGGCCGCCGTGGCGCAACTGACCCGCTGTATGGCGCTGGATCACGCGGGCGAAGGCATTCGCATCAATGCCGTCTGTCCGGGCGATACAGATACACCAATGATTGCCGCAGGTCTGACAGGGGCGGACCGCGCCGCCAAACTGGCCGCTTACGGCGCACAAATCCCGATGGGCCGCGTCGGCACCCCCGAAGAGGTGGCCGACGTCACCGCATTTCTGGTGTCAGACTCCGCACAATACATGACCGGCACGCTGATCCCGGTCGATGGCGGCATGACCGCCGGTTAACAGAAAAGAGACACGATGGGCGAGATTTACAAGAACTTGATCGACTGCACATGGCGCACGGCGGATGAAACATCACAGAACCGCAATCCGTCGGACGTATCGGATCTGATCGGGCTATATGCCATTGGCGGCGCGCAAGACGTTTCAGATGCCGAAGAGGCCGCGCAGGCCGCAGCCGCGTCTTGAGCCTTGGAAAGCCCGCAAACCCACGCCGACCTGCTGGACCGGATCGCCACCGCCATAACCGCACGCGAGAGTGAAATCGCGCAGATGCTGGCCCACGTAGAGGGCAAGGTTTTGCCCGAAGCCGTGGCCATTGCAAACGACACGCCCTTTGGCCTGCCCACTGGTATCTGCACCACAAACCTGCGCTTTGCCCAAGCGTTCAAACGTCGCTCGACTGCCGGTATGGTGATGCTGAGCCTGCCCACGGCGGGTGTGGATTACCACGTGCCCTTCGGCGGGCGCAAAGGTTCAAGCGTCGGTTCGCGCGAACAGGGCAGCAATGCCGCCGAATTTTATACATCGGTCAAAACCACCTATACTTTCGCGGGCTGAACCCGCAAGGATGATGACACCATGACACCCAACTGCCGCCCTTCGACCCGCGCCGACCTGTCCGAAGCGACGGCCTTTCTGGCCGCCTATCCCGACGTGCAAGCCATCGACATTGTTCTGAGCGACCTGCACGGGGTCGGGCGGGGCAAGATCATCCGCCGCCACGAATTGGAAAGCCTGTTCACGTCGGGGCGCGGAATGCCCGCGTCACTGTTTGCGCAGGATGTCTCGGGCCACGATGTGGATGCCGCGATCGAGGTCATGGCCGATGGGGGGGGCGACAGCCGGTGCTGGCCTGTACCGGATACGCTGGGCTTTCAGACGGCAACAGGGCGCGGGCTGGTTCTGTTGCAGATCGACGGTGCGGATGGTCTGCCCCACCCCCTGGACCCGCGTAATGCGCTGCTGACCCAGATCGCAAGGGCAGACACGCTGGGGTTCATCCCGATGGGCGCGCTCGAGCTTGAGTTCTATCTGGTCGACAAAGACCGCGATGCCGATGGACGCCCGCAACCCGCACGTGCGCCGATGACGGGGCGGCGGCTGTCGGGCACCAACTGCATGTCGGTGGACGAGTTGGACGAAATGGCCCCGTTCTTTGATGCGGTCTATGAGGGGGCGGCAGCACTGGATCTGCCGATGGAAAGCCTGATCTCGGAATATGCCGTGGGCCAGTTCGAGCTGACCCTGCATTACCGCGATCTGGCGGGGGCTGCCGATGATATCGTGCGCTCGAAACGCCTGCTACGCACCACCGCGCGGCGGTTCGGGATGGAAGCGTGCTTTATGTCCAAACCCTTCTCGCAAAGTTCGGGTTCGGGGATGCACCTGCACCTGTCGCTGACCGACGAATCCGGTGCGAATATCTTTGGCGATCAGGCGGACGGGCATTTGTCTACGGTGATGCTGAACGCCATCGGCGGAATACGGAGCAGTATGGATGCGTCGATGCTGGTGCTGGCCCCTGTGCTGAACAGCTGGCGGCGGTTTGCAGGAACGATCTATTCGCCCGCAGCCAACACCTGGGGCACAGAAGACCGAAATGTTGCCCTGCGCATCCCCGAGGGCAGCGCCAGATCGCGCCACTTTGAGCACCGTGTCGCGGGCGTGGATGCGAACCCCTATCTGGTTGCTGCCATTACGCTGGGTGCGGCGCTGGACGGAATCGAAGCAGACACAGCTCCCGGTGCCGAAGGGGCGGGTGGGGCTGGCGGCTATCCCGCGATGCCCGGCGGATGGCTGGAGGCGATTGACCGCTTCGAGGGCTCCGAGGTCATGAAAACCCTGCTGGGGGCCCCGCTGCATCGGATTTTGTCAGCTGTGAAACGTGGCGAACATGAAGCGCTGGCTGTTGAGGTGACCGATCTGGAATGGCAGCTTTACGGGACCACGATATGACAAGAGCAAGCATTCGGGACACAAGCCTGTGAAGCCGCATACGCCCATCGGCCTTGGTGCCATCGAGACACAGCCGCTGCATGAAGTGGTGTTCGAAAAGCTGCGTCACGCGTTGATGTCGGGCCAGATCGAGCCTGGGCGCAAGCTGACTTCGCGCAAACTGGCGCGCGAGCTGGGAACCAGCGACATGCCGGTGCGCTCGGCCCTATTGCGGTTGCAGGCGCTTCATGCGCTGGACCAGCTAGGCAACGGGTCGATGATCCTGCCCGCGATGACGCGCACGCGGTTCACCGACCTGATGAACACGCGACTGGTGTGCGAACCCGCTGCCACCCGTCAGGCCATCGCAGGCATGGACCGCCCCCACCTGCTGAGGCTGCGGCAGGCAGCTGTGGCCCTGACCGCCGCAGCCGAAGATCAGGATTTGGACGCCTATCTGTTCTACAACCACGACTTCAAGTTCGGAATCTACGCGGCATGCGGCTCGCCCTCGTTGTTGTTTCTGATCGAAACGCTGTGGCTTCAGGTCGGCCCGTTCCTGCGCCAATTCCGCGGCCAGTTCGACAATGACCTGCGCGGTATTCTGGCGCTGGACTACCACGATCAGATCGTCAAACAACTCGAGGCCGGAAACGGCGACGCCGCCGCAGACTTGCTGGCACGCGACATCCGCGAAGGCTTTGGATTCCTGCTCGAAAACGGGCAGTTCGAGTAATGCGGGCGACCGTTACGGGCTGACCTGAATGCTTTCGAGATATTGCAACAAACCGGCCAGCGCGCGTGGAGTTGGTGTCAGGATGCCGTCGATCTCTACAGGCACCAGATCATTTGCCATTGCGCCGCCAAACTCTGGCATCACCCGCGCAAGGTGCGCTGTTTCCGGATCGCCGTAAATGTAACTTAGCGCACGTGCCGCCGGAAACGTGCCGCTATTGGCACGCGACAAAAGTGTCAGGTTTGTCGGGTCTGCCGGCAATCCTGTTGCCAGCGGCCCGTTGCCCTGCCCGCCAACCCCATGACAAGACGTACAATAATTATCGAAAAACGCGGCCCCGTCCGTGCGATCCGGCATAGAGGGCTCTATGCAGCCTGCCAGTATCACCATGCCCAAACCCACCACTGTCAAAGTTCCGCGCATTCCGATCTCCCATTCCATTTTCAGCATCATCGGACATCGGCAATGGCCCTGCAATGATCCAGGTCAATTTGGACATTTTAACAGGTCTTGCGCTGCTTCGAATTGGGACAAGTACACTTTGCCGGTCAACTCTGACAGAAAATGTGCGCGTTTCAGGCGATCCATCACCGGGCCTTTCACCTCGGACAGGTGCAATTGCACACCCATTTCGCGCAGCCTATCGTTAATCGCCTCCAGTGATTCCAACGCACTGAGGTCGATTTCATTGATGGCCGAACATTGCAGGATCACATGACGGACGGCTTTGTCGCCCGCCACGCGGTTCTGAATCTTGTCCTCCAGGTATCGCGCATTGGCGAAATACAGGCTTTCGTCGACACGCAGAGAGACAACGGCGGGATCAGTGATCACATCATGGCGCAGGATGTTGCGATAGTGTTCGGTGCCCGGAACCTGACCCACCTCGGCGATATGCGGCTTGGATGATTTGTACAGATGCAGCAGAACCGACAGCCCGACGCCTGCCGAAACCCCAGCTTCGACACCCAAGGCAAGTGTCAGAAGAATGGTCGCCAGAACGGCGGTAAAATCTGCCTTGGAATAGGTCCAGCTGCGTCTGAGTATCGAGAAATCCACAAGGCTGAGGACGGCGACAATGATGGTTGCCGCAAGGGTGGCTTTGGGCAGGAAAAAGATCAGCGGCGTCAACGCAAGGGCGGCAATCGCCAGCCCCACGGCAGTAAAGGCGCCCGCCGCGGGCGTTTCGGCACCCGCATCAAAGTTGACAACAGACCGGGAAAATCCCCCCGTGACCGGAAAACCACCCGTCAGTGCCGCCCCGATGTTTGCGGCCCCAAGGCCAATCAGCTCTTGGTCGGGGTCAATGCGCTGACGTTTCTTAGCGGCAAGGGTTTGCGCGACAGAAATTGATTCCACAAAGCCGATGATCGAGATCAGAAAGGCCGGAACGATCAACTGACCCAGCAGCGCGGGTGAAAACGACGGCAGAGTCAGGGGCGGCAGGCTTTGCGGCACTTCACCCACAATCTTGACGCCTTTATCGGCCAAACCCAACACCCAGACAGCAGCCGTCGTCGCAACGACAATTGCGACAGGTCCGGTTTTCACAAGCACATCAGTCAGTCCGCCCCCCAGACCCAAACGCATTAGCAAAGGCTTTAACCCCTTGCGCACCCAGAACAAAAATCCGGTCGCAAGGATGCCGATCAGCGCTGTGATCCAGTTCGTTTCGGACAGGTGTTCAACCAGCGACAGGGTCAAACTCAGCAGGTTATGCCCCTCGGCGTTGATCCCAAGAATATGTTTCAGCTGGCTGGCGGCGATGATGATGCCCGAGGCCGTGATGAAACCGGCAATCACCGGATGCGACAGAAAATTCGCGACAAAGCCAAGGCGAAACAGACCCATGACCAGCAGAATCACACCCGACAGCGCAGCAAGCGAAAGTGCGGCCACCGCATAGCCCATCGTGCCCTGTTCAACGATGTTACTTAGCGCTGCTGCGGTCATCAACGACACAACCGCCACCGGCCCCACCGCCAGTGCGCGGCTGGTGCCGAACACCGCATACAACATGATCGGCGCAATCGACGCATAAAGCCCTGCCTCGGGAGGCAGCCCTGCCAGCAACGCATAGGCCAGCGATTGCGGGATCAGCATGATTGTTACGATCAACGCAGCGACAAGGTCGCTGGACAGAGCAAAGCGGTTGTATTCCCGCCCCCAAGTCAGGATCGGAAAATAGCGCGTCATGTCAGGTTTCATTCTAGTCCCGGTGGGTTGGTTGTGCCCCCGCAGCGCATGCAGGGGCCTTGTACGCCATATTACTTAACGGTTACTTTTTCCGGCTTTGCCAACCATTCACGGCCCTTGAGCATGCCCTGCCAATAGATTGGGGGCAGTATTTTCTCTTTCAGGAACCACGCCAGACGCGAGGGCTTTGTACCGTCGATGACAACCTTGGGAAAGCTGGGCAGCATTGCCCCGCCATAGCCAAACTCGGCCAGCACGATCTTGCCGCGTTCTACGGTCAGCGGGCAGGAACCATAGCCATTGTATTGCGCAACGGGCGACGCACCGCGCATGTCCGCCACGATATTCTCGGCCACGACAGGGGCCTGAATGCGGGCTGCCGCCATGGTTTTGGCGTTGGGCGCGTTCATCACATCCCCCAAGGACCAAATGTTGTCGTATGTTTTGTGACGCAATGTTGCCTGATCCACATCGACCCAGCCCGCAGCATCCGCAAGGGGCGACACGCGAATGAAATCAGGCGCCGTTTGCGGTGGGCAGACATGCATCATGTCGAACTCCATCTCGATCCGCTCGACGGGGGTGTCGGGTTTGGCAACATTGAACCACGCCTTTTTGGCGGGGCCGTCAACCGCTACGAGGTTGTGGAAGAAATTCAGCTTGGCGTCGTATTTCTTGACATAATCCATCAGGGCCGGCACGTAATCTTTGACTCCGAACAACACGCCGCCTGCGTTGTTGAACTGGATGTCGATGTTTTTCAACACACCGCGCCGAAGCCACGCATCGCCCGAAAGATACATCGACTTTTGTGGCGCGCCTGCGCATTTGATCGGCATCGCCGGTTGAGTAAAGATTGCGCGGCCCTGCGTCATGCCCTTGACCAGTTGCCATGTGTACGGTGCAAGATCATAGCGGTAGTTCGACGTAACGCCATTGTGTCCCAGCGTTTCGACCAGACCTTCGATTTTGTTCCAGTCCAGTTTGATGCCCGGACACACGATCAGGCGCTTGTATTTCACCACGCGACAGCCATCCAGAATCACGGCGTTGTTTTCGGGTTCGAACGCGGCGACGGCAGATTTGATCCAGTGCACACCTTCAGGGATCAGCGAGCCCATCGTGCGCGAGGTCTGTTCGGCCCCGAAAACACCCCCGCCGACCATTGTCCAACCGGGTTGGTAATAATGGATGTCCGCAGGGTCGATCAGGGCAATCTCGAGATCCGGCTTGCGGGCTTTCAGGCTGGCGGCGGCGGCAATACCACCGGCACCTGCGCCGACGATCACAATCTCAAAGCTGGCATCACCGGTATCTGTCGGGGTTTTGCCCCCATTTACGATCCGGCGCACAACGCCAGTCATATCATAGCCTGCGGCTTTGGTTGTGGCGAGGATATCGGCAACGCTGCGACTGTCTGCTTCGGCCAATGACCAAAGGGTTGCCGAACGGGTGCCGGTGCGGCAATAGGCCAGCACAGGGCCGGGCAATGCAGCGATCGCATCGCTGAACGCAGCGGCATCGTCGTTTGTCACCGTACCGGCGACAATCGGCACATACGCCGCCTCAAGCCCCGCATCTTTTGCTACAGTTGCAATCTCGTCAAATGTCGGTTGGTCCGAACCTTCGCCATCGGGCCGGTTGCAGATCACCGCGCGAAAACCTGCCGCTTTGATCGCCTGCATATCTGCAGCCACAATCTGCGGACTGACGGACAGGCCTGTGGTCAGTTTCTTGATGTCCATGATCTCTCGCTCCCTGATCAGATCGTGTTAATCGGCACCTTGAGCATCGGGTTGCCGTCTTTGTCTTTGGGAACCTCACCGGCACGCATATTGACCTGCAAAGACGGTATGATCAGCTTGGGCATTGCCAGCTGGGCGTCGCGCTCGGTGCGGAATTTGATAAATTCCTCGCGGGTTTTACCGCCGCCTACATGGATATTGTCGGCCTTTTGCTCGGCGACGGTGGTTTCCCAAGCAATTGCGCGGTCGTTGGGGCCATAGTCGTGGCACATAAACAGGCGCATCTCGTCAGGCAGCGACAGAACCTTTTGGATGCTGTCATAGAGTACACCCGCATCGCCCCCCGGAAAGTCGGCACGCGCCGATCCGCCGTCAGGCATGAACAACGTGTCACCCGCAAAGGCCGCGTCACCAATGACATGCACCATACAGGCGGGCGTGTGACCAGGCGTATACATCGCAAACGCCTGCATCGTGCCGATCATATAGGTGTCGCCATCCTTGAACAGCGCATCAAACTGCGAGCCATCGCGCTGGAACTCGGTGCCTTCATTGAACACTTTGCCAAAGGTTTCTTGCACGACCAGAATCTTTTCACCGACACCGATTTTGCCGCCCAGTTTTTGCTGGATGTAAGGCGCCGCACTCAGATGATCGGCGTGCACATGCGTCTCGATGATCCAGTCAAGGGTCAGCCCGCGCTCTTGTACTTCGGCAATCAGCGCGTCTGCGTGAGCATAGGTGATACGGCCCGCAGCATAGTCGATGTCCATGACGCTATCGATTATGGCGCAATGGTCGCTGTCGGGGTCTTTGACGATATAGGTGATTGTATTGGTCGCCTCGTCAAAATGGGCCGAAACCTCGGGTTTGACGGACAGATTAACAGGATAGGTCATTTGGGTTCCTCAATTTGTCGGATGCGGGCTGGTGCCCGGTTTACGATGGCCACTTGCAACCATCTGGCCACGATGATCCCGGCCAGCAGCGATAGCACAAAGATGAAAACTTCAGACCGGCCCGTACCCAAAGCAGGCAGAGCGCCACCGGGGCAAAAGCCTGAAATGCCCCAGCCGATACCAAAAACAGCAGCGCCGCCGATCAGTTGTGCGTCAAGGTCGCGCCGCGTGGGTACTTGAAAGCTGGTCGACATCAACGGTGCCTGACGCTTGAGCACCAGACGATAGCCGAAGAAGGTAACGATCAGCGCTCCACCCATGACGAAGGCAAGGCTTGGGTCCCAAGCGCCAGCAACATCGAAAAAGTTTAATACTTTGGCAGGGTTTGCCATGCCGGAAATGGAAATTCCAACGCCAAAGACAAGCCCAACAAGATAGATGATGATCAGACGCATGGGTCAGGCTCCTATAACGTGACGGACCACAAAAACCGTAATGCCGGTGGTCAACATAAAGGTCAGCGTGGCTGCGATCGACCGTGTAGACAGACGGGCCATGCCGCAAACGCCATGCCCCGAGGTGCATCCTGCACCGAACGTCACGCCGATACCGACCAGAAAGCCGCCAATGACCAGCATTGTGGTCGACACCGGAACCTCCACCGCAGGCATCTGCCCGGTGATCAGCATCACCGCCAGCGGGCCGCTGATCATGCCGGCCAGAACTGAGGCGCGCCACGACCAATCCGCCAGACCTGTCGGCTGGATCACTCCGGCCAGAATACCCGTGGCCCCCATGATGCGGCCGACTGTGGTCATCAACAAAACGGCAGCGATACCGATCAGGGCACCGCCTCCAAGCGATTGAACGGGTGTAAACGCTGTTTCGATCACCGTGGGCACGTCCTGATTCCCAACAGCCTATACAGCGGGCAGAATCTCATCGCTGCAGTGGCGACCATGACAATCCCCAAAATCACGGAAATGATCACTGTGGTGGTCGATGCAAAGATCGCAAGATTGCTTACAAAGGGTGCGACCAACAAGATCACCCCCAGAACAAGGCGAAGCACGCGATCGACCGTGCCAATATTTGAAGTCATTTCGCTATCTCCTCAAAAGTTACACCAGTTGTAGCTTTAAAAGACGCGAATGACGGTGACTAAGTCACCAAGCACGACAAACCTTTGACAGAAGGTCCAAACTGACCCCTTAGGGGGTGTATTGTGCCAGCCGCTCCAACTCGGCGCGGTTGGTCAAAGTGACACTGCCACGGCTTTGCCCTATCCACCCGCGCCGCTGGAACTCTTGCAACTGGCGCGAAATGACTTCGCGCGCTGTCCCCAGTTCGACGGACAGCTTCTGGTGAGTGATCGACAATGTGTCACGGCCAGCGGCCAGATCAATCAGCTTGTCGGCCAATCGCACATCCAGCTTTTGAAAGGCAACTTCGTCGATCATCAGAAACAGATCGGTGATGCGTTTGGAAAACGCCGCGAAAACAAAATTGCGAAATGACTTTGACTGCGCCACCAGCTCATCGAACACATCGCGTGGCACCGCCGCCGCCTGCACGGCGGTTTCTGCAATCCCTTCGGCGGAATAATCGTCATAGGCCAGCAGGCAGGCGGTGGTCAAAACACAGCTTTCGCCCGCATGTATCCGGTATAGAACAATCTCGTGGCCCGTATCCGACACCTGCTGCACGCGCACAGCGCCATCCAGCAAAAACAGCATGTTCTCGGGCGAGTTGCCCGGCCCGAACAACATTGTCCCTTCGGGCACCTCGATAATGGCGCTGCGGGACAACAGCAGTTCCTTTATCGGCGGCTCAAGCCGCGACAAGCCTGGAAAACGTTCGACCCAGTGTTCTGTATCGGTCAGTTTCATATGGCCCCCTGCTGTTACCCCTACGGTCTTATTGCAATGGCCGTATTTGTAAACAGTTTGGACCGATGTCCGCCGTTACGCTTGTGCGAACATATCTTTGTAGGCATCACGCAGCAGGTTTTTCTGAACCTTGCCCATCGTGTTCCGCGGCAGGCTGTCGACCACCACCAGACGGCGCGGGTGTTTGAAACGCGCCAGTGGTCCTTTGACCGCTTCCATGATTGCGTCAGTGTCGGGGCTCTGATCTGCTTGCGGCACCAGAACGCCCACAACAGTCTCGCCAAAATCGGGGTGGGGTACGCCGATCACGGCGCTTTCCAATACGCCATCCTGTTCGTCCAGCACCAGTTCGATCTCTTTGGGGTAAATGTTGTAGCCGCCGGAAATGATCAAATCCTTATCGCGTCCCACGATACAGACATAGCCGTCTGCGTCAATTACACCCAGATCGCCGGTGATGAAAAACCCGTCTGCGCGCAGCTCGTCGGCGGTCTTTTCGGGCATCTGCCAATACCCTTTAAAGACGTTGGGGCCGCGCACTTCGATCACGCCAACCTCGCCTTGAGGCAGGGTTGCGCCGGTTTCGGGGTCGGTCACTTTCAGTTCGACCCCCGGCAATGGAAAGCCCACGGTGCCCGCGCGGCGTTCCCCGTTATAGGGGTTCGAGGTGTTCATGTTGGTTTCGGTCATGCCGTAGCGTTCCAGAATACGCTGGCCGGTGCGGGCTTCGAACTGGTTGTGAGTTTCGGCCAACATCGGAGCTGAACCAGAGATGAACAGGCGCATGTGCTGCGCGGCGTCCTTGGTGAACCGCGCGTCGTCCAGCAGGCGGGTATAGAATGTGGGCACGCCCATCATCGTGGTGGCACGGGGCATCTGGGTCAGGATCTGGTCCAGATCAAAGCTGGACATGAATATCATACTGCCGCCTGCAACCAACGTGACATTGGTGGCCACAAAAAGTCCGTGCGTGTGGAAAATAGGCAGCGCATGCAGCAGCACGTCATCCTTGGTAAACTTCCACTCCTGCACCAAAGTCTGCGCATTCGACAGCAGGTTGGTCTGCGTCAGCATGGCGCCTTTGGACCGGCCCGTGGTGCCCGAAGTGTAAAGGAACGCGGCAAGATCGTCAGCATCGCGCGCCACTGTGTCAAAGCTCGTGGGCGCGTGCGAGGCCTTGCCCACCAGCGATCCGGTGCCGTCGCCGTTCAGCGTCTCGACCTTTGCACCCAACCCCGAGGCCACAGGCATCAAGGCCTTGGAACTGGCTATATCGCAAACCACCAACGCCGCGCCGCTGTTGTCGATGAAATATGTCAACTCGTCCGTGGTATATGCCGTGTTCAACGGCAAAAACACCAATCCGGCCTGCGCACAGGCGGCACAGAGGGCCAGCGCCTGAGGTGATTTATGAACCTGTACCGCGACCCGATCACCCGATGACAGGCCCAGACCCGTCAACACATGCGCCAGTTGCGCAGTCTGCTCCAGAAAATTCGCATAGGTGATAACCGTGCCGTCTGTCAGGTACAAAAACGGGGCATCCCGGCCTGCGTGGGCGCCGAACAATGTATCATAAAGAGGGTTGGCCATAGAGTTACCTTTCCGCGCTTGTCGCGCTGGCGAATGTTTTGGCCAGCGAGGTCACCTCGGAACTGGCAGTCACTTTGCGTTTGGTCGCGAAATTCTCGTGGTTTTGCGCGACCTGATCGAGATCATAAAGGTAATTCACCATCACCCCGCCAGATTGTGCCGCACCGTTATCCGAGGCGTCAGCATTGGCATGTACCGCATGGACAAGTGCGCCGTTACCCAAATGAAACCGCGCAACCGGATCAAAAGGCGCGTCGCCACGGCCCTTTGCCATTAAAAGATAGTGGGCAGCAAGGGCGCGCCGCGCTTCGGGTGCGTCGGGCATGTCGATGCCTTCCTGCGCGGCCCACTTTGTCAGCAACGGGATTGGCGACAGGGTGACAAAAGACTTCAGCCCTTCCAGTTCCGCCGACAGATCGGCCGCCACCTGTTTGATCAGCGAGTTGCCGAACGAAATACTGGCCAGACCCGCCTGACAATTCGAGATCGAATAGAACACGGCGGTGTCGCAATCTTCAGGGTCCAGTGCCGCGCGGTCTTCGGCCAACAGAGCCTGAACCGAGCCGGGCGTGCCCTTGGTCAACGCCACTTCGACAAAAATCAGCGGCTCGTCAGGCATGGCAGGGTGAAAGAACGCAAAGCAGCGGCGGTCGTGTGGCTGCAACCGGCGGCGCAGGTCATCCCAGCTTTGGATGGCGTGCACGGCTTCGTAGGCGGTGATCTTTTCCAGAATATGCGCGGGGCTTTCCCAGCTGATCGGGCGCAACACCAGAAAGCCGCGGTTGAACCACGACACAAACAGATGACGGAAATCAAGATCGAGGGCGGCCAGTTCCGGATCATCCCCCGCCAGACGCAACAGGTCCGCCCGCATCCGCACCAGCGCGCCGGTGGCTCCCGGCACGCGGTTCAGCCGTCGGATCAACTCTTGTCGTTGCGGTTCTGCGGCAGCCATAAAGGCGCGATAGCTCAGCTTGGACGGCGCTTGTTCATAGGTGTCCAACGCAGTGCGGACTGTTTCAGGATCAATGTTCATGTCGTGGGCAAGATGGCGCAGAAAAGCCAGTTTGCCTGTATCATCAAGGTTTTCGTAATGACCCAATATGTCGCGTGCCAGCGCCACTTCAGAGGTCTCGCCGGGGTTGCCCAGCAAGTCCGCTATCAGGCTTTCGATCGGGCGCGAAGATGCGCGGCGCTGTCCGATGCTGCGATAACGGCGTTCAAACATCGTTGAGAGCAGATCGGCGAGGATGGTCATGACACAACTCCTTATCGCGTGGGAACACGGGCCGGAATGCCACGCGTTCTGGCGTTCAAACGCCGCCAGTTGCCTTGATCATAGGCCGCGAGTGTTTTTTAGGTCAACATTTTTGTATACAAGGTAATAGTTATTGCGTCCCTCAGAATCGCGGGCTAGCGTTTTGACCTATGGAACAGCGCAGCGCCGTCAATATCGCCAATTCTCTCGAACACATGATCTTCGACGGCACATTTGCCGACGGCGACAGGCTGGACGAGGTGCGGTTGGCTGAACAGTTCGGGGTTTCTCGCACACCTCTGCGCGAGGCGTTGCAACGGCTGGAAAGCTCGGGTCTGGTTACGCTGATCCCGCGCCGGGGCGCCTTCGTGCGCCAGCCCGGACCGCTGGAGTTGCTTGAAATGTTCGAAGTGATGGCCGAGCTTGAAGCGGTCTGCGCCCGACTGGCGGCGCGGCGCATCTCGGACGCGGCCTTTGATGAACTGCGCGCGGCCAATGCGCGCTGTCAGGCGGCATCAGACGCACAGAATGCAGACCTGTATTACGCCGAAAACGAGCTGTTTCACGCCACAATTTACCGCGAATCAGGCAACAGCTTTCTCGAACAGGAAAGCCTGAAATTGCAAAAACGCCTGCGCCCCTTCCGCCGGCAGCAACTACACTATCGTGGCCGGATGGTGCAATCGCTGGCCGAACACGAGAATATCGTTGCCGCGCTGATGTCAGGAGATTCCGATGCGGCAGGCGATGCTTTGCGCAGCCATGTCACCATTCAGGGCGAGCGTTTTCACAGCCTGATGACAAGCCTGAAATCAGCGGCATCCTAGGCGCCTGTCAGAAGAATCGCCGCTGCACGCATCGCCGTCACGATACCAGCGGCCCGCACGGATGTGCTTACTGGCAAGGTCCACAAGAGAGGCGACAGAAAGGGATGCTTAAATATGCAGCAACACCATTCCGACGTTTGCGACAGGAAATTTAATTTCACTTATCGCTTGACCAATTACGATCCACCATTGTTGTATACAAAAACAAAAACAAAAATACAACGAACGCCAAAACCAACCGCGAGGAACAACATGACATTCAAAGCACTGATGACCGGCACAGCCCTAAGCTTGGTTGCTGCCGCACCCGCTTTCGCCGACAAGACCGACGACACCCTGCGTCTGGCCTTTCTCAAAGAGCTTGAGTCGGTCGACAACTATTACAACTCTGCCCGCGAAGGCATTCTGGTCACCCGCGCTGTTTGGGACGGCCTGCTGTACCGCGATCCCAACACCGGCGAGTTCAAGGGCAACCTTGCAACCGAGTGGAAATGGATCGACGACGTCACGGTCGAATTCAAACTGCGCGAGGGCGTGACCTTTCACAACGGCGAGACGTTCAACGCGGACGATGTTGTCTATACCGTGAACTACGTCACAAACCCCGAAAGCGCCGTGAAGGTGATGACCAACGTCAGCTGGATGAAAAGCGCCGAAAAGATCGACGATTTTACCGTCCGGATCAACCTGAACGCCCCCTTCCCGCCGGCCGAAGAATACCTGGCCAGCGTTGTGGTCATGTACCCCAATGAATATTATGCCGAAGCAGGCCCCACAGGCATGGCCGTCGCGCCCGTCGGTACCGGCCCTTACAAGGTCGACAAGGTCGAGCCCGGCAAGTTGTATGAGCTGAGCCGCTATGAGGGTTACCATGACAGCCCCAAAGGCGAAGCGCAGATTGGCAAGATCGAGGTCAAGACGATCCCCGACATGAATACCCAGATGGCCGAGCTGTTCAATGGCGGTCTGGATTTCCTGTGGAATGTGCCCGCCGATCAGGCCGAGAAACTGGCCCAGATGGATGACCGCTTTGATGTGGTGAACGCACAAGCGATCCGCGTTGGCTATATCTCGATGGACGCGGCAGCGGCTGTCGATCCCGAGGGTCCGATGACCAAGAAAAAGGTACGTCAGGCGATCTATCACGCCATCGACCGTCAGGCGATTGTCGATGCCTTGGTCAAAGGTTCGTCCGAAGTGATCAATGCGGGCTGCGCCCCGATCCAGTTCGGTTGTGACCTGAGTGTGGCGACCTATGATTACGACCCCGAGAAAGCCAAGGCCTTGCTGGCCGAAGCGGGCTATCCCGACGGGTTCGAGATCGACTTTTACGCCTATCGCGACCGTCCCTACGCCGAAGCGATCATGGGTTTCCTGAACGAGGTCGGTATCAAAACCAACTTCAACTACCTGAAATATGCCGCCCTGCGTGAGAAGCGCACCAAGAAGGAAGTGGCAATTTCGTTCCAGACATGGGGCTCGTACTCGCTGGCAGACGTCTCGGCGATCACGGGTGAATTCTTTACCGGTGGCGATCTGGACGATGCACAGGATGCGGAAATCATCGACTGGGTGACCAAGGCCGGTTCGATCACCGACCGCGACGAGCGTCAGGCGCTGTATTCCCAAGCCCACGCCAAGATCGCGAACGAAGTCTATTGGGTGCCGCTGTGGACCTACAACGTGAACTACGTGATGAGCAAAGAGTTGTCCTTTGTACCGACCGACGATGAAGTCGTCCGGTTCGCTGACTTCTCCTGGAAATAAACCATTGGCTGGCCGCGCTGCATTTGTCGCGCGGCCCGTTCATTTTTTCTCCCCCGGAAGGTGACGTACGATGGCCGTCTTCATACTCAAGCGCCTCGGTCTTGCCATACTGGTGGCGCTGACCGTTTCATTCATCAGTTTCAGCCTGTTGTTCATGGCCGGAGATCCGGCGGTGGCCATCGCGGGTGAAAACGCCAGCTCTGCCGACATTGCAGCCGTCAACGAACGCTTTGGCTTCGACCGACCAATGTTGGTCCAATACGCCGATTGGCTTGGCTCTGCCGTGACCGGCGATCTGGGCAGGTCGTGGTATTTCGATATGTCGGTGACCGAACTGATCGCCGATCGCCTGACCGTCACCATGACACTGGGCCTGTGCGCCATCACCTTTGCATTGCTGATCGCCATTCCACTGGGTGTCGCTGCCGCAGCCAACCCCAATTCGCTGATCGACCGGTTTGCGCTGTTTCTATCGGTTGTGGGTCAGGCGATTCCGTCGTTCTGGTTCGGTCTGATCCTGATCGTGATTTTTTCGATCAAACTGCGGCTGTTGCCAGCCTCGGGCAATGAGACATGGCAACACTTTGTGCTGCCCACCATTGTGCTGGGCTACTATGCCACCCCCGCAATCATGCGACTGACCCGCGCAGGGATGATGGAAGTGTTGTCGTCCGACTATATCCGCACCGCGCGCGCCAAGGGGCTGCGCACCGGCAAGGTCATGTTCAAACACGCCCTACGCAACGCCATCATTCCGGTCGTCAGTCTGGCGGCTGTCCAGATGGGCTTTATGCTGGGCGGCTCTATCGTGGTAGAGTCGATCTTTGCGCTGCACGGGGCGGGCTATCTTGCGTGGGAATCCATTGCACGTAATGACCTGCCGACGATGCAGGCGCTGATCCTGATCTTTTCGACCTTCTATATTCTGTTCACCTTCCTGGCTGACGTTCTGAACGCGTGGCTGGACCCACGGCTGCGCGTGGGTTGAGGACTGACATGACCAATACACACACAATCACTGACACGACTCTGCAGGACATCCCCGACAAACCGCTAACTCCGGGACAGGCGATGCGCAAGCGCGCGATGCGCCACAAGGGTCTGATGTTTGGTCTTTTCGTGATGATCATTATCGTGGGCATTGCGATCTTTGCCCCGCTGCTGACATGCTATGATCCCTTCAGCCAAAGCCTGATGGCGCGGATGAAGCCGCCGGTATTTCTGGGCGGTACGTCCGAACACTGGTTGGGCACCG
The DNA here is from genome assembly GCF_002222635.1 of Pseudosulfitobacter pseudonitzschiae. Classification (NCBI taxonomy): domain Bacteria; kingdom Pseudomonadati; phylum Pseudomonadota; class Alphaproteobacteria; order Rhodobacterales; family Roseobacteraceae; genus Pseudosulfitobacter; species Pseudosulfitobacter pseudonitzschiae. Next base: position 1,177 of record NZ_CP022417.1, on the reverse strand, counting down.
ACGCGCTTGGGCGTGACTTCTGGACGCGGCTGGCCTATGGCGCGCGCGTTTCGCTGATGATCGGCATTCTGGCGGCGGTCATTTCCGGCATCATCGGCTCGACGCTGGGTATCCTTGCAGGGTACTTTGGCGGCAAGGTCGACATGGTCGTGACGTTTCTGATCAACGTGCGGCTGGCGATGCCCGTGGTGCTGGTGGCGCTGGCTGTTGTGGCGTTGTTTGGAGGATCACTTACGGTCGTGATTTCGGTGCTGGGTTTGTTGCTGTGGGACCGGTTCGCGGTGGTGCTGCGGTCGGCCACGATGCAGGTACGCAAGCAAGAATATGTCGCCGCCGCCGAAGTTCTGGGCGCATCGCTGCCGCGCATTCTGGTCAAGGACATCCTGCCCAACGTGATGAACCACCTGATCGTGATCTTCACGCTGGAAATGGCCCACGCCATCATTCTCGAAGCGGCGCTGTCCTTCCTTGGACTGGGTGTACAACCGCCCACGCCCTCGTGGGGCCTGATGATTTCGGAAGGCAAGGAAATGCTGCTGTTCGAACCGTGGCTGATTACCATTCCCGGGATAGCACTGTTCCTGCTTGTCCTGTCCATCAACATGCTGGGCGATGGCCTGCGCGATGTCACCGCACCGGAGGGTCGCAACTGATGACTGATCCCATCCTTTCCATTCGCAACCTGACTGTTGACCTGCCCAAAGCAGCTGACCGTGCCTATGCTGTTGAAAATCTGTCGCTACAGGTTTTACCCAAGGAAATCGTCTGCATCGTGGGCGAAAGCGGCTCGGGCAAGTCGATCACCGCGTTTACCACGATGGGGCTACTGCCACAGGCGCTGAACCCGTCGCAGGGCGAGATCCACTTTGACGGCCACGACCTTTTGAAATTATCGCGGCGCGCGCATGGCAACCTGCGCGGCCGTCGTATGGCGATGATCTTTCAAGAGCCGATGTCGGCGCTGAACCCCTGCTATTCGGTTGGTGATCAGATCGAAGAGATGTTCCAGCAGCACACAGATCTGGGCTCCGCCGAACGCAAGGCCCGCACGATCAAGCTGTTGGAAGAGGTCCATCTGCCCGATCCGCCGCGTATCTATGCCTCGTATCCGCACCAGTTGTCGGGGGGCCAGCGCCAGCGCATCGTGATCGCGATGGCGCTTGCGTTGGACCCGTCG
>NZ_CP022416.1:300000-428095 GCF_002222635.1 Pseudosulfitobacter pseudonitzschiae | reverse complement strand
TCGAATCCTATATTCCTGCGGTCAACACGGCGCTGGAAGGGACCGATTTCAGCATTGCCTGGACCGAAGCCTATGGGGGCACGCTGGCAAAGGTCGGTGGAGAGCGTGAGGCGCTGGAGGACGGACTGGCGCAGGTCGGGATCGTTTCGTCGCTGTTTGAACCGTCGCTGCTGAGCTTGCAGAACGTTACATATGTCACACCCTTCGGGTCGCCTGATGTTGATCTGGTGTTGTCCACAGTCGACGGGATGCACGACGAGATTCCCGCGATGCGCAAGCTGTGGGAGGATCTGGATCTTGAGTATCTCGGTGGCGGATTCGGGCTGGAAGATTACCTGTTGATGACGACTTTTCCGGTCACCAGCCTTGACGATCTTCAAGGCCGCAAGATCAACGCGCCGGGGCCAGCAGTGAACTGGTTGAAAGACACGGGCGCAGTTGGCGTTTCGGGCAATTTGACGACCTACTATAATGATATCCAAACAGGTGTGGCCGAGGGGGTCATCGTCTTTCCGACCGCCGCAGCGGCAGCCAAACTGTTTGAAGTTGCGCCCTATGTGACCCGCGTGCATTTCGGTGCGCAGTTCGCTGGCGGTATTGTTGCGCGGAAAAGCTGGTTCGACGAACAGGATCCGGTGGTTCAGGCCGCATTGCGCGACAGCGCCGACGTCTTTGAACAGGACTATCGCGCGGGGCTGGAACTGCGGGTTGCGGGGGCGTTCAAGGCGATGGAAGACGGTGGTGCCAAGATCAGCGAACTGTCCGAGCAAGAGCGCAGCAAATGGGCGACGGTGTTGCCGAATATCGCAATGGACTGGGCAAAGAATCTGGACGGCAAGGGGCTGCCTGGCACCGAGGTTTTGACGACGTATATCGGCCATCTCAAGGATGCTGGCGTGACGCTGCCTCGGGACTGGTCTGAAGAATGACGTCCCGAACTCCAACGGTTAAGGTGCGCGGGCACCTTGACCGGACCGCAGATATCATAATGGGGACTGCCAACGTTGTCGCGACCCTGTGGATTCTGGGGCTGATGGTGCTGATCGTCTGCGACATTCTTGGACGGGAAACGCTGGGCCGCCCCATCGCTGGCGTTCCCGAAATGGTCAAATATTCGATTGTTGGCATCGTATTTCTTCAGATTGCGCACACCCATCGCAACGGCGAGATGATCCGGTCGGATGGTATTCTGGGCATGGCGCGGCGGCGCTGGCCTGTGGCGGGGCTGGTGATGGACCTGTTTGCGCAGATCTGCGGGGCGGTGTTTGCCGCGACGCTGGCATGGGCTGTGTGGCCCAAAGTGGTGCGCGCCTATGAACGTGGCGAAATGGAAGGCGTTCAGGGCCATTTTACCCTACCTGTCTGGCCCTTTCTTGCGCTGATCGTTTTGGGGTCGGTGCTGTTGGCGGTGTCGTTTCTGTTGACGGCGATGACAACACTCAAAGAACATCGGGACGTTTGATTCATGGACCCAATCACTGTCGGTTATCTGTCGCTTGTTGCGATTGCTGTTGCCATCTACGCGGGGATTCACGTGGCGATCGCTTTGGCAGGCGTGTCGCTTTTCGGGGTGTGGGCGATCACGGGCAAGCTGGAACTTGCCATGAACTTTGTCGCCCTTGCCGCGACGGACAGCATTGCTGACTACACCTTTGGCGTTGTGCCGCTGTTCGTGCTGATGGGTTTGGCCGTCTCGGAAAGCGGTATGGGCCGCGACACCTTTGCCGTCATATCGCGCGGGCTGCACCGATGGCGTGGCGGGCTTGGGGTGGCGACAGTGCTGTCCAATGCTGTGTTTGCCGCCATTACCGGTATCTCTATCGCGTCGGCCGCAGTTTTTTCAAAGGTGGCTGTACCAGAGATGGTGCGCGCCGGAACCAACCGAAGTATTGCGGTGGGCGTGGTCGCCGGATCATCTGTGTTGGGCATGTTGATCCCGCCATCCTTGCTGCTGATCCTCTTTGCAATCCTGACCGATTCCTCCATCGGAGACCTCTTTATCGGCGGCATTGGTCCGGGTGTGTTACTGGCCTTGGCCTATATCCTTTACCTTAGCGTGCTTGGCGTCATGCGCCCGCATCTTTTCGACGGGATCAAAGCCCCTTCGGAGGCCAAGCAGACCCCCGCGTGGGCCATTTTGCCGGTTTTAGGGCTGGCCACACTGGTTTTGTCGGGCATTTATCTGGGTTTTTTCACCCCAACCGAGGCCGGTGCCGTGGGTGCCGCTGCAGCGCTGGTTATCGGGTTTGCAATGCGCCGGATCGGGGTCACCTCCGGTTGGCGGATCGCGGTGCAGACGGGCCATATCACGGCGGCGGTCTGTTTCCTGATTATCGGTGCGTCAATCTACAGCCGGATGCTGGCCTATTCGGGGCTGCCCGCATCCATCACCGAGGCTGCCATCGGGTCTGGCATCGGTCCGATCGGCTTTCTGCTGCTGTTCGCCGGTCTTCTCGTACTGCTTGGAACCGTGCTCGACAGTTCGTCGATCATGCTGGTGACGGTGCCGCTGGCCTTTCCGGTGACACAGCAGATGGGCATCGACATCGTGCATTTCGGTCTGATTACCGTCTTGGCGGTCGAGGTTGGGCTTTTGACTCCGCCGCTGGGTCTGTCGGTCTTTGTGGTTCACGCGACACTTAAAGAGACGGGCATAACACTTGGCGAAGTGTTTCGTGGTGCGGCGCCCTTTGCCCTTATCATGGCGCTGACGCTGGTCGCGCTGATCTTTATTCCCCAAATCGCAACCGGCCTTCTGGGTCGCTGAAAAAGGACATGACAATGCGTTTGATCGACCTTGCCCGACCACTGGAAAATACCGAATACGCCGATCCGCCGGGGTTGGCCCCCAAGATCACGTATTTCGCGCATCAGGAGACCGCCGATCAGGTGCTGTCCTTTTTTCCGGGTGTGGGTCGCGACGCGCTTCCGGGTGGCGAGGGTTGGGCGGTTGAGCAGGTGAGCCTTTCGACCCACAATGGCACGCATCTTGATGCCCCCTATCACTACCATTCCACAATGGACGGCGGCCAACGCGCGATCACCATCGACGAGGTGCCGCTTGAGTGGTGCATCGGGCGTGGGGTGAAACTGGATTTTCGGGCGTTGCCGGACGGGCATGTCGTCACCCCCGAAGAGATAGAAGCCGAGTTTGAACGCATTGGCCATGATCTGCAACCGGGGGATATCGTTTTGGTCAACACTGCTGCCGCCGCGCAATACGGAACGCCGCAATACGTGCCTAGTGGCTGCGGCATCGGGCGTGCAGCGACAAACTGGATGACCGAGCGCGGAATGCGGGTCTGTGGCACCGACGCATGGAGCTGGGACGCGCCGTTTATGCATACCGCTAAGAGGGTCGCCGAAACAGGTGATCCATCCCTTATCTGGGAAGGGCACCGCGCTGGTATGGACCGCGCCTATTGCCATATGGAAAAGCTTGCCAATCTGGATGCCCTGCCAGCGACGGGGTTCGAGGTTCAGTGCTTTCCGGTCAAAATCAAAGGCGCCTCGGCGGGCTGGTGCCGCCCTGTTGCCATTCTCAAGGACTAAAGGAGACTTTCATGAAACTTGCTACGTTTGACGCAGGGCAGGGGCATCGTCTTGGGGCGTTGATGACATCCGGGACCGAGCTGGTGGACTTGACGGCAACGGGTCTGCCCGCACTTGCCACCATGCAAACGCTGATTGAGGCGGGAGCGGAGGGGTTGGCCGTGGCGCGCGCTGCGCTGGACGCGGCCACCGTCCAGGTTTCGCTGACAGACGTTCGTCTGTTGGCGCCGCTGACCTGCCCGCCCCAAATCCGCGATGCGTCAACCGCACCGCGCCACATCGCCCATGCGCCCGTGGGCATGCGCCGTCTGGCCGCCGTTCTGGCAGGCGAGCCTGATCCCGGCCATGCAGAGGGCACCGTGCCGGACATCTACAAGGCGCAACCGATCTTCTACATTACCAATCGGTTCAGCGTGGCTGGTGATGGCGATAGGATCGTCTGGCCCGCCTATTCGTCCTATATGGATTACGAGTTGGAGGTTGCGGTTGTCATCGGCAAGGGGGGGCGTGACATTGCCATCGGTGATGCGATGGGCCATATCTTTGGCTTTACGATCTTCAACGATTTCTCTGCCCGAGACACCCAGTTGCGCGAGATGCAGGGGATGCTTGGCCCCGCCAAGGGCAAAAGCTTTGACGCGGGCAATGTGTTTGGTCCCTGGATCGTTACAACCGACGAAGTCGCGGACTACCGGGGTTTGCGCTGCGTCGCCAAGATCAACGGGCGCACCGTCACCGACAGCCGACTGGGCGAGATGCTTCACGGTTTTGAAGACATGATCGCATTCATCTCGAACGCCGAAACGCTTTATCCGGGCGAGATTATCGGCGGCGGTACTGTGGATGACGGCTGTGGACTGGAACGGTTTGAATTTCTGTCTGATGGCGACGTGGTGGAACTGACCGTTGACGGTATTGGGACGCTTACAAATACGGTCGTCCGTGAGGCGTAATGCAGATTGTCCGATCCTGTCTATCTTGATCACCGGACGTCTGTCGGAGATTTAATGGAACATCGTGGGGCGCGGCCCGTTGATTCAGCAATGGGCGATGGCGGGCTTGGGGGCGTCCAAGCTGTCATTTTGCGAACTAGGGGGGTCTTGTTGCATGAGCCCCCGCTCAATTGATATCGGGTGACGAACTGGGCTGAGTACAACGAAAGCTTGCGGCGGAGAGGGGATCTCAGTTTTTGGCCTTCTTGACCGTTAAGAATCTCTTTGCATAAAACCGACTACATAAAGAGGTTCGTCAATTTAGACGCGGCCCCGGTTTTAGAGGAGAGTGGTTCTGGCAGAACAGGTAACACGCCAATTTTGGCGCAGCATTCAGCGCAACAGCAAGTCAGGTTCTCTTGCCCAAAGATGCGGTGCTTACCGCAGGTGTCGACGGCTATGTTTGTACGCCAGCTGGTTTTGTAAAAAAATCAAAGTGCTATCGCCGCTGACGCGCGTTTTTAGTCGCGCTTGTCGGGCGTGGCTTGGTCCTGTGTGTCTGCAATAAAACGTGATTTTAAACTCTGTGTATAACTTGGCCGCACGGTTTACGTGGAGCAGCGCGGTGCATTAGTATTTTCAATAAAAAAATCCTACGTATTCAGTGGGTTCAATTCATGTAAAGGTGTCGCAGGGCACCGATCCCTTCTGGTTGGCGATGCCAATCGCGCGGTTTCGAACTGGTGGCGGTTAAGCGGGGTTTTGATCTTGGGACTTCCTTTTGAAATCATGACGCTAAGCTTTGGGCGGTGAATGCAGTTGATGCGGCAGCCTGTGCCAAATCGCGACCGCGCAAACGTCCCGAATTTCGAATTTGCGCATGCGCTCAAGGATCATTGTGCTATTTCAATGCTATGGACATCGTACTGATAACAACCATCATTGCATCGCTGTTCCTTATCATAGGGGTGGCAGAGCCGTTGGCGGCGCGTTTGCGGCTGCCGTACACCGTGATCCTCGCCGTTCTGGGCATCTTGATCGGCGTTGGTGCGATCTTTTTCCTGCGAACCGAATTGACGGACGCGCTGAACCCTGTGGCCGAGGCAATCCTCGGGTTGCCGATCCGGTCCAATGTGTTTCTGTACGTCTTTTTGCCGACCCTGCTGTTTCAGGCGACATTGGGGATGAATCTGCGCCGGATGCTTGATGACTGGGTGCCGATCCTGATGCTGGCCATTGTCGCCGTGGTCGTGGCGACATTTACTGTGGGATATGCACTGTCTTGGGCCAGTGCCTTGCCGCTGGCGGCCTGCCTGCTGATTGGCGCCATTGTGTCCACGACCGACCCTTCTGCCGTTGTCACGATTTTCCGGTCGATTTCGGCACCCCGCCGTCTTGCTCGCATCATCGAAGGCGAGAGCCTGTTGAACGACGCCGCCGCCATCGCACTTTTTGGCCTGTTCATGGGCTTCGTGATGTTGGGCCTGCCCGATCCCAATCTTGGTCAGGCGCTGGCCCGCTTTCCGCTTCTGATTGCAGGCGGTGCCTTTACCGGCTGGCTTGCGGCAAAGGTGGCGGTCTGGTTGATGGCGTCCTTTGCGCGATACGAACTCGCCCAGATCTCTATTTCCGTGGCGCTGCCCTATCTTGCCTATATCGGGGCAGAGCAAAGCGTGGGTGCGTCGGGTGTGATTGCCGTTGTCGCGGCGGGGCTGACCTTGAACCTGACGGGGCCGGGGCGATTGCCACCGCAGGCATGGGCGAACCTGCGCGAGATTTGGGAAGTGCTGGCGCATTGGGCGGGAGCGCTGATTTTTATCCTTGCCGCCCTGTTGATTCCACGGCTTCTAGAAGAAGTGCGGATCGGGGATTTTGTGCTGGTCGGCGTTGTTGTCCTTGCTGCCATTGCCGCGCGGGTGGTGGTCTTGTTCGGGTTGCTGCCGCTGCTGACAATGCTGCGCGTTTCGCCCTCGGTGGACCGGCCATACCGGATTGCCATTCTTTGGGGTGGATTGCGTGGTGCGGTGACGCTGGCGCTGGCACTTGCCGTCACCGAGAGCTTTCGAGTGCCCGACGGGATTCAGCGTGTGGTGGGTATTCTGGCCACCGGCTTTACACTTTTCACCCTGATTTTGCAGGGGACAACGCTGCGCTGGGTCATCCGGCGGCTTGGGCTGGACCGGTTGTCTCCGATCGACGAAGCGCTTTCGCGGCAGGTGGTCGCCGTGGCCCTGCAAACCGTGCGCGAGGATGTGGCCCGCACGACCGAGAACTATGACCTGAGCCATGAAATCGTCCGCTCGGAAGCAAAGCGGTTCGGTGACAGGCTGGAGCAAGCTGTGCACAGCGCCGAAGACAGTGTCGACATCCTTGACCGTGACAGGGTGACATTGGGTCTGATCGCGCTGGCCGGTCACGAACGTGACACCATCCTGTCGCGGGTGCGCGAACGCACGATTTCGGCGCGGATGGCGGAACAGGTGTTGTCGGATGCCGACCGTCTGATCGAAGGCGCGCGGTCTGGCGGGCGCAGTGGTTACCAACGTGCCGGACGTCGCAGCGTTGCCTATGGTCGCGGGTTTAGGGCTGCGGGCGTGATGCACAGCAGGTTGCGAATTTCCGGCCCGCTGGTGCGCATGACAGCAGACCGGTTCGAGCTGCTGTTGTCGCAACGTCTGGTCTTGCGCGATCTGGGTGCTTTTATTGATGGCCGCATCCGCCGCATTCACGGCCGTCGGTTGGCCGATCTTTTGCACGAACTTCTGGCACGCCGGATCGAAGCCGTCTCGACCGCACTTGAAGGTTTGCGGTTGCAATACCCCGGCTACGCCGAAGAGCTGGAACGGCGTTTCATTCGCCGCACGGCCCTACGGTTGGAAGAGCGCGAATATACCACCATGCGCGAGGACGGGCTGATCGGTGCCGAAGTCTATACCAAGCTGATGGAAGATCTTGTCGCGCGCCGCGCCGCCGCCGAGGAACGCCCGCGCCTTGACATCGCGCTTCGGCGGATTGAGCTGGTGGGGCAGCTTCCATTGTTTCAGGGTCTCGACGATGCCGCGCTCAGGCGGCTTGGGCGGGCGTTTCAAACCCGTTACGTCAATGAAGGTGATATCATTGTCCGCAAGGATACTTTGGCCAAAAGCGTCTTCTTTATCGCGTCCGGTGCGGTCGAACTGGCATCAGCGGGGCAGACATGGCGATTGGGACGCGGCGAGATGTTTGGCCAGATGGCGATCTTGCTGAAAAGAGTTGGCCGTGTCGAGGTGCGCGCCATCGTACCGTCGACGCTTCTTGTGCTGGATGAGGCGCGCTTTCGGCGGCTGCTGAGCCGCAGCAGAGCCCTGCAAGATGCCGTTCGCGCCAGCGCTGAAAAGCGGGGGATCGAACCGGACGGGCTTTTTCCCAACGACAATAGTCAGAGCAAAGACTAGGGCCGGCTTTGTGCCGTGACGAAATAGCAAAAGCCAGTGGGTTCGGTGACCCTAGTTGATCAATGCGTCTGCGCCAGTGAAAACAAGTATCACAATGGTGGTTGTCAATAAAACCGAGGCACCACCAAAGATCAGACCCAGCGCGCTGACCAATCCGTCACGCTCGACCAGACCGACGCCGACGATGAACATGGAAACGGCGGGAAACCAACCGCTGAGTGGCACCGGCAGAAAGAGTGCAAAGGAAATCACGAACAACAGCACGCCAAGCGGCCGTTCATTATGCCGCGCGAAAAGCCCCGTATAGCGCGGCGTCAGTATCCGCTCCAACCTTCGGGTTACGGGTCTAAGGCGCAGTACAGTGCGCCGCAGTTTCACGGGATCAAGCTGTAGCCGCGCCAGCGGGGCAGGCAGCCACACATGGGGATAGCCCATTATCATCTGGCCGGTTGTCATCAAAAGTGGCAGGGCGGTGATCAGCGTAAATCCGGGCGGCAGCGGCAGCAGGGTTAGCAACGAAAACACCACGATGGCCCAGCCAAAGGACGTCTCGCCAAGTTCGGACAGCAGATTGCCGAGGGTAAGGGTTCCGGCCCGGTGCTGGTTCCGCGAAGTGCGCAGAATTGGCAGCGACAGGGAAGGGCGTCGTCGTTTTTTTGCCTCGCGTTGCATGGCTTCCCTTTCAACGTCCCTCTGGCATATCAGCTGTCGCGCCAGCGAATACAACCACGGGACGTCGGGGGTATGAAAATAGTGTCGAAATTTGTAAAATTATCCGGTGGCTTCCGTTTCCTTTCCTGCGTGTCATTTTAGTACCACAGAAGTTGCGCATGTAGGCGACGTTTCCGATGAGCGATGGCCGCGGCGGTTTGGTGTTTGCGGCGCCATCGCAACCAATCCCAGATGAAGGCGACGGTCAGTATTGGCCGCAGCAAGAGGCGGGCGATTTGGTGACGGATTCCCACTGTGGTCAGGGTGTTTCGAAGCCTGAAGATCACGCTGCTTCCGGCTGACCCCGCGGCCAAGTTTTGTTCGGTTTGCTGAATGCCGTGCGATGCTGATCAGCGCTGAGGCGTGCGAGAAAAGCGGCAACGGCCATCCCAGACTCATGTGTCGATGCCATCCGTGCCAGAATCGGGCCTCGCAATACTCAAGACCGAGATCATCCTTGGCGCGCAGGACGCATTCCTCAATGGTCCAGCGCAATCTGGTGGCAGCCAAAAGCCGCGACGGAAAGCAGTAAGGGCGCGACGAACCAAAAGCACCGCTCTGGTGAATCACTCTGTTTGCCCGAATCCTCTTGACTGATACGACCCCGTTACCGAAGTCCTGAGCCTTTTGTATTTCGAGTTTGCTATGTTGCTCCCGTCAGGGGCCTTGTCCGAGGCTGCTAACGGGGAGGTGTATGGCGTTTGAGCCTTCAGTGCTCAAATTTTAAGCATTTTTATCGGGTGCCGCGCAGGGTTCGCGAAGACTGCTCAGTTATCTTCTGCGAGGATTGCCATTCTCCAATTTCCATGAGTGCTTTCTTCCCAAGCGTGCAACAGCTGAAGATTCTCTCTAATCTTGGAGTGGAAAAAGGCAGCACTCCGGGGGAGGTAGCTTCCGCCAATGATTTCTCAACGATTTGGGAGGTCAGCAAAGCTGGTTGGGGTCATATAAATAGAGGCTTGTGTACCTAGGTGTCATGGGATTTTTGTAGCCTCCAACCGGTATCGACCCCAGTTAATGCTGTTGGGGTCTCAGACACGTGAAAGATGCCGTAATGGGGCTGTCGGCGAATCGGACATGTTTCGCTTGTTTGTCAGCATGATGTGGAGTGCCGTTGCCCTTGATGCGCCTGCAGCGCGTCTACGAGGTCGTATGTTTCCATGCGCCTCACTTCCTAGGAATAGAAGGGCAACGACATGAATGTATTTATCGGACTGGATGTATCTCTGGCAAGCACGGCGATTTGTGTGCTGGGGCCGCAGGGGAAGATTGTTGAAGAATTGCAGGCGGAGAGCGAGCCTGAAGCTTTGGTGCGCGCGATCGGCACCCTGCCATTTTCGATCGCCGCGATCGGTCTGGAAGCTGGACCTCTGTCCCAATGGCTGAGCAAGGGGATGGAAGAGGCTGGGTTTGACGTGGTCATGATGGAAACGCGATTGGTGAAGGCCGCCTTGAAAGCCATGCCGATCAAAACTGACCGGCGCGATGCTCAGGGGATTGCGCGGTTGCTTCAAATGGGTTGGTACAGGCCCGTGCACCGCAAATCCGTGTCCTCCCAGGAAATCCGTGCGTTGCTGGCTGCAAGAAAATCAGTTCAACAGGCGATCATCAACCTTGAGCTTTCCATGCGGGGTGTTTTGCGGAATTTCGGCTTGAAGCTGGGGCATGTCACCCGGATCAGGTACGAGGCTCGGGTAAGGGAACTGGTTGAGCAGAATGATATCTTGTCCGCGTCGACGGAGGCTCTTCTGCGCGCGCGTGCGCAGTTGCGCGTCGAGTTGGCTGAATTGGATGCGAAAATCGCGGATCTGGCAAAACAAGACGACGTTTGCCGTCTGATGATGACGATGCCGGGCGTCGGTCGGATCGTCGCCCTGACGGTCAAATCCGCGATCGACGATCCGACCCGGTTTGTGCGATCGAAGGATGTTGGTCCGTGGGTGGGGCTGACGCCGAGGCGCACTCAATCCGGAGAGATGGACATTGTCGGGCAAATTACTCGAGCCGGCGACCGGGCCCTTCGAACGGCCTTGTATCAAGCGGCGATGATCTTGATGCACCGAGGGTCACCAAACTGGCTCCAGGCCTGGGCGCTCAGAGTGGCCCATCGGCGTGGATCGAAACGGGCCTTGATTGCACTTGCGCGGCGTATTGGCGTTGTTTTGCACCGCATGTGGCGAGACGGCACACCATTCCGCCATGCGCAGAGCAGCCCGGCAACGGTCTGAGTAAAACAATTCCAGAACTTGATCGGATGGAGGAACGCACTGCACCTGACGACAGGTACGACGAGGTCCCTTGCCGGGACGAGGTTCCTGGAGATGCCGGAAGCCCGCAAGTTATCGGCAATCGCTGAATACGCGTGAAAGATGGGCACCCAGGACCAGATTTGGACCAGGCATAGAGTGGCAGCCATGAGGCTGACTACGGACGGAAGAGCGAAGCCCGGACAGGGGGGTGTCCTTCAGTCCTGACGTTCGGATGCAGTGAAAAGAAAAAGTAAGCTTCTGAATTTGTGCCTTAAAAGTCGGTGAAGAATGAGATCTTCGCCGGGAAATTTGACTTGCCCGAAACCCTTGACAGAGGCCCGCCCCATTACGGAAGCGGGCTTTGGGTCTTGTTGGATCCGGAGTTTGGGGCCGGGGTCTGGCAGGGCTCCTGACGAACCCAGCCAGCCAGTTATGCTAGTCATTTGAACCAATCTCCGATCCGCGCGTGGTTTCCACGCGCTCCTGATTTCGGAGGCTATTCATGGCCAAATCCACCAAACCAAAATTCGACGCTGCTGCGTCAATCACAAAGAACTCATCAGCATGATCGACCGGGGCGTTTTGCCCTGGCGCAGACCCTGGCAGGTCGGCGGCAGCTCTGTCCCCTTGCGCCAGAACGGCGAGCCCTACCAGGGGATCAATAATTTTCTGTTGACCATGCGCACCCTGATGGCCGGGTATACGTCGCCCTATTGGATGACATTGCGGCAGGCAAATGAGCTGGACGCAAAGATCGTCAAGGGATCAAGGTCCTCGGTTGTTGTCTATTACGGCACCGCCGAGCGAGACCGCAACACAGACGCATCAGATGATGCGACGGCAACCGATGACCCCAAGACCATCCCCTTCTTGAAGTCCTACCGCGTGTTCAACGCTGATCAAATTCAAGGTCTGGACGAACATTTCCATCCCAAGCCGCTTGAGGTGCTCAAACACCCGGACCGCATGCTGATCTTGCATATCTTTTTGGCCCATCTTCGACGTTCGGCCAAGACGTTCCTTGCCGCCGCTCGAATGCTGTCTTGGCGTGAGCTCGACCCAGGCCGCAAAATCCCGGCCCTTCAAGAAGGTCACCATCGGTGGCGCGAAAGTGGTGATAGCCGCAGCGGTGATCGGACCAATGCCCGGAATCGTCGTCAGCCACCTCGCAGTATCGTCGGCGGCCGCACGTCTGCGTAGCTCGGTATCCAAGCCAGAGATTTTCTCACTTAGATCTTCGATCTGGTCCAGAAGTAAGCGCGCCAGTTCCCGCACCGCCGCAGGCAGGTTGCCGTCGTCGCCATCGACAACTGCTGCAAGTCGGCCAACATGGGCAGGACCGGCGGGCGCGACGATACCTTGCTCGGCTAGATGGGCCCAAAGCGCATTGATTGTCTGGGTGCGCTGCCTCACCAGCAGGTCGCGGGTACGATACGCCATTGCCTTCGCCTGCTGAACCTCGCTCTTTACTGCATGTATGGATGCCCCCGTTGGTGCAAGAGATTTCTGAACGGTTTGAGTGTGTGATCGGATGCGGTCATGTATCAGGCCTCTCGTTGCAGCAATTAATTTAGCCGCGGGCCGGTATGGCGATGCGCGAACCAAAGACAGATCAACAAATCGAGCTCATTGGCTCCTGCAGTAAAACTGTTTTGTCTGGTCCGGATCTTTCCGATCATTTTCCCTTACTGTCCTTCGATCTCCTCACACACTCAAGTCCCGGGTGTTGATGTACGTTGCATTGCGCTTATGCCATCGTTGCCGGGTTTCGGTAGTCCTCTTGCTTCGTCACCATGGCCCACAGGCCACGAGCCATTTTGTTCGCTAATGCAACGGCGACCAGCATACGGGGTTTGCGTTCCAACATGGAGATTAACCAACCATTATGGGGCTTTCCAAAGCGTTCAACGGCCTGCAGAACAGCCATTGCACCGGATATCAGTAGCCGTCGAATGTCGCGTTGGCCCATCTTTGAGGTCTTACCAAGGCGAGGTTTGCCGCCCGTCGAGGTCTGCTTGGGGACCAAACCCAACCATGCGGCAAAATCCCGACCTCGGCGAAAGCAGTTCAGGTCAGGCGCAAAGGTTTCTATGGCCAAAGCCGTGATTGGTCCCACGCCCGGCATGGTCTGGGCGCGACGTGCCGCTTCAGCTTCTTTGGCGGCACCCTTCATCTGTCGATCCAGTGCTGCAATCTGAGCACTGAGATCTTCGATCTGGACGAGGTATACTTTGGCGAGCTCTCGAACGCCCGCTGGCAAACCAAGGGTTTCATCTGCAACTGCGTCGGCCAAGCGTTTGACCTGGATAGCGCCTTGCGGCGCAACAACGCCGTGCTCAGCTAGATGGCCACGTAATGCGTTGATCGTTTGGGTGCGCTGACCGACAAACATCTGGCGTGTGCGAAACAGCATGGCCCGCGCCTGCTGGGCTTCAGACTTTAGTTCTACAAACCGCATGGTTGGTCGTAATGCCGCTTCAACGATGGCTTCGGCGTCTGCAACATCGTTCTTTTGTCGTTTAACGAACGGCTTCACATAGTTTGGCGCAATCAATCGCACGGTATGTCCAAGCTTCTCAAACTCTCGGCCCCAGCTGTGCGCAGTCGCACACGCCTCCATCGCAACGACGCAGGTCGATTGTTGGCTCATAAACGCAAGAAGCTGAATACGTGTCAGTTTTTTGCGAAAAACAACCGCTCCATTCGCGCAAGCCCCGTGAAGTTGAAACACACGCTTTGCAAGGTCTATGCCGATCATGGCGACTTCTGACATGGATACTCTCCCTTTGTTGATGCTTTCTGAAACACCACAGTGGCACATTACGATGCCAGTTGGTCGGGGGCATCCACGCCATCAACAAACCGCATGGTCGGACGGGACGCTGCCTCAGCGATCGCCTCCGCACCGGCCATGTCATTTTTCTGACGCTTCACGAAAGGCTTCACATAGGCTGGCGGTATCAACCGAACCCGGTGCTCAAGATCGCCGATTGCCTAGCCCCAGTGATGGGCGCTTGCGCAAGCCTCCATGGCCACCACGCAAGGCTGCTGATCACTCAGGAACTTTAACAGCTGCGCCCGCGACAGCTTGCGCCGGAATACAACAGATCCGTCCGCCCCGGCGCCATGTAGCTGAAATATGTTCTTGGCCAAATCCAGGCCGATGTTGTTAACTTCGTTCATGGACGCTCTCCTCTTAGCAGTGTTTCAACACCCGCTACTTTAGCACATTTTGATGCCGCCGGGGGGCGTCCACCCCATCGGATACCTGCGCAGTCTGACACGAAAGGTCGCGGACGTCGCCTTCTCGCCAGGGCCGATGGTCATAGCCCTTCTCAGTCCCGACCGGTGTGCAGTTGACTGCTGTCAACACGGCGCGGTGCCGTGACTTCGGGGTCGGAGTTGACAGCTGTCAACAAGGGTGCGCCGGAGGTGTTGGGAAGCCGATACCTGTGAGGCTAACGCAAGTTGCCGTCGGGTCGCGGCCTAGGCCGATCCCAACCGTGCGCTCTCCGGGTCGCGGCGGGACCTTTGCCAGGATGGGCCCTGTTGCAAATTCGCTACTTTCTCGGATTTAGGATAAAAATTAATGAAATCAATATTTTAAATAATTTATGCGTGGGGGTATACCTTTCACTATACATCTTTTCCTTGCCATAAATCCCTTTGAGGGGTAGAGAGATCACTGTACAGTCTGTGGTCCGCGTCGGGAAACCGTTTGTCGACGTCTGGATTCCATCCTTCGTGTGGGTCGGCAGGCTGTGACAGAATGTGACAGAAACGGAATTTACAGGCTCAGCGAAGCCGGACTTAATTAAGAGGGAAGTTGAGATCATGGCCTTTAATATCGGATCGCTCACCGCGGCACAGCAAATCCAGCTCATCTACACGGCATATTTCGGTCGTGCGGCAGAGCCCAACGGGTTTGGCTTCTGGACCCCGCTGCTCGAAGAAAATCTGGATGGCGACGCAGATGGCGTGCCCGGGTTCAGCTTCACGGAAATTGCTGACCTTTTTTTCAACCAGCCGGAAACCCGCAAGGTTTACGACCTGGAGCCGGGTGTCACGAACACGGCAGATCTGCCGAACACGATTGATTTTCTTCAAGATGTTTACATCAATCTCTTCGGCCGCTTCCCTGATCCAGAAGGTGTGAACTTCTGGGGCAACGTTCTGGAATCGGGTACGTTCACGATTGGCGAAGTAATCGTCAAGATCGTCGAGGGCGCACAGGCTGCCGACGAGCAAGCGCTCCTGAACCGGATCGAAGCCGGCCTCGACTGGAAGGATGCCGCCGAGGCCTTCGGTGTTGACAATGTTGACCCGGTCAACCCCGATCCGAACTACGACGCTGCCGTCAACGCGCTCAACGGCGTGACCAGCGATCCGCAGACGCTGGTCGATGCCAAGACCGCCACGGACGAGTTCTTCAACGAAGTACCAACCGCGGCGAACGAAAGCGACAGCGTCCTCGAGGACAACGTGCTCAACGGCGACGTGAGCGACAAGACCGACGATGCCGATGGCGACACGCTGACTCACACGGTCGAGCCAGGCGACGGCCCCTCCAATGGTACCGTCACTATGAACCCGGATGGCACCTATACCTACACGCCGAATGCCAACTACAATGGCGCCGACAGTTTCACCTACACCGTCGATGACGGCAAGGGTGGCACCGATGCCGGCACTGTTTTCCTCACTGTGACCGCGGTCAATGACGATCCGCTTGCGCAGACCGGAATCGTCTCCACCACCAACGAAGACACCGCCGTGAACGGCTCGGTCTCATCGACCGATGTCGATGGCGGCGCACCCAGCTACAGCGTGTTCTCGGACCCGGCCAACGGCTCGGTCACCATGAACCCGGACGGCAGCTACACCTACACGCCGAACGCCAACTTCAACGGCACCGACACCTTCACCTACGCCGTCGATGACGGCAACGGTGGCACCGACACCGAAACCGTGACCGTGACCGTCAACCCGGTGAACGACGCTCCGGTCGCAGCCGGTACAACGCCGACCACTAACGAAGATACGGTGTTGAACGCTTCCGTTACGGCAACGGATGTAGACGGCGATGCCCTGACCTTCGCACTTGCAGCACAAGCCGGCAACGGCACCGTGGTGATGAACCCGGATGGGACCTACACCTACACTCCGAATGCGAACTTCAACGGCACCGACTCCTTCACCTACTCGGTCTCCGACGGTAACGGCGGCACCGACACGGCGACCGTGTCGATCACTGTGAACCCCGTGAACGACCTGCCGGTTCCGTCGGCGCAATCGGTCACCACTTTCGAAGACGTTGCGCTTCAGGGCGCTGTCTCCGCAACGGACGCAGACGGCGACGTTCTCACCTTCAGCGTTGAGGCGGGTGACGGTCCGTCCAACGGCACTTTGGTCATGCAGGCCAATGGGAGCTACATTTACACACCGAATGCCGATTATAACGGCGCCGACTCCTTTACCTACACGGTGACTGATGGCAATGGTGCGCCGCAGACGGCCACTGTGACCATCGACGTTACGCCGGTTGCCGACGTTCTGACGCCGAATACAGACACCCTGAATGGCGGTGCGAACGACGATACCTACCTCGGCGCCGACAGCCGTGACGGCATTGGTGGCCAGAATGAACTGAACGCCGGTGACTCGATTAATGGCGCTGGTGGCAACAACACGTTGGTATTCAACACTTCGGGTGCCATTTTGGGTGGGAACCGGAACTACTCTGCTTTCACTCTTATGAATGTGCAAAATTTCCAGCATACGAACGACTCCGACGAGACCACGATCTTCGATATGTCGAGCTCGAACGGTGTGCAGACCTACATCAACAAGAACAGCACGGATGATGTGGTTTGGAATTTTGCCAACCTGAACCCGGATATGGATGGCGATAGCCGTCCGGAAGTGAATCTGATTGTCGATAACCTGACGGGCGGGTCTGATACCTCGCTGGACATCCGCAACGGTGACTTCGGTGCCTTCCCGAATGCGGAAGTGAACCTGACCGTTCTGGACAGCGACACCAACCTCACCGATGCCGGAGACATCAACATTGACACCCAGGTCAACACGATCGACCTCGATACTGGTGCAGCCAACGGGTCGGTTGTTTCGATTGCTGATTTGAATTCGGGCAATACGTTCCTGAACATTGCGACCGAGAACGCACTGGTTATTGGCGATCCGGATGGCGACGTAGGTATCACGGGCGCGACTGGCAGCCGTGAAATCAGCGGTTTCGAGAATCCGCTTTCGAGCACGGTGACGCAGATCGATGCGTCTGCTTCGACGGCGCCCGTCTTGGCATCGGCACGGAATGCTGGTGGCAACGTGACCTTCCAGGGTGGCCAGGCTGGCGATATCTTCGAAGGCGGCGAGGGCACGAACGATACGCTCATCGGCAACGGTGGGGCTGATATTCTTGATGGCCACACCGGCAACGACAACCTGCAAGGCGGGTCCGGTAACGACACCCTCCTGGGCAACGCCGGGAACGACATCATCTCCGGTGGCGACAACAACGACGTCATCGATGGCGGTGATGGCAGCGACAACATCTCCGGTGATGATGGCAACGACACCATTCACACCGGTGCCGCAGCCGCATCTGGCAACTCATCGGTTGGTACTACGGGCACTGACGATGAAATCGTCGATGCTGGGTCTGGTAACGACAATGTCACAACTGTGGTTCAAGTTTTGGATGGTACCGATGAAAACGGTGGCGCTCTGAACCTTGTTGATCAGCTGCGCGGTGGCGACGACTTCGACAACCTGTTCTTGGTTGGCGGGTCGAGCGGCGACGTAAATGGCCTGAACTTCGTGCAGGAGTTTGAAAACATTGAGCTGGATGGTACCGGAACGCATACCTTTACCATTGGCAATAATTCCGTGTTCGAAAACGAACATGACGCTCGTGTTGGTGGCGGTGGTGCCGAGACGACTGTTGACGGTCGTTCCTCGGGTGGCTCCCTGAACCTGGACTTCTCGACGCTGGACGAGAAGATGAATGTTATCGACAGCAACAACAGCGATACGATCATCGGTTCGGCTGGCGATGATGACATTTTCTTTGCCGGCGGAGCCGATAATCTGATTGGCGGTGCTGGGAACGACGAGTTCATCGGCGACCCTGACAACATCAACCTCAACGACACGATTGACGGGGATGGCGGGAATGACGCCATCGTTGCCCGTGGACGCGGCACAGCAAATCTCGGGGCCAATATCGTTGGTATTCAGACGCTGAAAGCGGAAGATGCCGGTGTCGCCAATGGTGCGGACCTTACGGTCAATATTGGTGATGGCACTGCGCCGAACAATTTCACCAACGCCGACGGTACAAATACCTCGCACGATGGTGTTCTCAGCAACGGTGGTAATCCGCGTATCCATATCGATGGTTCCGACCTGGATCTTGGCGAAGAACTCTTCGTCAACTTCAACAACACCGTCGACGAGGATATCCAGGTTACTGGTGGTGCCAGCAATGACATCATCAACATGGGGACCTTCCTCGATGCAGGTGATCAGATCGAAGGTGGTGACAACCGTCCGGTCGATGTCACGGAGAACACGGCTGGCAATATCAGCAGCACTACTCAGCTCGGCGACATCCTGGTTGTGGATCTGAACGGTGGTACGCTGAATGACGCGGCCTTCGCCAATGTGAGTGGCATCGAGACCCTGCGGGTGATCGACACTGCAGGTGGTGGTACGCTCAACTTGGGTTCCAATGCCGCAGCAGCTGGTATCCAGGTTGTTGATGCCTCCGGTGTCGCACTCAATGGCACGACAATCAATGCTCAAACGTTTGGCAACGACCTCACGGTGATCGATTCGAATGCCAATATGAATATCAACACCGGTGGTGGGAACGACACGGTCCTGCTGGCCGGTGGCACGGACAACGTCAACACTGGCGGTGGTGCAGATGTCATCGAGGTGGAAGGCACCGATCTGGACTTCTCCGACACGATCAACGGTGGTTCTGGTTCGGACTCTGTGAAGCTGATGAACCAGACTGGTCCGGTCGCTGGTATCGTTGCCAACGTTGACCTCGACACGGTGACTTCCATCGAGAACTATATCATGGAAGGCAGTGGTGATCGTACGGTGGGTATTGATGCCGACACGCACACCATCAATTTCCAGGATGGTAATGTTGGCACGGTGACTCCGATCCTGATCAACAGCTCCAACGTGACTGATGCGAATGATACACTGAACGTGAATATCGCTGGTGGTGGGAACCCTGTCGATGCTGACTTCGCTTTCACTGTGATAGGTGGCGCTGGTGTCGACAACTTCACCAAGAACAACATCGGCCTCAACAACAACATCAACTGGGATGGTGGTGCCAACAACGACACCTTCTCTATCGCTGGTGGTGATATGGGGTCGTCGACGACCATCAACGGCAACACTGGCACGGACACGCTGAACCAGCTTTCAGGCACGTTCATTGATGACGACTTTACCAACGTCTCCAGCATGGAAGTCCTGACCGGTGTGAACCAGGTTGTGGCAACCCTCGGTGCAGAAGCCGATGAAGCTGGTATCGTGACCATCAACGGTGGTGCGGGTAACGACAACGTTGTGTTAGATGCAGCGTTCGACAACGACCTGGTTGTGAACCTGTTCACAGGTGGCAACGACACGATTAACGGTGGTGCATCGACGTCGACGCTGACTTTCAACGCGGACTTCGATGATTTCACCGCGGCGGACTCGCTGACTGGTGGCTCGGGCAACCAGGACACTGTGAATATCTTCACGTCCGGCAGCAGCCAAACCGCTGATCTTTCGAGCATGCGTGGCGTTGAGATCATCAATGTCGGCGAGGATTTCTCTGGTACCTACACTATAGAGCTTGGAACGGGCGGTGCTTCTCCGACGGCATTGACCATTAACGCTGACGGCAGAAATGGAACCGGCAACTGGGATGGCGAGAACCTCGTCGTGAATGGTGGCAACTATGGCGCCGCAATCACGTATAATGGTCAGGTCGGCAGCACCGGTGCCAAGGATATTCTGACGACTGGCATCAGTGCGGATAACATCTTCACCGGCGATGATAACGACAGTGTTGTTTCTAACGGCGGCAACGACACTGTCGACGGCGGCGCCGGCAACGACACCATCGACGGTGGTACCGGTGCTGACGTCATCACCGGTGGTGCAGACGACGACGTCCTCTTCGGAGGTGCGGGGAACTTCAATGACACCATCGACGGTGGTACGGGCAACGACACCATCACCGGTGGCGGCGGTCGTGACATCATCAATAGTGGCCCAGACGGTGCTTCTGGTGCGGATGACATCCGCTATGTCAATCGCTCCGACTCTCTGGGTGGGATGGAAGACATCGTGAACAACTTCGTGTCGGGTAGCCATGACATCGTGATCGAAGAATCCGTCCTTCAGGATGCAGGTGGTGTCACGATCTCGCTGGAGTTCGTTGGTAATGCCGCCGACTTCGGTTCGGCTCAAGGTCTTGTCTCGCTCCCCGGTAACATGGGTGACGGTGAAGCGGACGTGGTCTTCCAGCAGGATACCCGCGAGCTTTGGATCGATCTGGATGACAACGGCATCCTGAACGGCCAGGATCTGCAGATCCTTCTGCCGGATACGGTCAGCATGGCAAGTGGTGACTTCCAGCTGGTCGATACGGTTGTACCGGATGCACCGACTGGGTTTGTTTCCGTGACCGACGACACTGGTGCTTCCAATTCGGATTTCATCACGAGCGATGATGGCACCGATGGTACTGACCCTGTGGTGCGTGTGTCCTTTAGCAATGCAACCGATGGTACAGGTGCCCGTGTTGGAGATACCGTCAATCTGCAACTTCCGCCGGGATTGAACGGTGGAGCGACCATCAATGCGGTCCTCACAGCAGCCGATATCGCCAATGGGTATGTCGACATTTCCGTGCCGGTAACGGGCGGTGACGGGACTTACACCATGCAAGCGACGGTCACTGATGAGTTTGGCGCTGTCCAGCAAAGCGCTGCGATTTCGCAAGACTTGGTGATCGATACCACTGTTGCAGCACCGGTTATCGTCAGTGCGGCGGATGACACTGCTGGTCCGAACGGTACCACCGCGGATGGCCTCACCAACGATAACACGCAAACGTTGACCGGTACGGCCGAATCAGGTGCGTCTGTTGAAATCTTCGATAATATGGTGTCTCTTGGTACGGTCACTGCGGATGGCTCGGGGAACTGGTCCTTCACGACCGCTGCTCTTGCGGATGGGGCGCACAGCTTCACCGCAGTGCAGACCGATTTGGCGGGTAATGTCAGCGCGGCGTCTGCAGCCACTGTTGTGACAGTGGACACACAGGCCGCACTTTCCGTCACGGGTATCGGTGGTGAGATTGTAGATGACGATATTATCACTCTCGCAGAAGATCAGGCCGGCGGGTTGACCTTCTCAGTGACGGGGACCAATATCGAGGATGGCCAGAATGTAACCGTAGAGCTCTTCAATCCGAGCGGTGTTTCAATCGGTAGTTTCACGCCGCAGGCACTTGCCGGTGGAACGATTACTACACTTGGCAGTATCGCCAACATCTTTGGTCCTGATGGCACGTGGACAGCGGTGGCAACAGCAACCGATCAGGCTGGCAATACGGCGACTGACAGCTTTGATTTCGTTGTGGATCAAACTGGGCCGGCGTTCAGTGTCGATTTCGCAACCTGGGACTCGGAGAGCCAGCAACTTATCCTGAATGGTACGTTTGATGGAGCTGAGATCAATGCGAACTCGGGTACATTCGACCCCACTGCAATCACGGTGGATGGCAACAACTTGGTAGCAGCTACGTTCGTGTCAGCCAGCGATACGCAAATCGTGATCGATATCAGTGCTGAGCAAGGTGCTCTGGACAATGGCTGGGGCAACGGTGTCGGCGATCTCGTCGATATCTCTGCAGGCCTCTTCACGGATAGTGTTGGGAACGCAACCAGCGCAGATGCCGGAAACGCGACGCTGTTCGATGTCCGGACTATTGATGGAGATGCTACATCCGTTCTTCTGCTCGGTACGCTCGTTGGTCAAGGTCAGGACGATATCATCGAGTTTGATAATCTGACGGCGGTGAATGTGGCGACAGGTAACGGTGGGGCTGATACGTTTGCCTTGGACAACATCTACAACGGTGCAGATGTTTCGAGCACGATCGCGACGATCAACGATTTCGATGCATCAGAGGGTGACCTGATCCGGTTGGATGCGTCTGACGTCAACGATGAGATCACCGGTATCCCGTACTCGAACGGTGACGATGGCGCCGCTGTTGCCTTCAGCACCTTCTTGAGTGGTGTAGGGACAGCAGCAACGAACATCGAAGGGACGCTGATCTACGACGATGTAAACAAAATGCTGCGGATCGACTACAACGGTGACACGTCTTGGGATGGTGCGAACTTCACTGACACCGGCGACGAAGACGACATCATTGACCTTACGGGGATCAATGGCACGCTGACTGCTAGCGATATCTTCTTCGTAAGCTAAGATACAAGGAGTGGCGGTTGAAGCCGTCGCATCCTTCAAGACGGAAACGTCGGCCTCCCGGGGCCGGCGTTTCTCTTTGGAATGGTGAAGTGTTGAACGGTAATCCCCCCATTTTTAATGGGGCTCAGCCATAGAATTCACGCGGCTGTTTTCAGTTTCATGGCGGGTGTGATGCCGCCAATGCCCATGTTGGGTCGCTCGTTGTTGTAAGTCCAGAGCCATTCCGTTGCCTGGTCTTGCGCCTCCTCGATGGTTTCAAAGATAAATTGGCCCAACCATTCACCGCGAACTGTGCGATTGTAGCGCTCGATATAGGCGTTCTGCTGCGGCTTTCCGGGTTGGATGTATTCAAGCCGAATGTTGCGTTTTTCGGCCCATGCCATGAGAGAGTGTCCTGTCTTCTGTGTAACTGGGATCTGGTCCATGCTTCCTGAGAGGAGCAAAGACTATGACGATTTCCAAGGAACTGTTGGACGAACTTCTGAAGGGCTGCGAGCGGCCTGAAGATTTGCTTGGCGATGCCGGGCCCATGAAAGAGCTCAAGATCAAGCTGATGGAACGGATGCTGGGGGCTGAGCTGACGGCACATCTGGGCTATGAAGACGGGAAGGATGCCCCATCTGATCAGGCTAACCGTCGCAACGGGTCATCTGCCAGATCTCGGGAATCCTATGTCAGGTGAGGAACACTAGTTCATCTCTTGCGTGCAAGAACAGTTTGTGATGTGTATTGTAAATCTCCCGCCGCGCCATCTTCCATAATTTCCAGAATAGTTAGCCCGGCGTCTTGGATAGTTCCAAGAAATACGTGTTGTGGCAGAATGTGCATTTCCATTTCTTCAGACGGGTTTTCTAAATGATCTTTAGCGGAGTAACTGTACCCTGACCGATACGTCTGAGCTTGAACATAAAGATATCCATCCGGTTTAACCCGAGAACATAGGGCATCAAGAATTTTCAACATGACGGGAGGTGGGTTATGCTGGAGCACGATAATGCTATAGACTAGTTCAAATTCTGGCAATTTTCTGATATCGTCAATACATTCCGCTCTGAACAATTCAATGTTGCCGCAACCCTGTTGATCAATATTAGCTTTTGCTTCATGCAAATGCGCAGCGGAGATGTCAACGCCTAAAACGTACTTGGTTTTGCGTGCGAGGGGAATCGATAGTCGCCCAACTCCACATCCAAAATCCATCACCGACTCTACATTGGAAAGGGACGCGCCCACGCGGCTGAAGGCGGCATCAACCCGCGCAATGTCTCCTTCACCCATCTTAAAAAATTCGTCTTTATGGCTTTTCAGCCGATCCTTACGAAACTTCTCATCTGTAATTACGGACCAGTGAGCGTCTTCCTGTCCCAAGCGTGACCAAGTTTCCTCGACCAATTTCTGAAGGTGTTCAAATGTCTCTGGGTCAACATGCATATCAATAGTCATAGGTGGAGCGTTCATATGACGCATGATGATGCCGTATGCGTTGAGGTCATTATTACTTTTCGCTCGTTTAGCCGACAGCTTATCAAAAAATTTAACCATTTTTTCTCCGATTTTGGCAAACGTTTATTCCTGAAATTTATCCTAGTGTTTCGAGTCTGACACTTCCTACCTGTTCCCACGGATTTCATCCAGCGTGTTGATTTGCACCCAAAACTGAGCCGGGGGGGTGCGGACAAAACCTTGGACTGTTTTCACGGCATAAGGCCGAGGCTTTTACGGTATTCGATTGGGCTTCTGCCACCAAGGGACATCTTGATGCGTGTTTCGTTTTACCAGCGGATGTAGGCGTCAATCTCGTCAATAAACTGGGCCGCGGTGAAGGCCCGCCAATCATGAGGATAGAAAAACTCAGTCTTTAGGCGCCCGAAGAAGCCTTCACATGCGGCATTGTCTTGCGAGCTCGCCTTTCGCGACATCGACCGAACGAGCTTTGCCGCGTCTATACGTTCCAGCCAGCCAGGCCAGCGATAGTGGCCTCCGCGATCGCTGTGGACTACGGGCCGCGCTTCGCTGTCAGCGATGGTTTCTAGCGCTGCATCAAGCATGGTGTTCACGAGATCGGCGTCCGGTCTGGTCCCAATGGTCCAACTTATGACGAGGCCGTCGAAGCAATCAATGATCGGGGAAAGATAGACTTTTCCCGCTCGGATGTGGAACTCCGTGATGTCAGTTAGCCATTTCTCATTTGGCGCGGCCGCCTGGAATGTAACCGCCCCATTGCTACCGCGGTGATTTAGCTTTGATGCGTGCCACCAGATCGGTGTCATCCACGAAGTCGTCAAGGAACTCATGCCAGGTTTTGTTGGTGATACGAGCGGCGCGGATCATGTCCGTCAGCTCTTCTATCCCGTCATCGGTCAGTGCGGTGGCTGTTTCGTCGGGTCCGACGTAAACGCTGACGATGTTTCCATAGGTCAGGTTGTCGTCATTGTAGATGATCGCTTCAAGAAGTTCGGCATCCTCACCCAACATTCTGGCGACGTAATCGATAGTGCAAACATGGGTCCTCTCATAAGCCCCTTGCCCCTCGATCAACCATAGCTACTTCGCTGTGCATTGAACATGGCCGCATAAAGGCCCTCTTTGGCCATCAGTCCAACATGAGTACCCTCTTCAATCACCATGCCTTCATCCAGCACATAAATATGATCTGCGTGGGTCACAGTTGAAAGCCGGTGTGCAACCATAATTGTGGTTTTGCCTTGCGACAGAGTCCATATGGCCTCACGCACCTTTTCCTCCGTGCGCTGGTCAAGTGCTGAAGTTGCCTCATCTAGTAACAAAATTGGCGCTGAGCGCAGGAAAGCACGGGCAATAGCAATACGCTGTTTCTGGCCGCCAGAAAGCTGAGAGCCCTTCGGCCCCAACGGCGCATCACCTCGGTCGCGAACTAGCTGATCAATACCTACCAGCTCAGCTGCCCGCCAAATTTCTTCATCTGTGGCTTCAGGGCGCACGTATCGAATGTTTTCCCATATTGAGCTATTAAAGATGACGATGTCTTGGGCGACTACTGAAAACGACTGACGTAGCTTATCAACACGCAACCCTCTCACCGGTTCACCGCCTATAGTCACCACGCCATCGGTGACGTCATAAAGCCGCGCAATCAAGCTAAGGACAGATGTCTTTCCCGAACCTGTGGCTCCAACAATTGCCGTCACTTTTCCACCTTCAAAGATCATATCAACTCCTTTGAACAAAGGATGCTTTTCAGAGTATTGGAACGTTACATTATCGAGAATGATGTCCCCGGCGCGGTTGAATTCCTCTTTCGCATTTGGTGCATTAGTAATCGTAGGAAGTTCGCGATAAAGGGAGCGGAGACTTTCAAGGATGATCAAACTGGCCTGCATACTGACAAAGAATGCTGTTATGCGGCGGGCAGGGTCAAAAATAAGAGCCATGCCGATTAAGAATCCGATAATGCCCGCGCCATCCATTGCAAAATCCGCGCTTAGGGCCATGTAGCCACCTACCCCGATGATCAAAACATAGATGATTGCTGCAATAACATCGACAGCGGGACTCATCAGCGCCTGTAGAGCCTGCAGACGGATGGTCAGGTCTTTGATTTCGCTCGTGGCTTTGTTGAGGCGCGCACGCTCAACCGGCTCTTGGTTTGCTATTTTCACTGTACGCATGCCATTGGTCATCTCTTCGATGCCAGACATGTAATTACCCATAGCATTTTCGGCGTTCGCTTGAGTGCCCTTTATCCCATGTGAAATTTGCCGCACCATGATTGTAATTGTAGGCATCACCACGATGACTATTAAGAACAAAAGTGGACTCTTCCAAATGAGATACCCTGAAACGGCAATCACCGTCACCGTATCGCGCACAGCGTTCACAGTGGTTTGGCCGATAAACCCCGACAGATCTTGTGCCTGGTTCACCAGTCTCAAAATGATGTCACCCGATTTGGTCCGCTCAAAGAAGGCCAAATCCAGCGACATCATGTGATCGATCAAGTCTCGACGCATGTTGAACACAGCATCGCTGGCCAACCAAACAGAAATGCGGGGCACACAATAAGACATGACTGCGCGGATCAGGAAAATTCCCATGACCATGGCACAGACGCCTATCAACCCAGACACATCGCCATTCTCAAAAATCACCCTCAACCCGCTTTCGGTAAGTGAGATGAACTGTTGATAGGCCAAGCCCTGTATAAGGATCATCACCATTACCAAACCCAACCAAGGCGTGCGCTGTTTGAGGTAAGTGGAGTAGAACCAAGAGATGTTATCCTTGTCCTGATCATTGAAAAGCGGGGCACGTTTTCTGGGCTTGGCCTTTCCTGCTCTGTTTGTGTGTAATCCTTCTTCTACAGCGTCAGTTCGATTTTCTTCGGTCATGAGCTTGCCTGCACCGCGGCGGGGCTTTGGGATACTGCAGTAACGATATCTGCCGCAACGTCTTTCCAAGTGCGCAGCGAAGCATGGCTACGAACAATCTTATCTTTCAGTGCCGCATGTGCCTCCGGATTAGAGTGTAGCGTGTCGATAAGCGAGGCAAGGGCACCCGGATCATTGGGATCGAAGTATTTTGCCAGGTCACCACCCACCTCTCGCAAGGCCGCGATGTCTGACGACAGCCCGGGCGTACCCAACCAAAGCGCTTCGCCTAGCGGCAGGCCAAAGCCCTCCATGTGACTGGGAATTATTAGCGCCAGCGCCTTCTTGTAGAGCGCGCGCAATTCAGCCTGGTTTGGGTTCTGGGCGAACTGTATTTTGCCTTTGATCGGGGAAAATTCAACCCTATCCACATAGCTCACAGTTCTTTTCCTGTGCGCACCAGCCAAAAGAAACAGCGGCACTGGACGGCCTGTATTGTGTAGATACAGCATAGCTTGCAAGATACACTCAAGGTTCTTGCGGCCCGTCATCACACCAACTCCTAGGAAATAGGGAGTGACGGGAAGATCAATGCATACAGGTTCATCTGTCTCTCGCAGTTCGTGCGGCAAGAGTACCGGAATCACGGGCGGAAGCGCGGGCAAGCTGCCGGAAGCAGAAAAGCGTTCGACTTCAGTCTTGGTGAAAACCGAGTTCGTTAGTAGCATTCTCAGAATGCTGGATAACAATCTGATTGTCGTGGGCAAAATTACGCGCAAACATACTTTGGCGCGGATGAGAAAACTCATGTAGCGGGATCATATCGTGCAACAGTGGGTAGAACCGCATACGTATGCCCAGACGATCCATCGCCATCAGATAATCAGCCATCATCTTAGGCCTCCCCAGCGATACGACCACTTGGCCCGACAAGTCGATCTCGCGGAGGCTGCCTTCGGGCACCGCGCGACGCCAGCGCCTCAAACCTATGCGTCGGACAACTGCGCTCACTATTGGATAAAGCGCATCGCGCAACCTGTGCGGTTCAGGGAAACTATAGCGCAGGCGCAAAGGTTTTGCCTCGGCCGGTAGGTTGGGATCACAAACACCTGTAACGGATGCCGCTCCTATGCGTGGCTCAACCTCAAAGAAGCGATCATGCGCTGGTGAGAACACGACAAAGCGCACGTCCGCCGATGAACGGGATAGTTCATACCCTACCTCCATCACAGTTCGCGCAATGCCATAATATTTGAACTTGATTCCTGAAGACAGGAACTGTTCTGAAAGATCGTAATATATAGGTCCCATAGCTCCTCTTAACATCGCACTTGGGGTTGAGGAACATCAAATTGTCCGGCAAACAGCGCGACTAGAGCGAGGTTTTGCCAAAGCTGGACTGCGCGTAAAAAACCAACGAGGTCGCTGGGTATGTACTATTTCGACATGACCGATATCCTGCTCTACGTGGAAAAAGAAACCACCGTGTCGGGTATTCAACGAGTATCCTTTGAGGTCATCCGTCGGATGGTCGAGCGGTTGGGTGCTGAGAACGTGCGGTTGAGTTACTGGGACCGACTGCACCGTGAGTATACCGCCATTGATTCAGGCTTTATGGCCGATATGGATGAGTTTTCCCCTGACATTTTCGGGGCTGTGTTCTTCGGAAAAAAGGCGCGCGCCCAGAATGATGCCGCACCTACATTAATGCGCTATCGCAACCGCCCCTTGAAATACTGGTTCTATTCAAAGGTTCGCACCTATCACGCGGTACGAGGACATGAGCGCTATTTTGCAAAGATGGGCTCCAGTATTGCCGAGTGGACTGCCTTCAAAACCCGCAAAGCTCCCGCTCGCATAGACGTGGTCGCCGATATCAGGCGAGAAAAAGTAAGTGAGGGCGTCAGACCCGGCGATCAACTGATCATCTTGGGGGCAATCTGGAATATCGATGGGCTAGAGCCCGCACTACAACGGCTGAAAGACAATAAGGGGATCAAGATTTACCAACTAGTGCATGATCTCATTCCAATCATCGCCGCGGAGCATATTGCAGCAGATTTCTCGGGTGAATTTTACCATTGGCTGCTATCTTCGCTGGGGTATTGTGATGGTTTCATCGCAAACTCCCAAAACACCGCCCGTGATTTGCAGCGCTTCATGGATGAGGTTGGTGAGCAACGCCCCATTGATGTGGTGCCGCTAGCCCAAAAATTTGACGTGGTACACTCTAACCAAGTTAAAGATCCGACAAAGCCCTTCAAATCGCGTCTCAACAGTTTACAGGGCGTTGACCACTCCGTGTTGAACCTGACCAAGACCCCCTTTGTGCTGGTTGTAGGAACGATGGAATCACGCAAAAATATTTGGCGACTGGCACAAGCTTGGCAACGACTAACTCTCACGCCAAGCTTGGATGTCCCCAAGCTCGTCTTTGCTGGAAAGCCAGGCTGGTACAATGATGATTTCGAAGCCCTGATGAAGGCCACGGGCAATTTGGGGGGCTGGGTCCAATTTGCCAAGAGACCGAGTGATACCGAGTTAGGCTTTCTCTACGAGAACTGCCTATTTACCGCGACAGTCAGCGTGTACGAAGGTTGGGGGCTGCCTATCGGTGAAAGTTTATCATTTGGCAAAACAGCTGTTGTGGCAGATAATTCGTCAATGCCCGAGGTGGGCGGAGACTTGGTGGAATACTGTGATGCCCATTCTATCAGCAGTATCTATGACGCCTGTCACAAGCTTATAGCCAATCCTGACCATCGCCGCGCGCTTGAGAGAAAAATTGCAGGAGCGTCACTGCGCACATGGGATGATGTCACGAATGATTTTCTGGAAGCCATGGTTCAAGAGTAAGCACAGTTTCTGCGGAGAGAAACATCTGTGATGATGAGTGGGTCTTATTTCACAGTGCTGGAAGCAATCAGACATCTTCCCGATGCTTCTTCAAGATACCGATGGTCTGTTCATCCGTGAACTTGGATCGCCTGTCTCCTCGGAGAGGACAAAACTAGCCCAAAATAGCGGGCGATTCAGGAAGCCGGTCAGTCGACCTCCGCTCCCACCGACCATCCATAGTCCATTGCCTATGCGCTTGCGCGACAGTTCAAGCGCATGCGCAAGGCCTTGAGAACATTGAAGGGATACACTGGCCGTGTGATGTGTGATCTGCGCCGTCAACTCGGTCTGATACCGGTCGGCGCGTTGCGCGAAACTGTCCTCGACACCTTGGTCCTGGTCTCGCGTCTGCTGCACCAGCCCCAAAGGGCAGCGGTGAAATCTATGCCCTGCATGAACCTGATGTCGGCTTCATCTCCAAGGGCAAGGCCCAGATCCGGCACGAATTTGGCACCAAAGTCAGTATTGCCACGACGATCAAGGAAGGCTTCGTGGTGGGCCTGCGTGCGCTGCCCGGCAACCCTTATGACGGGCACACGCTGTCAGAAAAGACTTGTGCCTCACATTGTACAAGGGCAATCTGTTGCAGATGACATTCTGCGGGGGTTACATTGGCGTTATGCGAAGAGGTTTCAATAAGAAATTTCTTGCTGTTTTAGCAGCATTCTACGTGGTTTCTGGCTGCACAGGTGAAACTGAATTTTACACGAAAGACTACTCAAACGTTTTGTCTCAAGAGATACAACACAACGGTCGGGTATGGCGTATTTTTGACAAACCGCAGGAAGGCCGCTTAATGATAACCCCAAGTGTTCGTGCTGCCGCTGGGGCTGGTGTCGCTACGGGACTTACACTTGGCTTGATACCATCTCCAAACGGCAAGGCTTCGACCTTCAGACCTGCAGTTGACGCTTACCTGTCACAGAAATCAGGGAACTGCGGCGTCACCTTTGCCAGGATTTTGATCAAACCTTACTATGAGTTTTCATACAACTGTTAGAATGCCCCTGATATAAGCTTGCCGTGCGCCTTGCAGTTACCCACAAATACCAGTCGGAGGCCTTGCGGCTGAGCATTGCCAGCCATGTCACCCGCCACGTCACCACACAGCGGAGCGCGATGCAGTTGGCTAGGCGATCGGCCGTGGCCAAACGTAGCTCCTCGATCCGGCAGCCGGACTTCAACGTCCGGAAGAAAGTCTCAATTTTCCAGCGCAGGGCGTACCATTCGAGATGGAGTGGTTGCCGCCCTCCCCAGACGGCATCGCAATGTGCCAAAGTCGTGGTGCTCAACGCCACGCAAAAAGGAGGACGGCAAGATGAAGGATATGATGATCGGAGTCGATCTGGCAAAGAGTGTTTTCCAGATACACGGCGCCCTGCGGACGGGGGAGATCCAGTTTCGCAAAAAGCTCACGCGACAGCAGTTCCCCGCGTTCATGGCCCAGCAGGAGCCCTGCTTGGTCATCTTTGAGGTTTGCGGCAGCGCGCACCACTGACGCATGAACAAGGGCTCTAAAGCGTCCTGCCTTTAACCTGCGACATATCCGGCAGCCGTGAAGTAATTCCAGCACTCGTCGGGAGAGTAGAGGTCGCAGATCTCGGCGATTGCGTTGAACATGTCGGTGAATGTTCGCGCTCCGATCCGGCGCAGGTGTGCTTTGAGCTTTGAGAACGCCATTTCGATGGGGTTGAGGTCGGGACTGTAGGGCGGCAAGAACAGGAACCAGCACCCTGCCTTGCGCAATGCTTTTTCCGCTTCGGCATTCTTGTGCGTGGCGAGATTGTCCAGAATGACGACGGTTCCGGGTGAGAGTTCCGGCACCAGCACCTTTTCAACGTAAGCGGCGAAGGCCGCGCCATCCATGGCCCCTTTGATCACCCAGGGGGCGATCATCGCGTCGGCACTCAGTCCGGCTATGAAGGTCTGGGTGCCCCATGAGCCGAAGGGGGTGTCCATAATCAGGCGGTTGCCGCAAGGGGCCCATCCCCGCTGCCGCGTCAGGTTCGTCTTCACGGATGTTTCGTCAATAAAGACAACGCGTTCCGGGTGCTTCGATACGGCTGGGAGGCGCTGCTTGAACCAGTCTTCGCGCTGTCGCCTTACCTTGGCACGGCGGCGTTCGGTGGCGACCAGCGATTTTTTTTATACGTATAGCCCAGCTTGCGAAGGAACTTACCGATGGCGTTGGGGTGCGCCTGAACACTCGTTGCGTCAAACAGGGCTGCACTCAGCTCGGGCATCGTGATGTCTCCATCTTGCTCGATGATTTCAGCAAAGAAGCTCCGATGCGGGTCCAGCTTGCCCCGGCCTTTTGGTCGGCCCTGCGGAGCTGCCTCTGCCCGGCCGGTCCGCCGGATCGCAAGCGCCCACCGCGCTCCCGTGGCGGGCGAGAGTTTCAAGCGCAATGCCGCCGCGCGACCGCTTAACCCTTCCTCAATGTATCGCTGAAACCGCGCCCGAAGCGCGTCTGGCAAAGGTGCTGACATGATCCATCCTCCCAAACAGGATGAATCACAAAATCATGCGTGTGGGAATCCCCGCGATTCAGGTTTTGGGCGGGTCGCTTTAGGCGCGTGAGGTTGCCGCAACGCAACCACGACGACGACATCAGCGATCTGTTACCCTTCAACTTCAAAAAATCAGCGCCAACTGAATAAAAAAGAGCCAAAACGCCCCAAAAACCTCAACTATGCAGAGAAGTTCGCGCTTACGAACATTGAGCGCATGAAACTGACCATCTGGTTCTACGGCCCGTCGTCTGGCTCGTAGCGGGTGATGACATAGCGCATCCAGTCATAGGACATATTGCCCCCTGCTTCCGACACCACACTCAAGAGGTTTGAGGTCATCAGCAGGGACTGGCATA
This sequence comes from Pseudosulfitobacter pseudonitzschiae, assembly GCF_002222635.1. Taxonomy (NCBI): domain Bacteria; kingdom Pseudomonadati; phylum Pseudomonadota; class Alphaproteobacteria; order Rhodobacterales; family Roseobacteraceae; genus Pseudosulfitobacter; species Pseudosulfitobacter pseudonitzschiae. The sequence continues at coordinate 395,560 of NZ_CP022416.1, read as the reverse complement.
TGCTCATCACGTCGAGCATTTGTGGATGCACCGTAACCAGCACCGTGGTCGCCGCCGAGAGCGCCGACATAGTCAGGAAGCCGAGCTGCGGCGGGCAGTCGACCACCACCACGTCGTAATCGCCTCGATCTCGGCCAGCGCATCGCCCACGCGGGTGAAGAACAGCGTGCCGTCCCGCTCGGCCAGCATGCGCGGGATCTTATGCTCGAACTCCATGACGTCGAGATTGCCCGGTACAATGTCGAGATTGGTGAAATAGCTACGCCGGATCACCCGGCTGAGCGGCACCGGATCCTCGTAACGGATCGCATCATAGAGCGTGCCGCAGTCGAACAGGTCGAATTCCGGCTGGAACCCGTGCAGCGCCGAGAAGCTGACCTGCGGGTCGAGATCGATGCCCAACACCCGGTAGCCGTCGAGCGCCATCTTCTGCGCCAAGTGCGCGGCGGCGGTAGTTTTGCCAACCCCGCCCTTGAAATTGATCACCGTGATGACCTGCAGGTGATCGCCCTCGCGCCGCCCCGGCAGGTAGGTGCCCAGACTCTTGGCGCCGGCCTCAAGGAGCTCGCGCAGGCTTTGGATGTCAGCGGTGGTGTAATAGTGTCGCCCCCTGACGCGGATCTCTGGGGAGGGGCCCTTGCCAGCGAGATGCAACTTACGCAGGTAGGCATCCTTGACATCGAGGAGCCGCGCAACTGGTGAATTTCCGCATCTCCTTGCGGGAATCGGGCGGGAAGAGCTGTGCCCGGTGGGCCTGCAGCCGCTCCGAGAGCTTGAGTGCGTGCTCACCGACAAGAAGGTCGATCCGCGTGCTGATCATCATCCCTCACCCAAGGGCGCACTGTCGTTAGTTACGGTTTTCCGCGCCACAACACCTTATGAGCGTAATATTATGCTGGGGCAAGCACGGGCCGGCAAGTGATTCTGCAGGATATTGTGGGTCTCATGCGGAAATATACTATAGAAGCCGTCTGGCTTCCCCACCTCTGTGTCGGAACAGAGGTGGAACATCCTCCGTATGGCCGGAATTCGGGGCAAACGCCGCCCCGTGCGCCGAAGCCGAATCGGTTCGTCCACAAGACGGGCCATCCGGCAAGGGGCGCTCTGCGAAATCAACAAAAACCCGTCACTCCCGGTTATACTTATGCTCTGCGAAGGTATACAATCGGGCTGCCACGCGAGGTTTGCCTCGAGAAAGCAAGTGATGTATAATGATATACTGAACGTCTGTGGCGCCACGAGGCTCATTGACCTGAACCTCTCAAGACTGCTGCCCACGAGGATACTGAAATGTTGGCCGGACTTCACAAGACCTCACCCGAAGAGACCAAGGAGCAAAGGGTCACGCTTGGCCTGTGGCTTCGTTCGCTGCGCGAGGAACAGGGGCTGTCGCAGCGCGATCTGGCCGATATCCTGTCGCTCGACTACTACACGTTCATCTCCCAGCTGGAGAACGGCCGCGGCAAGATCCCCGCGCACCGCTATGTCGAATGGGCCCATGCGCTGGATCAGAACCCGCAGGATTTCGTCCGCATGCTGCTCAAGCATTACGAGCCGATGACATACCGGGTTCTATTCGAAGACGAAGCGTCGTAAGCTGGGGAGAGCCGGTCCGCGTACGAGAGAGCAAGAGCACCATCACCCATGGCCAACATCCTGAAATTCCCCGAGACCAGTGGAGGAGTGAAACGCCTGGCGTTTCTTCAGGACGGTGATGACATCCTGCATTTCGACGACCAGACCCTCGCCAACGATCACACCTTCCCGCTGCCCAAGGCGAAGAGCTACCGCGACTTGGGCAAACTGCGCGCCAAGGACTGGTCCAACCAGGAGCTGGCCAACCTCTTCCGCGTCAAGCGGCTTCTGGATGCGGCGGGCGTCCCGAACGAGATCGACCGCGGCATCACCGACGAGGGCGATCCTTGGTTTCTCTTCTGCGACGGCAATGGCGAGGTGTACATTCACCTGTGCCGCCTCGACGGTGTCTATCTCCTCGACAGCCCCAACATAAGCCAACCGCTGCGTGGGCGCGATTTCAACGCGCTGATTGAGGAATTCACTAGGCGCAGGGCCCCCGCAGAGGGCGACGCACCGGACACGCAACGCGTCGTCCGGCTGGGGCGCAACGGCAAGGTGTTCCTGCATCCCTCCACGATACTGGCGGCGCTTATCTGGACCCTGTTCCTGGCCGCCGAAGAGCTCGTCCTGATCCTGCCGGAGGAGAGCGCCGGCAGCCCCGTTCCCGACCTCCCCGGCGACCTGGTGCCCGGCTCCGGCCCCTGGGATACGGAGTTCGATCCGCTGCAGCTAACCCTGCAGGACCAAGGCATGCAGGACGACGCCGTCAGGCAAGACGGCGTCCTGATCCGGGACGCGCATGACACGGAGGCGTTCACCGAGGAGAAGCTCGGGCAAAACACCTATGCGATCGGGTTGAGCGCCATTGCCATATCGCTCGGCTTCATGTCGGAGACGCAGGTCCCGGACGTGGATGCGATGACCCCGGAAAGCATCCTCGCCATGATCGCCGGCCAGGAGAGCGCGGCCGGGGACGGCATGGATGACCTCGGGTTTGCCCAGACCGGTATGCAGGATTTCCTCGCGGCGCTGACGCGGTTTTTCGACGAGGTCTCGCTCGCGGGCAGGGATGGGAAGGAGGCCACGACCTCGGATATCGAGGTGCATCAGGACGCCAATGTCCAGGGCCATGTTTCGGCATTCGTCGAGGGTCTCGCGACCCAGGTCAGTGCCTTCCTCGAGGCGCAAGAACAGCTACGCGACACCGGGAAACCAACCGTCGAGACGGCCCGGGCCACGGCCACACCGGAGGTGGAGGCCGTGCAGGACGCGCTGGCCGAGACGGCCATCACCTATGCCCAGGACACCGATCAGATGGCCCAGATGCTCTCCAGGTTCGGCCTGGAGAACGTCTCGGAGAATCTCGAAACCAACGCGCGCGAATACACCTTCGACAACAACGCCGTGGTCGCGACCTTCGACGTGAGTGCCAGCGAGCTGGAGAAGGCAAGGGACCTGATTACCGGCCCGCCGGAAACGGGAAAGCCGGCGCAGGATGTCATCGACGTGGACTTCGGGGGCGCGTCCGGTCAGAAGAACCAGTTCCAGTTATATGACGACGAGGCGTTCGCCTTCATCTCCTTCCTCATGTCGAAGGATAACGATCTGGAAATGATCGTGGTCGGCAACGAGCTGATCCTGCTCGATCCCGAGATATTCAACGTCGCCGTGGAAGACACGTTCACTGCCTCCTGGACGCTGGACAACGGCGAGATCATCTCCACGATCGGCCTGCGCAGCGATTACGAGGCGTACGATCTGGTCGTCTAGCGCGTGTCTTCTCCATCTTCTGACGTCAGACAGCCGTTACAGTAAGGTCAGCCTTCGTAAACCCGCCTGACTTCGCGGGCGACATCCACCCACTTGCAAAGCTGTCTGTAATGTCCGCGGATAGCCGGTATGCGAGGCTGCCCGCGGTGGAGCCTGCCGAGACGACCCTGACGACATCGCGAGGGGGCGCGGCCGGATTGCCTGCGCAGCCTGTCCCAGACGGTCGCGAGTCGCCAGAGGTTCTTGCGCATCTCCGGGGTGCCCACCACCAGGCTTGATCAGGACCCGGATGCGATCGGGTATGCCCGCCCCCTCGTGGAAGGCGGCATAAGGGCTGCCCGTTGGGGCGGGCAGGTCAGCGTTGCGGGGGCATCGTGCGGGGTGGGTGGCATGTGCGAGCGGGACCACCCGAACGGGCACCTCCGCCCCCTGGCTTTCCAGGAAGGCGCGCAGGTCGCTGGCAGTATTCTCCGAATTCGCCAGGAAGCACGTGACATAGCTGGCGGAGCGCGTCAGTCAGTCATGGAACCGGTGGCAGATCTCGTCTTCAGTGTATTGCGGTGTCATGAGCGGGATCAGGTCGTGCAGCAGGACGCAGACCTTCAGGCCGAGCTGCGCCCTCGCATGGGCCTGGCGGCGGGAGTACCCGGCACGGGCGGCTTTCCACGCCTCCAGTGACAGGTTCCGGCGCCGGAAGTATTTTGCACCCCCGATGGCCGCACGCAGGTCCCTGTCCACACGCGGAGCCAGCGCTTGACCGAGCCCCTGGCATGTTTCTCCATCCCGGGAAGCGACAGGGGGCTCGGGGTGATCTTGAGCAGGCCGCACAATGTCGCGTAATCGGTCAGGTCACAGGTAGTGCCTGAGGGCTGTCACGTCAAAGACATAGCGAGTCATGCGAACTAAAAGCCGTTCAGAAAAACCGGGCCAGCCGCCGCCGCACCAGGCCCGTGTCATCTGCGCCGCTCGATAGGAGCCGCCGAGCTGCATGGGCAAGAACCGCATCCCGGGTATCGGACTCGAAGGCGCGCGCCACCTCGGCGATGCCATCGGCATACTGTGCGGGGCCGTGGTGTTCAACAAGGCGGGCGTATCCCGCGGCCCCCAGCGACTGGCCGATGGTCCTGTCCTTGTCGAGCCGTTCCAGCAGGACGCGCAGCGCGATCACGTCCTCCTCGACGGGCACGCGGAAGACCGTGTCATCGGGCAGGTGATGATACCAGCCCTGGTCCGTCACCACCGAGGCCGCGGCCGCGTTCCAGATGCGCAGCTGGCTGCCGGAGGCCTCGCCCATGGTCGGGTGACGGAGGTTGAAGACGAGATGGGCCCGGCCGAGCAGCGCATCGAGCTCCGCTTCGGGCACGTAGCCGTGCCGCCGTACCTTTCCGGCGATGCCCAGGTCGGCGCACCGCGCCTCGATCAGGTCGGGATTCCAGAGCTTGCCGACGATATCGAGAACGAAATCGAACTCCGGCCCCATCCCGGCCAAGGCCTCGAGCACCTGTTCCAGGCGCCGGTTGGGGCCGATATGGCCGAACTGAACAAGGCGGAGCGGCCCTTGCATGGATCGGCCGCTGTAGACGGCCCCCGTCGCCCGGAAGGGCAGGTCGAGCCGGTAGGCCGGAAGGACCCCGCGGGCGGCGACCGCCTGCGAGGCCGCTGGCGTATGCGTCAGCACCGCGACCGCGTTCTCCATCGTCAGTTCGAAGCCCGGAAATCGCTGGCCCAGGTCCATGGCGCTCTGCCTGCCTTCGTCTTGCGCCACGTTCCGGCCCTCCTCGCCATACCAGTGCTGCATGGCGGCGAGGTAGTCGTCGCGCGCAAGGAGACCGTTGTGCACGGCATCGCAGAACATTTCCTGCAAGGCGAGGTCATGCAGGACGATGACGGAGGGCATGCGCCGGGCGAGGGCCAGCAGGCCCGCGTGGAAACACCATGCGTTCCCGATATTGATGAAGATTGTGCCGGGACGGTCGCCCCGCGGCCCGGCAGTCCGCATCTGCCCCGGCACTATCCGGTATGGGTCCAGGTGCCGGACCGGGCAGAAGCTTTCCAGCCCGCTATCCCAGGTCTCCGCATCGGTCCAGAGCGTGAGGTCGGCGCGCTCGGCAAGCTCGGGCAGGATGCGCTGCGTGTAATGGGCAATGTCCGTCTCCGCGGGGGGCAGGGGAGAGACCCAGTGGATCCGGGGGCGCTGTTCAGGCATGGGTCAGGTGCTCCGGCGGACCAGCCGGACGAAGGCGTCCTCGGAGCAGGGCAGGGTGATGCCATTGGCCCGCCCCGTTCCCGACAACCGCCCCACTCCCTTCTGGAACAGTTCGAGCCAGAGGGTTCCCCGTGGCTTTGTTTTGCCGGTTCCGGCCGCGTCGAGGCGCAGGGTGACAGTGTGGCTGTCCCCCGGCCCCAGGGCGTCCTCCAGGGGCAGCAGGATATTGGTGTGGCGCAGGATGCCGTCCGGATCGGCCCATTCGGCCAGCAAGCAGGTGGCGTGCCTTTCCCGAACCGGCCACCAGCGTCGGCTGCTATTCGTCACCTCGACACGGACAAGCCCTGTCCGCTCTTCGTGCGAAGCCACCCGCAGCGCGCCGGACATGCGTTCCGGATCGCCATGATAGAACCCCTCGGGCACACCTCTGGGCGCCCCGGTCTTCTTGCCCACGAAGAAAATGGTCTCGCCGCGCAACGTCAGATCGTCGCCCCGGCCGTGCAGCAGCTCCGCCGTTCCGGGGTCGATCCGGTCATCGTAGACATCCACGGTCTTCAGGACGCGGGCCTCGAACCCCGCAGCCGCCGCCAGCCGCTCGACTTCGCGGGGGGCGTATTCGCGGTTGTGGCGCCCGTATGCCCCGTCGCTCGGTACAAAGAGGCCGAACGAATAGGGGGCCTGCCCGTTCAGTGTCTTCCAGACCCCGCGATGGCTCGCAACATTCGGTGTGGACAGCAGGAGATGGCCACCCGGCCTGAGGACGCGGCAAGCTTCGGACAGGAAGAAATAGGGATCGGTTACGAGGTGCTCGAAAATCTCCATCCCCATCACGAGGTCGAAACTCTCCGAGGCATAAGGTAGGGAATCGCGTTCTATGTTGGCCGCGTCGAGACGGATATCGAAATCGGGAAAGCGGCTGTCCCGACCCCGCACATGTTGGCTGTAGATATGCGGCCCCAGGCACAGCCCCTGCAGATCGACATCCGGAAACGCGTTCACCACCATCGCCTCGAAGGCGAGGGGCGGGTAGGTGCCGATATTCAGGACCGAGCCGGGCGCAAGATCGGCCACCAGGTCGAGGGTGGTCAGGAAGCGTGTCCAGTGCGTGCCCAGATAATCCTCGATCCCGGGATCGATGGTGACGGTCTGTCCGCCATCGGGCGCAGGCGGCAGGGTCTCAAAATCATAGGCTGCGAAGACATCCGAGATGGACCGGAAGGGCAGGCTGACCCGTGCCGGGGCCGAGGGCGCGATCGCGCGCCGAAGCGTCGCAACGACCTCGTCCTGGAGGCTGGATGTCTTCGCGGTCCGGGAATGGTTTTCGTGGCGACGCGTGGCCTGGCCCGGGCGCAGCGCATCCCGCGGGCGGGACTGGCCGGTCAACGTCTCGACCACATGATCCCAGCTGATATTGAGCTTGTGGTATTTCTCGTGTCCGGCGGCCCCCATACGCTCAGCCAGCCGTTTGTCCTGCATCACGGTCTCGAAGCTCGTCGCGAGCGCGGCGGGCGAGGGGGCGCAAACCAGTCCATGCGTTCTGTTGGTCACGAATTCAAGCGGGCCGCCGGCATCCTCGGTGGTGATGACGGGCTTGCCCGACAGCATGGCCTCGAGCGTGATGTAGCCATAATCCTCGTCCTGTGGCACGAACACCACCGCGCGCGCATTGGCATAGGTCATGCGCATGGTGTCATCGTCGATCCCGCCCAGCCATTCGACGCGACCGGCCACGCCGAGATCGTCGGCCATGGTCTTCAGTCTTTCCAGGTAACCTGGGTTCCCGGCCACGCCGGCGATGACCAGCCGCAGGGGCGGGGCCGTGCGCGCCAGTGCCTGCAACAGGAGCTCAGGGCGCTTCGACGGGTTCAAGCGCCCCGGGGCGAACAGATAATCCCCGAAAGGCCCCTGTGACAGAAGCCCGGCCTTGGGCGGCGGGTGATAGAGCGGCGTCGCCTTCTGCCCGAGATAGGTCTGCAGTCTTTGCGCGACCGTCACGGAATTGGCGTAGACGGGGTGCGCCGTCTCGGCGAACGCCATGCGATCCTCGGCGCGCACGAGATGGCGGATGGCCTCCCCCTCCGGGTCCTCGAGCAGCTCCGAAACGCCCGTGTCCCACTGGTCATAGGCCTGCCTGAACTGATGGATGATCCAGAAGACCTTGTTGGGATGACGGGCGAGATAGGCCGGGAACCGCAGGCCGATGGTGAGGTCCGTCGGCACACCCTCGGTCTCGGAGAGGTCTGTGAGCCGCGCGGCAAGGACGCTGTCGACGAGCGTTTCGCTGGGATACCATTTGAAGGGCAGGGTGATCTCGGCCACCTCATGGCCGTGCTCCCGTAGGGCCGCGCGCAGGTTGGCGCTGTGGCGCTCGGCACCGCCGGTCACGAAGGGGACCTGGGTCTGGAGAAGGCCGATCCGCATTCAGGCGCTCTCTCGCGGCTTCTGCCCGAGCATGGCCAGGTCCTGCGGTCCGAAAAGAAGATGCGCCAGCTCCGGGTCGAATCCCGGTCGGTCGAGGAACTCGTCCAGCCGCTCGTGCGGATGCAGGAAGCGGGTTTCCACCGGATGAAACCCCGCGGTCTCGAACAGCACGCCGAGCGCCGGGTCGGTCAGCGGGCGCAGATGCGTGGGATCGTTGTGAAACGAGGTCGCGCCCACCAGCACGTTCCGCGGATTGGGTGTCTCGAAGATGAGCAGCCCGCCCGGTGCCAGGACGCGCAGCGCCTCCCGTGCGATCCAGGCCACGTCCCGGAACGGGATGTGCTCGATAAGGTGATGCGCGCTGATCACCGACAGGCTGTCATCCTCGGCCTTCTCCAGGGCCGCCAGTGCGTCCAGCTCCTCGACGGCGAGGCCGGCTTCCCGCGCCTCGGCGATCTGCGCCGCGTTCAGATCGACGCCCGAGGCGGGGATGCCCAGCCGGCGCATGAGTTCCAGCCATTCGCCGCGCCCGCACCCGAGATCCAGCGCCGGCTTCCCGCCGGTCCGGATCGCCGCGGCCTCGACATCGGGCTGGTACACCGCGAGCCGGTTCAGGATATCCTTCTGGCTGCCGCGAAACCGGTTCTCGAGACGGTTGTAGAAGGTGTCGAGAAAAAGCGCGAACCCTTCGGATATTTCGCCAGGATTGCCGTCGGATACCTTGGGTTGGCCCTCGGCGACAAGCGGGGCACGGTTCAACATGATCCTGTCGAGGCGGCGCGACAGCTCGTTGTCGTGCAGGGAATGCTCGGCCAACCGGCCTTCCATCCACGCGGTCTGCTCCCTGATGGCGGTCCTCAGATCTTGTGAAAAGGCTGCGATCTTGTCCGCATTTTGTTGCGCCACATGATTAGCCTGCTTGGCGATGCGTTCGATGCGGCCGAGCTTGAAGAAGGCAGAGATATATCGTTCGAGGCGCTTGAGAACGGACACGCTGTCCCCTTTCGGGCGTGGGGCTTGCTTCGAGACACCGTCTGGGGCGCCGGTCTCCAAGCGCTCTGAGCCGGAAGGCCGCACGACCTGAACCTGGGAAAATTTGGAAGAAGGTGGCAAGTCAGCAAGCCTTCGAAATGGTCAAATGTAGGTCTTCTTACACGCAAGCCTCTTGATGGGGCAACCTGATCAGCAAATTAAATTTGTCCCAAAGGTGCTGACGTCAGACAGTGCATTGATCAGTCCTGTTTCGCCGCGTTCTGCATAGGCTTTGCGCCAACGGTAAAAACTGGCGCGACCGATCCCAAAATAGCGGCAGGTTTTGGCAACATGGCCGATCTCTTCGACATATCGCAGTATCCGCAACTTGCGTTGGATCTCGCGGTGATCTTTGTTCATGAACATCTCCTTGCGGCGGGCGGGCTGGTTGCCCGCGCCGCCAACCAGTTTCTCGGCAAGGCGGACCGGGAAGCGGCCTCGGTCCTGTCGAACGCGCAGCGTCGCACCCATTTTTTCGACAGCCCGCGCATCGCCAACGTGATCTCCCGGTCGGACTTCCATTTCGCGGAGCTGCAACAGCAAACCGTCTCGATATTCCTCGTGCTGCCGCCCAACTGGCTGGACGCCTACGCCCGCTCGTCTCCCAAGCGCTCCAGGACATCGCCACCTTCCCCGCTACAACCCTGAACGGCGCTCAGGACGCCCCTAGGGCCGCACAGGCGGCGAAACCGACCAAACGGTCCCCTTTCAGCCAATGCATCGCCGCTCTGAATGAGGAATGGGAGGTCGGTCCGACTATTCGCTTCAGGGCATATGACCTGTTGAAAGCGACAAATCGAGGAACGGATGGGTGCAGGTATGAACAACTCAGGGCCGCCCTGGAGCGCCTTCAGAGCACGATGATCACGACCAATCTTATCACTGGTGGCACGGAAATGTTCGATGGCTTTGGGCTGATTGACCTGTTCAGGATCGTTCGTGAGGCACGCGACGGACGGATGCAGGAAGTGGAGATCAGGCTCTCAGATTGGGTGTTCAATGCCATCCGGCATCGTGAAGTTCTGACCCTGCACCGTGACTATTTCCGCTACGCAAACCATTGGAGCGGCGTATCTATGAACTTGCTCGAAAGAATTGCGGGGCAAAGAAAGAATGGAAGATTGGACTGGCAAAGTCACAAGCCAAGTGCCGCCCCTGTTCCACAGAAAAGGAGTTTCGCCGTCTGGTTATGAATATCGTACGCCAGGAGGAATAACATGTCCACATGCCTGACTACGCTGTGAAGGTGGAAGATGATATGGCGATTTTCACCAACCGCCGTAGCGATCAATCCGGAAGCGCCTCTTCCGACCCTTCATACATCCGACTCGGTCCGGAAGCCTACCACGACGCGCGGACCGTCGCGCCGGGATGAGATGTGTATGTCCTCGAACAAGAATGGCGGGAATGGATGGCAGAGCCCTCCGAAATCCCAGCGCCGCCTTCATGGGGTTCTGCAAGAAGGCTTTGAGAAACGTGGCAAGCCTTAGGGGACTAAATACTTCAAATGGCTTCATGACCTCAGCTTCACCTGGCCCGCGCAGATTGGGCTTTGCAGCCTGCCGCCCAGACGCTAAAGAGTTCGGACACGGATCAAGACCGGACCCCGCATGCAATTTCTCTTCATCCACCAGAATTTCCCCGGCCAGTTCCAGCATCTCGCCCCCGTGCTGGCCGCCGGGGGGCACAAGGTGGCGGCCCTGACGCTACGGGTCAAGGAGGTGCAGAAATGGAACGGCGTGACCCTGCTGCCCTATACGATCAACCGCGACCCCGGGCAGGCGCTGCACCCCTGGCTGGTTGATTTCAACTCCAAGGTCACCCGCGCCGAAAGCTGCTATCACGCCGCCTGCGCGCTGCGCGATCAGGGCTTCACCCCTGATGTCATCATCGCCCATCCCGGCTGGGGTGAATCGCTGTTCCTGCGCGATGTCTGGCCCGATGCGCGCATCGGCATCTATTGCGAGCTTTATTACCGCCCCGATTATCCGCATACCGGCTTTGACCCCGAATTCGACGGCCCACCCGATCTGACCAACGCGCTGCGCTTGCGGATGAAGAACCTCAACAACCACATGCATTTCGCCATCGCCGACGCGGGCCTTAGCCCGACCCGGTTCCAGGCCGACACATTTTCCGCCGCCTTTCGCGACCGCATCACCGTGGGGTTCGACGGCATCGACACGGCCCGCCTCGTGCCGGATGACACCGCGTCCCTGTCGTTCAAGAGCGGCCGGACCCTCTCGCGCGAGGATGAGGTGATCACCTTCGTCAATCGCAACCTCGAACCCTATCGCGGCTATCACGTCTTCATGCGCGCCCTGCCGCGCCTGTTACGCGAACGGTCCCGGGCGCATGTGCTGATCGTGGGCGGCGACGAGGTGAGCTATGGCGCCTGTCCACCCAAGGGTATGACGTGGAAACGGATCTTCATCGACGAGGTGCGCAGTCAGATCCCCGATGACGACTGGGCCCGCGTCCACTTCCTTGGCCGCATCCCCTATGACCAGTTCGTGACCCTGCTGCAGCTCAGCCGAGTGCATGTCTACCTGACCTATCCCTTCGTGCTCTCCTGGTCGCTGTTCGAGACGATGAGCGTCGAAGGTGCCATCGTGGCCAGCGACACCGCCCCGGTCAAAGAACTGATCACCCACGATGAGACCGGCCGCCTCGTCGATTTCTTCGACGGCGACGCGATTGTCGATGAAGTCTCGATGCTGCTCGACGACCCTGGGATGCGCGAACGGCTGGGCAAGGCCGCGCGCCGCCACGTTGTACGCAACTACGATCTGCACAGCATCTGCCTGCCGCGCCAGGTGCAATGGGTCAGGGATCTCGCCGCGCTGGACCCGCGCGCGCCCGAATCACCCTGCCTTTAGCGCGAAGTTCATGCCCGCCGGGACAGGGGGCATGATTACGGGCTGGCGGCGGTGATCAGGCCTGCTTCCGCGGCCTGCCCCCCTTGCGACCATTCTCACGAGCTGCCGCCGCTTTTGCCGGGGACGTAGCTTGTCCGGCCCGGCGAGCCATGTAAGCCTTGGTGCCGAACAGCCCCGCCAGCAAGCCGGGCACGGAAAGGTCCACATCGAGGGCTTCCCAATGCAGGCCGTAACCCGCGCCGAGGATTTCGACCGCGGCGAGTTCTTCATCGGTTGCGGTTTCCAGCCCTTGCGCCAGGCAAGGTGGAAAGGCAAAGATACAACCATTTTTCAGATCGACGATGACGCGGCTGTTTCGCTTGTCATAGCGCGCGGATTCCGCGCGTGGCTCGGCCTGTTGCGCGATGTTCCCACGCTGAATGGCGGTGTCGATTTCAGCACCAGTCAGTTCAACCATGGATTTCCCTCTGTCTGGCAAGAAACTGCTCCTATTTGTCGCGAACGATCTGCACGGCCCGGCGCACATCGTTCCCTTTTATGCCTTGCGCCCGCACAAGAGCTGGAGCCCCGTCAAGCCCGATCAGATTAATCTTTATTTGCCCGTCACCGAACACATGCACATGGGCTAGCTCGTGATCATCCGTGAAGATGATGGCGCGTAGACCATGCGCACGATGAATGGCAACCATGAGTGCACTTAACCTATCATGTTGGGTTTTTCAAGGATGCTATTCCGCCGACGGTCTGCGCATTGTTTGCCGCTTTCTTCGGGCTTGTGCCGTTTGTTTGCCATTCTTTGTCCACTGTTTCCTAACCATAACGGTGGACTAAGTCAGATGGGGAGGCTCGGATCGATCGGATTCGGGGGAGGTAAAAAGAAATGACATGCGTGCTTTGCCAGACCTCCGAGAAAGCCGTACCATTCCGCACGCACACCGCGCAGGAGCTCGCGAATTGATCGTTCACACGGGAACCTTGCTCGGCGGCGAGGTTGGTCTGCCACGGATCTGCACAGGCGTCAGCGGGGCCGCCTGCGCCAGCCTTCACTCCTCGATCAGGCTCTTGCGCACCGCGTCGAGCAGGGGCGAGGCAATGAAATTCATCACCGTCCGCTCTCCGGTGGTGATGATGACATCGGCCGGCATCCCGGCGCTCAGGCGGCCCTTGATCTCCGGGGGGATGTCTTTTTCGTCCACCTCGATGCGGGCGAGGTAATAGGGCATCTCCTGCGGATTCTCGGGCGTGATGACGTCATTGGACACGGATCGCACACTGCCAAGCATGATCGGAGTGAGCTTGGTTTGGAAGGCCGTGAAGCGGACCTCGGTGTCGAGCCCTGGCGACACGTTGTCGATATCGCGCGGTGCCACCCGCGCGTTCACGATCAGCTCCTCGTTCTCGGGCACCAGTTCCATGAGCACCTCGCCCGCCTTGATCACCGATCCGACGGTGTGAACCTTGAGGTTCTGGATCGTGCCGGAGCCGGGGGCGCGGATGTTCGTGCGCCGCAGGATATCCACCGCGACCATCTTCTGTTGCTGGAGTTCCGATATCTCGGAGCGGACTTCCTCGAGCTCGGTATTGGCGCGTTCGCGATATTCCTGCTCGATCTGAAGGGCTTCGAAGTCGGTCTCGTTGATCACGTTGCGGGCCTGCGCGATCTCGGAGATCACCTGCCCGAGAGACGCCTCAATCTGGATCATCTCGTCCTCCCGTTGCGACAGGAGATTGGTCTGGATCAGGCCCTTTTCTTGGCCGCCGCGCATCCGCTCAATCATGGTGTTGAAATTCTTGACCCGGCGTTCCAGCGCGGATTTCTGAAGCTGCAGCCCCTCGATCTGCTCTTCGGTCTGGTCGACCCGGCTGGAGAGGATATCGAGCCGGGATTTCATGATGGAGCGCCGCGCCTTGAACCGGTCTCTCTGATCCGCAATCACGTCCTGCACGGCTTTCGTAGCGTTGTCGGGATCGATCTCCTCCGGCAGCTCGATCCGGTCCGCCATCTGGCGCTCAGCTAGGAGCCGGGACTCGGCGACCAGAGCCATGTTCATCCGGGTGTTGATGACCTCAAGATTGGAGCGCGCCTCGACCCCGCTGAGACGCAGCAGGACATCGCCTAAGTCGACCGAGGCGGCTTCTTTCACGAGGATCTCTTCCACGATCCCGCCTTCGAGATGCTGCACAACCTTGCGGTTGCCCTCGAGCGAGATCGTACCCGGTGCGAAGACGGCGCTGTCGAGCTTGGCGACGGCCGCCCAAGTGCCCAGCACGCCGAACGTGAATAACACGAACGCGTATCCCATGATGGCAATCGGTTTGGGGCTAGGTTTCTTGGCCATATATGGCACGTCCTCATGTGGCTTGGTCCGGTTCCGATATCGCCCGGAAACCCGATTTTGCAAGCAGATGCTGTCAGGTTTCGTCCTTTTCGGACGTGGACAGCTTGACCACCGCGGGCGAATTCCTGGATGCTGCCTTCTGCGTCTGCGTCTGCGTCTGCGTCTGCGCCGCGGAAGGTGTAGTTTGTGGCTGCTGAAAGAAGTCCCTAGTGGGCCCGAATTTCTCGACCGTGCCATTCATCAGCATCAGCGTCTTGTCGGACAGGGCGAAAAGATTGGTCTTGTGGGTCACCAGAACGACGGTCTTGCCCATCGATTTCAGTTTCTGGATGCAAGACACGAGCGCTTTTTCGCCCATGCTGTCCAAGTTGGAGTTGGGCTCGTCCAGCACCACGAGGCTAGGATAGCGATACACCGCCCGGGCGAGGCCGACGCGCTGCCGCTGCCCGCCGGACAGGAACATGCCGCCATCGCCAACATTGGTCTCGTAGCCATTGCTCAGCTTCTGGATCATGTCATGCGCGCCGGCCAAGATGGCCGCGGCGATGACATCGGTGTCCTGCGGGTCATCCTCGAAGCGCGAGATGTTCTCCGATACTGAACCGCCGAAAAGTTTCACGTCCTGCGGCAGGTAGCCTAGGTATCGCCCTATCTGTTCGGGGTCCCAATGGTGCATCTCGGTGCCGTCGAGACGCACTTTGCCGGCCACCGGGGTCATCGCCCCGACGAGATGGCGCACGAGAGAAGACTTGCCCGACCCGCTCGGGCCGATGATCGCGAGCACCTCGCCCTGGGTGACGGAAAAGCTGATTCCCCTGAGCAATGTGTCCCGGCTGCCCGGAACGGTGGCGAAGAGTTGCTCCACCTTCAGGTTGCCCTTAGGTTCGGGCAACTCGGTCCGCTCTTACTGTTCAGAAATGTTATCAAAGAGCTGCTTCAGCCGCTTGTGGGCCGAGCGCGCGTTCACGAACTGCTTCCACTGGCCGACGGCCTGCTCCACCGGCGCCAGCGCGCGACCCATCACGATCGACGCGGCGATCATGATCCCCGGCGAGATCAGCTGCTGGATGGCCAGGTAGGCACCGGTGCCGAGGATGGCGACCTGAAGGCTCATGCGCACGAATTTCGACGAGGCCATGATGGAGCCCGCACGGTCGCTGGCCCGCGCCTGGTGAATCAGCATGTCGTCATGCTGGCTGAGCCAGCGCTTGGTGAGCTGCTTTTCCATGCCGAGCGCGCGGATGATCTCGGCGTTCTGCATGGTGGTGTTCACGAAATGGTTGGCCCCTTGCGACGCCTTGCTGGCATCCTGCAGGGCGTTGCGGGTCGCAAATTCGTTGATGATTGCCAGGCCGAAGATGATGACCGCGCCGATGGTGGCCACCAGGCCCAGCCACGGGTGGAACGCGAAACACAGGGCGAGAAACAGCGGCACCCAGGGCGCGTCGAAGAACGCGAGGATCCCCTGCCCCGTCATGAACTCTCGCACTTTGTCAACATCGTTGAGGGCGACCTGCGCGTTGCTGCCCGGCAGTGCCGTCTGCTGCTTGACCACGCGGTGGAACACCGGATTCGCCAGCACCTCGTCGAACTGCAGCCCCGCCCGTACCAGGAGTCGCGATCGCGTGAACTCTAAAAGCCCGTAGCTGACCAGCATGGCGATGGCGATCGCCGTGATCATCATGAGAGTCATCTCGTTGCGGCTGGACAGTACCCGGTCGTAGATCTGCAGCATGTAGAGCGGCCCGACGAACATCAGCAGGTTGGTGAAAAAACTGAAGACGACGGTCGCGATGAACGTGGACCGGAACATGCTATAGGCTGTCTCGAGCGAGGTTTTTTGACGCATTTTCACGAACTTTCCGCAGCCCGGGGCATATGAATATCGCTATACCTTAGCATAGCCTCGAAATTGTTTCCATGGGTACAGGCCATTATCCTGTCCTATTGGTGCGGTGCGTGGCATCCACGCATGCGCAGCACTTCCCCGATCAATTCATCCGGGCCATGTCGGCCAGCGAGCGGTCCGGGGTGATCCAGCCGGGCCAGAAATCGCCGCCCCATCCACCGTGGCAATAGCACTTGTAGAGCACGCCCAGCCATTGCCGCAGGGCCTCGCCGGTGAAGGGGGCCGCCTCCAGCACCTGGTCGCCGCCCTTGAATTCGACGGTCAGCACCCCCTGCCCGTCGCGCAGGCCGATACTGGTCACGAGCATGGCGACGCCTGCCTGCCTTGTGCTGCCCCCGGGCCGGACGGGCTCTTGCGGCTTCAGCGAGGCCTCGGCGGCCTGCTGCACGAAGCGTTGCCGCACGCCGCTCGTCAGCGGCCTGTCTGTCGAGACGGCTGCATCGACCCGCTCGATCAGACGTGCCGCCAGCTTGTTCAGCAGGGGCCGTGTCAGCCACAGGATCCGCACTGTCCCGTCGCTGCGCTCCAGCGAGAGCCGGATGCGGTCCTCGACCGCCACGTAATCTGTGGTGAAACGCCGGATACCGGACATCGGGGCGTGTGCCTTGCCCTTAGTTCGCCTTTTCGGGATCGCCCGCGAGCATCTCCGACAGCGAGCGGGCGTAGGCATTCCGGGCGGTCTGTATGACAGCAGCTTCGTTCTTCAGCTCCTCGAGCTTACGATCGCAATACATGACATTCTGGATCTGCGCCTTCGCATCGGAAGACATGCCGTCGGTTTCGTATTCGGTGCCGTCAATGGTAACTTTGGCCATGGTTCTTGTCCCTTTTTTGCGTTGGATAATATCGACTATCCTTTAGCTTAGGAGGCTCAAATGTTCAACAAGATGCGCCCCGGCCGCCTTGTTCGGTCACGAAAGACGTAAAATTGAAAGATTCCGCCAAACGATCGCTTGGGACCGAGACACAGACGCAGCTCGACGGGCTTCTGTCAGCCGCCGCCGAGGCGCTCCGGTCCAAGAATTACCCGACCTTCGACAAACATCTCGCCAGCGCCGCAAAAATTGCGCAGCAGAATGCAAATGTCCTGCATTTGAAGGGGCTTGGCCTTTTTGACCGCAAGAAGCCGCTGGAGGCCTTCCAGTTCGTCCAGGAGGCCGTCACCAAGCATCCCAAGGATGCATCGAAGCAGCATAACCCATAACCTGGCCGCGATCCAGATATCGCTCGGGCAGTTTGACGACGCGGATACCATGAGAACGCTCTGTGTGATCTTGCGTTGTTCAACGTTGCCCTCGACACCAGCTTCGGGGGCTCTGACCTGGTACGGCTGCGGGTGGTCGATGTCGCCACGCTTGCCGGGGTGCGCGAAATCGTCGAAATCCGGCAGAGAAAAACCGAGACATGCAATGCGCGCCCGGTGCAGGCGCGGCTGTCCTCGGGCACACGCGACAGCCTGCAGGCCTATCTCGCGGACTCTGAAAAGCCGTTGCATGGCTGGCTGTTCACGGGGCGGGGAGCAAGGTGGGCGCAAACACACCTGAGCGAAAGCCAGCTCTGACGGCTGTTCAAGTCCTGGCTGGAAAAGGCCTGCCTCGATCCCAGCCTCTATGGCCTGCATTCGCTGCGTCGGACCTTCCCGACCCATATCTATCAGCAGACCGACAACCTGCGCGCGGCCCAGCTGTTGCTTGGTTACGCCAGCATTGAACGCACCAAGGAGTATATTGGGACCGAACAGGCCGAAGCCCTGGACATTGCGCGCAAGTATCATCTCTGAGCCATGCAGACCTATCTCGAAAAGCGCCAGCCTGCGAAGAACGTCGCCCGGTTCTACCGGATGGCCGTCATGCCGAACCTGTTTGGCGAATGGACGCTCTACCGCGAATGGGGCCGCATAGGGCAGGGCGGGCGGGTGTGGATGGATTGGTTCGCGGATGAAAGCCAGGCCGTCGCGGCGCTGATCACACTGGAAACCGCCAAGTGCAAACGCGGCTATTGGGTGGAGCCTCAGCAGCTGGCGATGTTTGGGTGACCGCCGAGATCGCCTAGGCCGAAGCCCAGATCGACAGCATCGTCTATGACCTGTTCGATCTGACCGAAGACGAAATCGCCCTGTTAGAAAGCGTCGTATAGCTTCCGCTTGGCCTTGCTTTCGGACCCAATCCCCGCTCAGACCGCGTCGCGATCCATCAAATTCAACCTTCGCGGCAGTCACGGCAAGCCAAGCATAACAGGCCGTCGCCTGTGTCTACCTGTGAAGCACCCGTACAAAGATAGGGATTCAGGTTCCGATCCTCGCACAAGCCACCAGACTCAAAATCAGGCCATGGGGGAGGCGTCAGCGCCGCTTTTGGTTTGTGTGAGCTCAAGTCAGGTTGCGACATTTCTAGATCCTAGATTTCTGATTTCTTCAGCGAATGCCTCGGCAGGGGTTCGCCAACCCAAGCACTTTCTTGGCGTTCCGTTGAGGCGGTCACAAATTGCGCTCATGTCGCGACTTGAGAGCGCCGCTATGGGGTGTCACGCGGTAAATATCGTCGGGCGCGCTTGTTCAGGTTCTCGACCGATCCCTTTTGCCAAGGGGCCTGCGGGTCGCAGAACCAGGCACGCGTCCCAATCCCGGCTTCCAGTTTCCGCCATCCTGAGAACTCGATTCCTCGGTCGAAGGTGATTGACTGGCGGGCGGTCTGGGGCAGGGGTTCCATGACGTTCATCAGCCGCTCCATGAAATGCTTTGAACTTCGATCGTTGTTTCTGAACAAAACGGCAAAGCGGGTTTTGCGTTCAATCAAGGATGCAACGTTGGCTTTCCCGTGCGCGCGCCGGAAAATCATCAAATCGCCTTCCCAATCGCCAAATGTTGCGCGGTCTTTGATGTGTTCAGGCCTGTTGTGGATTGACCGCTCCAGCGGGAACATCATGCCACGTGGGGCTCGGGCATAACGGGGTTTCCGCGTTTTGCGGCGTTCTGGAAGGTAACGGGCCAAGTCCTGTGACGGACCATCAGGGCTATAGATATACGCATAGATCGTCTCGTGGCTGACGGATGTTGCACCGGCTACATCATATATATATTTTGTGTCTTATAATCTTGATTATGTAAAATTTCGTTAATGACGACTTGCTTTCACCAAACAACAGACCGATCAGTTCTGATCGAGGATGTGGAGGGTGGATGTCGATCAGCTTTTGTCAGGTGCGCGCTTGTTCTTTTGTCATTGGACAGTCGATTGCACTTGAACAGCGACATCTGGACAAGTCGGATGTTGCCTCTTTTGGGCCATCCGGCTTTCGGCGCGCGAGATCGCCCGATCAAATGTATCCCACGCCGGAAGCGTGCTGTTGATGCTGGGAACGATCGGGTTGCCGATGGACACATCCAGATCCATCGGATCACCGTTGTCAAATTCGGTGTCTTTCTCATCAAGAAGGTTCTGAACCTGAAGCTCGAGATCAATAGCCTGCACACTGGCGTCTTTGCTTTGCACGACCAAGAAACTGCCATTGCCAGCATAGGCAAACATATTGCTCTTGGTTTCGAAAGCGCCGCAAATTGCGTCGGCCACTTCGGTCAGTGCATAGGAAAATTCTTGCGATGACCCCCGCATATGGATTCTCTCGATCTGGTCGATTTTCACCGCCAGAACCTGTGACCCCGCCAAAGCAGCTTTGGACAGCTGTAACAGGTAGTTACCTAAGGCATTGTAAGTGATTAGGCCCGGAAACCCTTCGATCTGCACATTCTCGGACAACGGCTCTTTCTGCGAGTCGGCGGTCAGCGCATCGGATGGCGCCCCCACGCGGGTGGCGTTGATCTCGTTTGCCATTCGTAGTCGGGCACCAAGTTCGGTGATATGAAATGGTTTGGTTGCATAGTCTGTCGCACCGGTCTTGAAGGCCTGATCGACATAGTCCCGTTCAGTCATCGAGGTCAGCATGATAATCGGTGTTTTCCGGTACGCTGGAAGCGCCCGTACAAGGCCGCACAGCTCAATCCCGTCCATCCCTGGCATGCTGATATCCATTAGAAAGCACTGATAGGGTTCCGTATCGCGGTTCACCAGTTCCATGGCGGCCTCGCCTGATGATGCAGTTGTCACGTCATCAAACCCGAGCCGACCGGCAAGGGTGGTGAGCAAGTCAAGAGTTAGCAGGTTGTCATCAACGGCTAGAATTTTCATGGTCACATCAATGCCTTGTTGGTTGGTCTTGCCTCTCGAAAAGTGGCTGTAAACATCGAGAGGGGTTCCGGACTGTAAATTTTCTTAAATCTCGATCGCGTTCATCACAACACCCTGACCACTTAAAATTCGGTTTCTATTCAGAGGCGTAGCTGGAAAGCGTTTGTTGTCCCCTAACCAAGATGGCCCAAACCTGTTTTAGCGGGCTTTTACCTGCACTAAGCTGTTCACATTACCAACTTAGGATCATAGCATACATACTAAACACGAAAAACGCAACTAAAGTATATGTTGTGCCACGCGATCGATGCGCGCCTAGACCTTTGATTTGCAACCATAAAAATGTGATTGCAGCAACAAGGACCGCGAACAACACCTATGGGCTGGTCTCAAGGCGCGTTCATTCAAGCGGACCTGTCAAGCCACCAAAAGTTACTCTGCCTTTTGTAACATGTCGTCCCTCAGCGGAACGACCTGATGTTCAATCATCCGGTGAACCGCGGGCGCTTCTGATCCACGGTGCAACACTCTGATACGGTCGGACAGCTCTGCGTCCGCATTGGTGCGCCGTTCATTGTGGCGTACATATTCGCCCCAAGTCGGTACATGATAACTTTCGCTCCAGTGTTCGGGCTGGTGCAGGTCACGCAACAGCGCCCATTGTTGCGCGCCGTCCCGAATACGCACACGCCGCCGCAGGCTCATCGCGGCCAGAAACTCGGGCACGTCCGCCTGTGCAATTTCGTAGTCAACCATGACCATGACCGGCCCGCTGCGATAGCTCAGATCGAACCGCGTTGACGGCTCTTTGAAACGGTTCAAAGGGTCAAGGTTCAGGCCGCTGAACTCGGGCAGAGGCATTTGCAGACCGATCAGCGCACCGATTACCAACAAGCCAGAGGCCGTCAGCAACGCGTAC
Organism: Pseudosulfitobacter pseudonitzschiae; assembly: GCF_002222635.1. Classification (NCBI taxonomy): domain Bacteria; kingdom Pseudomonadati; phylum Pseudomonadota; class Alphaproteobacteria; order Rhodobacterales; family Roseobacteraceae; genus Pseudosulfitobacter; species Pseudosulfitobacter pseudonitzschiae. The sequence continues at coordinate 374,323 of NZ_CP022416.1, read as the reverse complement.
TCAGACCCTGCCTGTTCGGCCATCGCGCCCCAGATCAGACTGCCCGCTGCCATGCCGCCAAATGTGCCGGTCTGATAGAGGGCGATAACCCGCCCCACGACCCACCGCGGTGTCGAAAGCTGGATTGTCACGTTGAACATCGACAGCGCAAGCACCCAACACGCGCCCGCCAGCATCAAGGCAGCGCCAGATACGATGGGTTGCTTGCTAAGGGCAAGAACAACGCAACTTAGCGCAAAACCGATAAACGCACCTCTGGCGATAGTCTCGTTGGTGAATTGCACACGCAGACTTGCGTTTGTCAGCGCACCGGCAACCGCCCCCATGCCAAAGCACCCCAGCATGACCCCATAAATAAATGCCGTTGCTTCAAGAGTTTCGCGCACAACAACAGGCAACAGAGCAAGCAAGGCAATGGCGGCAAGGCCGAACCAGAATCCGCGCAAAATCACCCGCAGCAGGTTCGGAGACATCGCAACATATCGCAGCCCTGCGGAAAAGGCGCTGCCCATCGGTTCGCGGGGGAGTCGGGTATCGCGTATCGGGGCTTTCCACCGCAGCAACGCAGTCAGAATGGCCACATAGCTTAGCGCATTAACCGCAAAGGCTGCCGCGGCCCCCGCAAGTGCCACAATGGCCCCACCCGCCGCCGGACCGACACTGCGCATCAGGTTGAAGCCCATGCTGTTCAGCGACACGGCCGAAGGCAATTCTTCGCGCGATACAATATCACCCATCGTAGCCTGCCACGACGGGTTGTGCAGCGCGGTGCCACAGCCAATCAGGAACGTGAATGCCAGCAGCAACCACGGCGAAAGCCAGCCTTCGAACGCCATAAAGGTAAGGATCACTGAGACGACAAACATGAACGCCTGCGCGATCAGCATGACGCGCCGCCGGTCGAAATTATCTGCGAAGACCCCCGCAAGAAGCGAGAATATCATGATCGGCAAGGCAACCGATCCCTGCACCAAGGCAACCATATTTTGCGAATCCGACAGGGACGTCATCAACCATGCCGCCCCGACGGCCTGAACAAGTCCCCCGAAGTTCGAGGCCAGCGCAGCAATCCAAAGGGACCGAAACGTTTGGTTGCGGAACAATATCAATGGCGAAATGCGATCTGGCACGGAAGAGGGCCTCTTGTAAGCACCCTGCCTTGGTACGTCTTTGCAGCCACGTCTGTCGAGAGGGGCTGCCCCGAAGTGTTCCGGGAACCACCTGTGCCGGCGGTTCCCGGAACGATTTAAGCAAACATTTGCCTGCCGGTTTCGGATGTCAGGTCATTTGATCCGCGTTTGTCTACCAGCTGTGGCGCAGCTTGGCCTGAATCTCGCGGCCGGGGCTGTAGAAGTCGGCATAGAACCCGCCAAAGGCCACGTGCTTTTCATTCAGCAGGTTGTTAACGTTTATCGCCAACGAGGTCTGCGGGGTCAGGTCATAGGTGACCGCAGCATCGACCACAAAGAAACTGCCTGAATGGCCCGCGACGTTCGCATCGTCATAGAAATAACCGTCATTGAAACGCCCGCCAAGCCCCACCGTCAGGTCGCCGCGTCCGACATTTTCCCAAGTGTGATTGACCCAGACCGACGCGATTTGGTTGGGCACGCGCGCAGGCATATTACCGACGTTGCCATTGGTGCCGTTCTCGACAATCTCGGGGTCAAGATAGCTGTACGAGGCAACAATTTCGAAGGCGCCAAATTCGGATTTTGCTTCCAGATCCAACCCGCGCACCCGAACTTCCCCAATCGGCTCGGGCAGGTTAGTGATCGGGTTTGTCCGTGTGATGTTGGTTTTGGACAGATCATAGACCGCCGCCGTCAAAAAGGTATTGGTCCCCGCAGGACGCCATTTGGCCCCCAGCTCGAACTGCTCGCCGGTTTCCGGCACAACGCCCAGCCCCGCTGGCACCGCCGATTGCGCATAGCTTCCGTACAGCGATACATTGGGATTCAGCTTGTAGGTCAGACCGAACCGCCCTGTTGTCTCGCTGATTTCACCCTGTTGCACGGTGCTTGCCATATTGTCGGTCTGGGTGATGTCAATCCAGTCATGGCGCAGCCCGAACGAGGCGATCACGCGGTCGTTCCAATCCAGATCCTGTTGCAGGAAGACGGCCTTGCCGTCTGTCTCGGTTGCGGAATCAGCATAAAGCGGCACGCTTGCAGGCGCTCCGGAAAAAATCGGGTTGTTCACATCCATCGACGGGGCCGGACCAAAAAAGCGCCTGTTCGTCGCATCCGACTGCGACACCTCGACGCCGAACAGTGTGGTGCTGACCACACCGCCAAACTGCGTGCTATAGGACAGGTGCGCGTCGCCAATGAACGACTGGTCGGTGCTTTCGCTGGCAAAGAATGCGCGGTTGACGGTCGTGCCGCTGGAGCCCGAGACATAGGCATAACCAAAGTCGTCGTAGGCATCGCTGAACCGAATGGTGCTGCCAAAGCTTAGCCCGTTGCCGAAATCATGCCGTGCCTTCACCGTCGCGTTGGTGCGGTCGGTGCCACGATAGTTATAATCCGGCTCGCCAAAGAATGTTTCACTGCGGTCGAAGTCATACCCCACCGGAAATCCACCACTGCCCGGCACGTCGTCGCGGTCAAGATGGTCCAGAATAAAGGTCAGTTCGGTTCGGTCTGTCGGGCGCCAGCTGATGCCGAACATCGCAAAGGTTTCGTCGTTCCGTGAATAGGGATATTCACGCTCGCCCTCGCGCAGCAGTCCGGTAAAGCGGTAGGACAGCGTGCCGTCGGCATTCAACGTATCGCCAAAATCCAGACCGACCTCGGCAGTGCCAAAAGACCCCAACGCGGTATAGGCAGACCCGAACCGCTCGCCGCGCGGTGTCTTGGTGACATAATTCACCGAGCCACCCGGATCAGAGACGCCGAAGGTGGCAGAGTTTGCGCCCTTGAACACCTCGATCCGCTCGAAGGCGAACGGCTCTTCGCGGTTGCCGCCAAAGTTTTTCCCCAACATCAGGCCGTCACGATAGGTATAGGCTTCGAACCCGCGGATCGAGAAGTAATCAAACCGGTCGTCCGCGCCATAGCTGTCGGTGACCGCACCCGCAGTATAGTTCAGCACCTGTTCGATGGACGTTGCATTGCGCTGTTCGATTTCCTTGCTTGTGATGACCGACACCGATGCAGGGATATTCAGGATGTCGCCCTGTATCTTGCCGCCTGCGCTCAGTTCGCTGGCCACCACGGTTTCGGTGTCGTCTCCGCCCGTGGCCTCAAGAACCAGATCGGGCAATTGTACCGCATCCTGAGCCAGCGCCGCACCGGGCAACAGGGCCGTACAGCACAAAAGGATCGATTTGAGGGATCTCAAACGCAGGGGTCTCGGGGCATGGTTCAGGGACGGCACAGTGCTCTCCAGTAGTTGAGTGATTTACTTGGTTAACCCGTTAGCATGCCCCTGCGCGGGCTGCGACTCATAACTTAGTATTTTTGTATACTATTTTGAGAATTGGGATTCCTGCCCGATATCACCGCTTTTGTGTCGCCCGATGGGCACCATCGTCGGAGTGCCTGACACCGGATCGGTGACAATGCGACACTCCAGCCCGAACACTGTTTTAACAGTTGCTTCGGTCAGCACGTCGGCGGGCGCACCTTTGCAGTGGATGGCACCGTTTGCCACGGCGATCAGGTGGTCGGCGTACCGCACAGCAAGGTTCAGATCATGCAGCACCATGACAACGGTGGTGCCGCGCGACAGGTTCATGTCAACCAGCAGGTCCAGCACGTCGATCTGATGCGACACGTCCAGAAAGGTTGTCGGTTCGTCCAGCAACAGCAGGTCGGTTTGCTGAGCCAGCGCCATCGCGATCCACGCGCGTTGCCGTTGCCCGCCCGACAGCGTGTCCAACTCGCGGTCGGCCAGTGCGGTGATGCCCGTGGCCTTTAGTGCGTCGGCCACCGCGCGGTCGTCGGCAACGCCCCAACGCGAGAATAACCCGTGATGTGGATGCCGCCCACGGCCCACCAGATCGGCAACGGTGATGCCTTCGGGGGCGATGGGCGATTGCGGCAACAGCCCCATGATCCGCGCCACGGTGTTCGACGCCATGTCATGTATCACGCGATCATCCAGCAGCACTGCGCCGCCCTTGGGTTTGAGGATACGCGCCAGCGTGCGCAGCAACGTGGATTTGCCGGACGCATTGCCCCCGACAATGGCAGTGATCCGCCCCGCAGGAATTTCCAGCGAGATGTTGTTCAGGATCACCCGCGCGTCGTACCCCGCAGACAGATCCTGTGCGCGCAGGAGGCGTGCAACGGTCATATCGTTCCCCTGTTCCGGTTGGTTCTGACAATGAGAAAAAGCAAAAAGGGCGCTCCGATGGCTCCAGTGACCACGCCGACAGGCAGACGCGCCGGCAGCAGGAATTGCCCCGCATAGTCACCCGCCAGCACCAGAACCGCACCCGTCAGCCCCGCAGCGGGCAAAATGCCACGGGTGCCCCCCGTCAGCCGTGCCGCAATTGGCCCCGACAGAAAGGCCACAAAGGCCACGGGCCCCGCCGCAGAGGTCGCAAAGGCCACCAGCCCGACCGCCGCCAGCGTGACCTTGAACCGCGTGGCATCAGCCCGCACCCCTAACGCCCGCGCGGCGTCGTCGCCCAGCCGCAACAGATCAAGATCGCGCGCAGACAGCGCCAGCAAACCACCGAACACCAACAGCGCGGCAAGCACCGGCCAGATTTGCACCAACTGCGCCCCGTTCACGCTGCCCGTCAGCCAGCGCATCGCTTCGGCGCGATCCCATGCAGGGGCACCAAGCAGGATGTAGGACGTGATGCTGTTCAACATTGCCGAAACACCTATCCCCACAAGGATCAGCCGTGCGCCCGCCGCACCACGCCCCGACGACAGGCCCCAGATCACCGTTGCAATCAACAACCCTGACGCAACCGCAACAACCGAGACCGCCCAACCTTCAAGCGACAGGACGACAATGGCAAACACCGCCGCAGCGCCGGCACCGGCGCTGATGCCGATGATGTCGGGGCTGGCCAGCGGGTTGCGCAGCATCACCTGAAACGCCACACCGCCCAGCCCAAAGCACAGCCCGACCACCAGCGACATCAACGCACGCGGCAACCGCAGATCGTTCACCACAAAATCCGCGCCACCTGCATCCGCCCCCGTCAGCGCCGACAGCACCTGACCGGGTGCAAGACAGCTTTGCCCGCAGGTCAGTGTCAGACCGACCAGAAATGCCACGAGGATCACAAGCACCGACACTGCCAAAAGCGCACGGCAGTTGCCACGATAACGCGCGCGCCGCGCCGCAGCGGGCGAGGAACAGGCAGGCGACAGGGTCACAGGCCACGCATCCTTTGACGGCGGACCGTCCAGATAAAGAACGGTGCCCCGACAAAGGCCGTCACCACGCCCACGTCCAGTTCATTGGGCCGCGCAATCACCCGCCCCAGCACATCGGCGCAGCCCAGCAACACCGCGCCCCCGATCGCGCTGAGCGGCAGCAGGATGCGGTGGTCGATGCCACCGAACATGCGGCAGGCATGGGGCACAACCAGCCCGACAAATCCGATTGGCCCACACAGGGCTGTCGCCGCACCACACAGCAAGATTGCGCCCGCAGCTGATGTGATCCGCCCTGTTGCCACATTCTGCCCCAGCCCTGCGGCCAGTTCTTCGCCCAGTGCCAGCGCATTCAGCACCCGCCCTGCCGCAAGGCTTAGCAACAGCCCGACCGCCAGAAACGGCAGTGCGGGCAGCAGGGTTTCGAAATTTGCACCGCCGACGCCGCCAACCTGCCACGCCTGCACGCTGCCCGAGATGTCGTTGCGTGGTAGCACCAGCGCCACGATAAATGCCGAGGCCGCAATCGAGGTCGCAGTACCTGCCAGGGTCAGCTTGAGCGGTGTCGCCCCGCCCTGTCCCGTTGATCCGATGGCATAGACAAACACGGCAGCACAGCCCGCCCCTGCCACGCCCAACCACAAAAAGGTCACCGCGCCGCTGACGTCGAACCATGCGATGCCCACCACCACAAACAGCGCCGCCCCGGCGTTCACACCCAAAATCCCCGGATCGGCCAACGGGTTGCGCGTGACACCTTGCATCACCGCCCCCGCCACACCCAGCGCACCGCCCGCCAACAAGGCCAGCGCGGTGCGTGGCATCCGCACCGCAACCGCTGCCGCGCCGATGCTATCAACGTGTCCGGTGACACCTGCCCAAATTTCGGGCCACGCTACAGGTCTGGTGCCCACAGCCAGCGATATCCCCGCCGTCAACGCCAACAGCATCAAGGCCAGCGTCACCTTGTATGCGCTATGACGGCGGTCAAAGGTCATTGTGTGTCGCGTGTTGCCGCTTGGGACAAAAGCGTCAGATAGTCGTCCAGAACATAGGGGATCGACAGTGGTGTGGGGTTTGCAGCCGTTCCCATCGGGTCATTGGCCAGCAACACCACAGCGTTGCGCGCCACTGCCGGAAATCTGGCAATCAGCGGGTTTTTCGCCAGTTCGTCCATGCGCGCCTGATCGCCATAGGTCACCACCACGTCCACATCATCGAACATATCGACACGCTCTGCGCTGACCCGCCCTGAATATTTGCCCGCTTCGCTGGCCTCTTTCACCGCTTGCGGCGTGGACATGCCAAGGTCTTCCAGAAATTGCACGCGTTGGTCAGCAGCGGCGTAAAAGCCGATGGTGCTGAGATCGCGCAGGTCCAGATGGGTGACGAACATGCCGCGCTTGCCACTCAGTTCGGGGTGTTTCGCCACGGCGGTTGCAATCTGCGCCTCAAGATCGGCAACCAGTGCGTCGCCTTCGGTTGCCATGCCGATGCCCGCCGCGTTCTGGTGGATCATCTCGCGCCATGTCGTTGTCCACGCCGCTTCGGGATAGGCGATGACCGGCGCGATACGGCTGAGGGTGTCATAATCGGCGCGGGTGATGCCGGAATAGGCCGCAAGGATCACATCGGGATTGGTTTCCGCAACCGCCTCAAAGTCGATCCCGTCGCCCTCGTCGAACAGGGCCGGCACATCGGCGCCCAGTTCGGACAGCCGCGCACTGACCCACGGCAAAAGCCCGTCGCCATCGTCGTCCCCCCAGTTCGCGCGCGCGAACCCGACCGGAACGATCCCCAGCGCCAGCGGCACTTCATGATTGGCCCAGCCAACAGAGGCGATCCGCACCGGCTTAGCCTTTAGCGTGGTGGTGCCGAATGCGTGTGAAATGGTCGCCGGATACTCTTGTGCAAAAGTGGCCGTGGCCAAAAGGGCGGTAAATGCAATCGCCAGCAAGTGTTTCATGGCGGTTCCTTTTCTGGGTGGGTTGAAGAATGGTCTCGAAGGGTCAGCCCCGTTGCCAATAGGCAGAGATATAGGATTCGTGCCGCCCCACGCCTTGCGTCTCGCGCAGGTGTTGCCGCATTGCGGTGGCGCGGTCCTTTTCGGCAGCAAACCAGACATAGCGGTGGTCGGCCGCGCCCAGATCAACACCGGCCATCGCCGTTTCCAGTGTGTCACCGCGCGCACGGCTGAGCAGGTGCAAATCCATCCCCGCGGGACAGTCGGGCAGCGGATAATCGCAGGTTTCTGCAACCTCGATCAGCGCCGTGCCTGTGGTGGTGCCGGGCATTGCGTCCAAAATGCGGGCGATCGCAGGGATCGCTGTTTCGTCGCCCGCAATCACCAGATGCGGTGCGTCAGGAACCCATCCGCCGCCCGGCCCCATCAGCCCCACCATCGCACCCGGAACCGCCTGTTCCAGCCAGTCGCTGCTGGTGCCGCCCGCATGGCGGAACACGTCGATAACCAGACCGCCGGACACCGGATCAAACGACCGGATTGTATAAACCGCAACATGCAGGGCGCTTTTGTCCGGCCAGCGCACGCGCCCGCGGTCGTTCAGAACGGGCCATTGCGCCCTGCCCCCGCGTTCGGGCAAGGCCAGCCGCAAATGCAACCCCGTGTGCGAAAAGGCACCAAGGTCGTCGCCCATGACAGTCAGTCGCCAGAAATGCACGCCCAGCGGAGCAAGTGACACCACTTTGGCCAACCTGAAATTGGGCGGCATCGTGCCGGTGTCCGGTGCTGCGTCCCACGTCAGACAATCGGCCAGCGTGGGCGCAAAATAGTCGATCTGTGCCGCCACGGTTTCGCGCAGCATAAACAGGTTCGCATCCGTGTCAGAGACGATCGAAATCGCGACTCCTGCATCGGCGCGGGCAAAATTGATCTCTCCAATGTCTGATGTAACCACCAGATGCGTGCGGCTCTGCTGTGCGACGGGCAGTTCCCACAATTTGCAGGCATCCATCACCAGATCAAAGAAAGCGTCACTGTCAGAGGTGGCAAGCCAGCCCTGCCCGTCAGGCCGGACCGTTTTTGTCAGGGTATTTTGCAAGGACATCCGTTGGCTCCACCGTGCGATTCGGTCGCGAACCTAGATCGGAGCGCAGGCCATTACAATCCTGAGTATTTTAGTTGCCTATTATAATTTGCGGAACCCCAGCCGCATATCCATTGCCGGTTTTCAACGGCGATGCAGTATAGGATCGCGGGGTTTTCGTGCACTGACAAGGTGTTGGCAATCAGCAAGCCACCCAAAACGCCCTGCGAGGGAAGGACCCGCAGGGCGCAAGGTTTTGCAGGGGCGGGATGTGGGCCCGACCGTTTCTGCAAAATTACAAGATGCGTTTGCGCAGGTACATCGACACCACCTCGCCCAGAATGACAAAGGCAAGGATTGCCAACAGCACCGTCGACACTTCGGGCCAGTTGAATGTGTCGATGGCCCCTTGCAGGATAATCCCGATCCCGCCCGCACCAACCAGTCCCAGCACCGTGGATTCGCGCAGGTTGATGTCCCAGCGCAGGATCGAGACGGCAAAGAACGTCGGCATGACCTGCGGGACAATGGCGTAAAGCACCACTTTGAACCGTGACGCGCCGCTGGCTTGCAACGCTTCGACGGGGCGCGTGTCGATTTCCTCGATCGCCTCGCCCAGCAGTTTGCCCATGAACCCGACCGACCGGAACATGATCGCCACGATGCCCGCAATGATACCGGGGCCAAAGATGGCGACAAACAGCAGCGCCCAGATGATCGTGTTGACCGACCGCGACGACACCAGAATGAACCGGCCCAGCCACAGGGTGGCAACGTTGGGCGTGGTGTTTTTGGCCGCGATATAGGCGACGGGCAGAGAGATGATGACCGCAAACAGGGTGGCAATCGTGGCGATGTTTACGGTTTCCCACATTGCCCACATGATCGACGGCAGGTTTTGCGGATCAGGCGGCACCATGCGCCCGAACAAATCGGCCATCTGCGCTGGTGAATCCCAGACCCATTCCCAGATTACGTCGATGCTTTGCAGGGCCCACGCAACCACCAGCAGGGTCAACAGCAACACGGCATAGCGTTTGATGCGTTGTTTCGGGGTATAGCGCGACCAGTGGTCCAACGGTGTGGTGCTGCTCATGCCACTTTCTCCCGTATCACGCCGCTGATCGCCTCGGACACCAGAATGACGCCGACGATAACCATCGTGATGGCCAGCGCAAAATCGTAATCATAGCGGCCAAAGGCGTTGGCCAGCGTTGCGCCAATGCCCCCCGCCCCCACCAGACCGACCACTGCAGACGCCCGCAGGTTGCTGTCCAGCTGATAGATGGACAGACCGATCTGGCGCGCCAGAATTTGCGGCGCAATGGCATAGACCAGCGTGCTGAAAAACGGTGCGCCGGCAGCGCGCATCGCCTCGACCTGACCAAAGTCGATTTCCTCGATACGTTCGGCCAACAGCTTGGCGACAAAACCGACGGAATAGACTGTCAGTGTCAGCACTCCGGCAAAGGGGCCGAAGCCGACCGCTTTGACAAAGATGATGGCGACAATGACGGGATGAAAGCTGCGCGCGATGATGATCGTTGCCCGGCCCAGATAATAGACCGGCATCGGCGCGATGTTGCGTGCAGCACAAAAGGCAATGGGGATTGATAGCGCCACACCGGCCACCGTAGCCAGCAGTGCAATTTTAAGGCTTTCCATAAAGCCGTCGATCAGCAGGTCGGCGCGGGCAAAGCTGGGTGGAAAGGCCCCGCTGAAAATCTTGGCGGCGCGGTCCATGCCTGCGACCACGCGCTCCCAGTCGATGGGCAGCGTGGCCATGGTGAACACGACATAGGCCAGTATCGCAATCCACAGCCCGCGCCGCAGCAACGTGTTGCGGATAAAGGGCGGCTTGCGCCACGTGTCGGGGAAATCACTCATGCGGCGGCCCCCTGTGCTTGGCGGTCCTCGGCGGGCACACCGGCGTAGATCTCGTCCATCGCGTCGGCGTCCAGCGCGTCGGGAGTGTCGTCAAAAATGATCCGCCCATAGCGCATGCCAACGATACGGTCGGTGTATTGCTTGGCCTCGGTCACGTTGTGGATGTTGATGACAACCGGCAGTTCCAGCTCGTTCGCCAGATCGCGCAGCAGCGCCATTATCTGTTCCGACGTTTTGGGGTCCAGTGACGCAGTGGGCTCGTCCGCCAGCAAAATTTCCGGCTGTTGCATCAGCGCGCGCACCACGCCGACCCGCTGGCGTTCACCGCCCGACAGTTCATCCGCGCGTTTGTTGGCGTAATGGGCAATCCCGACCCGCTCCATCAGCTCATAGGCGTGGCGGATGTCCGCCTTGGGGTAACGGCGTGTCAGTGCGGCCCATGTGGAGATATAGCCCAGACGCCCCGACTGGACGTTTTCCATCACTGTCAGACGGTCCACCAGATTGAAACTTTGGAACACCATGCCGATGCGACGTCGGGCAAGGCGCAGTTCGGATTTCTTCAGTTTGGTCAGATCGGTGCCGTTCAGCGTGATCGTGCCCGATGTGGGTTCGACCAGACGGTTGATGCACCGCAACAGCGTGCTTTTGCCTGCACCGGACGACCCGATGATTGACACGACCTCTTGGCCGCCAATCTCCAGATCAAGATCCTTCAACACAGGATCGCCGCCGTTGTAGCGTTTGACCAGTTTTTCGATTTTCAGCATTTTGACCTCTCACGGGACTGGGGGACAGGCGCAAAGGGACACGGGCCACGCCTGTGTGGCTGGCCCGTGTCCTGTTTGACGCTTAGTTGGCAGCGAGGCCTTGGGGCGTGTATTCCACGCCATTGCTGGACTGGATTTCACGGATCACAGCCCACTGTTTCTTGTAGGTGATCGGGATGAACTTGCTCACGCCCTGAAACTCTTCACCCAGCTTGGTGCCTTCGAACTGGAAGCTGAAGAAGGCTTGTTTGATCTTTTCGGCCAGTTCGGGGTCCAGATCATGTGCCACGGTGAATGACGTTGTGGGGAACGGATCGCTTTCCCAGATCAGGCGCACGTCTTCGGGTTCGTACAGACCGCGCTCGGCCATACGCTCGACCACCTCAGAGGCCACGGGGGCCGCGTCATAGTCGCCTGCGACCACGCCCAGCATCGACTGGTCATGCGAGCCGGAATAGGTCACTTCGTAATCCGTGTCGGGGATCACGCCCAGACCGGGGAACAAAGCGCGCGGCGCCTGATTGCCCGAATTCGATGTGGGCGATGTATGCGCGATGCGCTTGCCCTTCAGGTCGGCCATTTCCTTGATGTCGGAATCTGCCTGTGTGAACACCTGCAATTTATACCCGAACTGCCCGTCATCCGCGCCCATGATCGCAAACGGCACCGCACCGGCAAGGTTCACGGCAAAGGGTGTGGGACCGGTCGAGAAACCGGCAATGTGCAGACGACCCGACCGCATGGCCTCGACCTCGGCCGAATTGGACTGAACTGCAAAGAATTGTACGTCGCGACCTGTGGCCTCTTCCAGATGGGTGATGAACGGCTCCCAGATGTCGGCGTAAACGGCGGGGTCTTCGACAGGCGTATAAGCAAAGACCAGCGTCGACGGATCGTTCAGTTTGGCCGGATCGGTGGGCGCATCGGCGACCAGATCGCCGTTGGCGTCACAATAGATGACGTCCAGCGCGCCACGCTCGGTGCAGTCTTCCTGCGCAAAGGCAGCGGTGCTGCTCATGGCCACGGCAACGGCGGTTCCCAACAGGGATTTCGTGATATGCATTTTGTTCCTCCCGTAAATACATCTGTCGAACAGCAGGTCAGGGAACAGCCCCTCCGCTGGCCCCGATGTGGTCGACATGGGCAGATGCTAGTCGGCAATGCCCCGCCCTAACCACCGTCCAAGTGACTAACAGAGTTACCCCAGGCCGGTGCAATGTTAACAGAATTACAATACGGACCCGTTTGGCGTGTTTTTCACAACATGACCGTTCTGAACGCTTGGCGGGTGCGTCTGTGCCATGACATAGCTGTGACATGACCCGTGCCAACCCGCAGCCCACGATCGCCATTGTCGATGACGATGCGCAGGTCCGCCAGACGCTTTCCGCTCTGCTCGAGCAGAGCGGTTATCGTGCGGTGACCTGTGCCGACAGTGCTGCGTTTCATGCGCTGGGTGATCCGCCCGCGATAGAACTGGCTTTGATCGACCTGCGACTGCGCGGCGAAAGCGGGCTGATGCTGGCCATACATATCCGCGAGAAATACAACCTGCCCATCGTCATGCTGACCGGAGTCGGCGACGAGATCGACAAGATCATCGGCCTGGAAACCGGCGCTGACGACTATCTGATAAAACCGTTCAACCCGCGCGAACTGGTCGCCCGCATTCGTGCTGTGCTGCGCCGCTATGGCCACGGCGCGGTGACACCGCCCGCCACCGGCCACGAGATCGGCTTTGGTGACAAGCGGGTGGATTTGCAAAAACGCGAACTGCAGGACGCAGCGGGCAATGAAATTCCGCTGACCAATGCGGAATACCGGCTGTTGGATTACTTTGTGCGCAATCCTGGCCGGATCATCCCGCGCCCCGAATTGCTGGACGAATTGGGCAGCGATTCCGAACGCTATCTGGACCGCACCATCGACGTGCTGATCCTGCGGTTGCGCCGCAAGATCGAACCGATCCCGTCCAAGCCCGTGCATCTGCAAACCCGCCGTGCACAGGGCTATATCTTTGTGCTGGACGGGCGCGGGGCATGACCGCGCGGGGTCTGTCGCGGCTGAGCATTCGCACGCGGCTGTTCTGCGCGATTGGCCTGCTGTCGGTGGTGGCCACAGTGATCGGTGTCATCGCCTTTTACACGCTGGCCCGCGCCGATCGCCAGATCGAACTGCTGCACAGCGTGTCACTGGCTGAAGTGTCCCGCGCGTTGGAGCTGTCGCAAAGCGCTGCGACCCTGTCAAAATCCGCGCCCTTCCTGCTGTCGCTGAACCCGCCCTTTGGCATTTCCACCGAAACCGACGAAATCTATGCGGCGATTGCGCGGCTTGAGACTATGGCGCAGGGCGACGCCGAACTGGGTCTGTCAGTGGCCCGTATGCGGGCGGCGGTTGATGATCTGGTGGACATCATCCCCCAGCAAAACCGGATTGGCCGCGATATTGACGCCATCGACGCCGATCTGGAACGGCTGTTGCGTCGTTACCGGCAATGGACCACGACGCGCGTCGCCACCACCTATCAGCGGCAAGCATGGTCGGCGCTGCAACAACTGGCGATGGAGGCCGTGGGAACCGCGCGGGCAACCACGCTGATTTCGATCGGGGAATTCCGCCAGCGCTATACCAAAATTCGCGCCGATATTCTGGCCGTCGCCACGCCGTTGGTCGCGGACAACGTGCAGGAAATCGACCGCACGATCACTCGCGACGATACGCTGTTCAATCTGGTTTATCGCAACCTCGCCATCTCGCTTGATGCTGAAAACGCCCTGTTCCGCATCCGCACCGAGGCAGAGCGCATCAACCAGTTGGCCGCGCAAAAGGTCACCGCCGCCCGTCAGCGGCTTGAGGCATCGCAGGCCGACACCCGCGCCCGTCTGGCTGTGGCGCAATGGGTGATGCTGGCGCTGATGGCGATCAGTCTGGTGGTCGCCGTGGTCTCGGCGGTGTTTGTTTCGCGCTATGTGGTGATGAACCTGCACCGCATCGCTCAGGCCATGCGACGGCTGGCGGCTGGCGACCGCGCCACGCGGCTGGAACGCAGGTTGGAAAGCGACGACGAGATTGGCCAGCTGTTCTCGGCCTTTCGTATCTTTCGCGCCAATGCGCTGCGGCTGGACCGCAATTCGCGGCTGATCCGGCGGCAGAACACGTTGTTTTCGCGGGTCTTCGAAAATATCACCGACGGGGTTGTGATCACTGCCGCGTCAGGCAGGATATTGGCGCAAAACTTGCGCACCCGCGATTTGCTGCGCCTGCCCGACACGGCACAGGCGCCTGAAACGGTGGACGATCTGTTGGCGCAATCGCCCTTTGCCCTGCGCGATACGGCGATGACGGCGGCGGGCTATCTGGAATACGAAAGCGCTGCGGGACACGTTCTGGAACTGCGCCGCTCGCCCTTTCCCGATGGGGGTGCAGTCTGGCTGTTTTCCGAAGTGACCGAACGGCGGCTGGTCGATGCGCGGCTGGCAGAAATCCAGCGGGTCGAGACGTTGGGCAAGGTCACAGGCGAGGTGGCCCACGATTTTGGCAACATCCTGTCCACAATCTCGGGCAATCTGCACCTGTTGGAACGCGCCGACCCCGAAACCGCCAGGCGGTTGCGCGCGCGGATCGAAGACGCGGTTGATCTGGGCGTTACCCTGACCGAACGGCTGCTGGCCTTTGCACGCAAACAGCATCTGGAACCGCAGCGCACCGATATTGTCGATCTGCTGAACGCCATGCGCGATCTGCTGGAAATCGCCCTGCCTGAAACCGCTGTTTTGTCCGTCACCACCCCCGATGGGCCGATCTGGGCGATGATCGACCCCGGACAGCTGGAAAGCGCGATCCTCAATCTGTGTGTCAACGCAGGACAAGCGATCAGCGACTCGGGCCATATCGAGATTTCGGTGGCCCGAACCGATGATGACCAGATCGCGCTGAGCGTGGCCGATGACGGCCACGGGATGCCCGCAGAAACGTTGCGATACGCGACCGAGCCGTTCTTTACCGCGCGCCGCGATGGCAGCGGCACGGGGTTGGGGCTGTCGATGGTTGACGGATTTGTGCACCAGTCCGGCGGCAGTCTGCACATCGCATCGCAGCCTGACGCGGGCACCACCGTTACCCTGTTGTTTCCCCCTATTGCCGAAGCCGCCGCACTTTCCGCCCGCCACGCAGGTTACGCGGTGGTGATTGATGACGACCCAAAGGCGCTGACCGCTGCCGCCACGGCCCTGCGCGCACACGGCTTTGACGTGACAACAGCGACCGACTATGCCAGCGGGCGGGCGTTGCTGACCGGTCCGCCCCCGCCCGATCTGGTGCTTAGCGATCTGAAACTGGACGCCCAGCACAGCGGTTGGGATCTGATCCGGTTGGCACTGGAGCGGCATCCGCAGACCCGTGCCGTCGCAATGTCCACGCAACTGCCCCGCGCTGACAGCATCGACCCCGCTGACAGGGATCGCTTTGCGCGGTTGGAAAAACCGGTCAGCGCCTTGGCGCTGGAACAGGTGCTGGCACGGCTTTTGCCCCCGACAGCAGATTAGCGCGCACCAAAACGCCCCCACACCAGGGCTGGCATGGGGGCGGGATATACGAGCCACACAGGTGCGCTGCGGTTATGCCGCGACGTTGCGGGTGTGTTCGCCTTCTTTCACCTCTTCGATGATCTTCGCCACGAAGGCAGGCAGATCCTCGGGGCTGCGCGAGGTGATGATGCCGTTGGAAATCGCCACCTCTTTATCGACCACATTGGCCCCAGCGTTTTTCAGATCGGTGCGGATCGAATGATACGAAGTCATTTCGCGGCCTTTGACCACGCCCGCCTCGATCAGCAACCAGGGCGCGTGGCAGATCGCTGCGACAATTTTGTCCTTGGCCACAAAGTCGCGCACCGTATGCACGGCTTTTTCGTCGGTGCGCAGGATGTCGGGGTTGATCTGGCCACCGGGCAGAACCAGACAAATGTAGTCGTCTACGTCCACGTCGGAAATCTTCAGATCCGCCTCGACACTTTCGCCCCAGTCGGATTCGTTCCACCCCTTGATGGCCTTGCCATCCGGCGTGGCGATATCGACGGTTGCACCGGCATCGCGCAACTCTTTCAGCGGGGTTTGCAGTTCGGATTGTTCAAAGCCATTGGTGGCCATGATCAGAATTTTTGCGTCGGTCATATTGGTCATTTCATATTCCCTTTTTGAAGTGTCCTGAACAGGCTCTGGCCACGGGGCCACTGCCTGTCTCGTCTGATGGGAAAACACATTGGCCCTGCCCCGCGTTCCATAGCGTCTGAAAGACTGGCAATAAGTAGCCAAACCCGAATCCTGCGAAAAACGGGTTGTGATCCGCAGTCTTCCGGACTAGCCCTATAGGGGAATAGCATCCGAACCGCCCGCGTGTGGCTGGATGCCAGACATATTATCCGTCGGGGGGCCCTTCTGGGCTGAGAGGTGCATGCACCGACCCGTCGAACCTGATCCGGGTTATACCGGCGTAGGGAACGGGTAGGTTGCGCACAAATCGCGCAGGCTCTTTTTCTACGCTGGTACGCCCAAACATGTTGGAGTTGTGCCAGTGCCAAGCAGACCCCCCATTGCGTTGACCATCGCCGGTTCGGACAGCGGCGGCGGTGCCGGTATTCAGGCCGACACCAAAACGATGTCCGCACATGGTGTCTTTGCCGCCAGCGTGCTGACGGCCATCACCGCGCAAAACACCACCGCCGTGACTGCAGTGCAGGAGGTGCCCGCCGATGTGGTCGCCGCGCAAATCCATGCGGTTCTATCCGATCTGGATGTGCGCGCGATCAAGCTGGGGATGCTGTCCAGCGCTGCAATCATCGAGGCAACAGCCGACGGGCTTGCCGGTTTTGCCGGCCCGATCGTGGTTGATCCCGTAATGATCGCCAAGACCGGCCACGCATTGCTGCATGACAGCGCCGTGGACGCGATGACGCGCCGGATATTGCCGCTGGCCACATTGCTGACCCCCAACCTGCCCGAAGCTGCGCGGCTGGTGGGCGATGCCTCTGCCATCTCGCCCGATGAAATGGCGGATCAGGCTATGCGACTTCTGGCGTTGGGGCCGCGCGCGGTGTTGATGAAAGGTGGCCACGCCAGCGGGCCGACCTGTACCGATGTTCTGGTCGATGCAAGCGGCGTTGTCGCCACACTGCGCGCCCCCCGCCTAGCCACGCGCAACACGCATGGCACCGGCTGCACCTATTCAGCGGCGATCGCGGCACAACTGGCTTTGGGGGAAAACCTGCCCGATGCGGTCACTGCCGCGCACCACTATTTGCAAGGGGCCATTGCCGCCGCTGACCGTTTGAACATCGGCGCGGGTCACGGCCCCGTCCATCATTTTCACAGGTGGTGGTGATGCACCGCGTTACTGTCATCGGCGCAGGCGTGGCGGGCCTGTGTGTGGCGCGCGCCCTGCTGGATCGCGGTGCGCAAGTTACCGTGCTGGACCGTTGTGCCACCCTTGGCCCGCAAGCCTGTTCGTGGTGGGCAGGTGGTATGCTGGCTCCGTTCTGCGAGGGCGAGAGTGCCGAAGAGCCGGTGGTGCGGCTGGGGCAGGAAGCCGCAGATTGGTGGGCCGCACAAACCCGAGCCGTCCATCGGCGTGGATCGCTTGTGGTGTCGCCCGCACGCGACACGGGTGATCTGGCCCGTTTTGCCCGGCGCACCCGCAATTTCCGCAGGCTGGAATCGCAAGAGATTGCGGAGCTTGAGCCCGATTTGGCAGGTCGCTTCGCCAAAGCTCTGCTGTTTGAATCCGAGGCCCATCTGGCCCCTCGCGCCGCCCTGCAACAATTGCGGGTTGGACTGGAGCGCGATGGCGCTGTCTTCGAACAGGCCGACGCCGATCCCGAAGCGCTGGCACGTCACGGCCTGACCATAGATTGCCGCGGCTTTCAGGCCCGCGCACAAATTCCCGACCTGCGCGGCGTCAAAGGTGAAATGCTGGTGCTGTCGTGCCCCGAGGTGACGTTGTCGCGCCCTGTGCGCCTGCTGCATCCGCGCGTGCCGCTCTATGTCGTGCCGCGCGGTGACGGAGTGTTCATGCTGGGTGCCACAATGGTTGAAGGCCGCGCAGGCCCCCATATCACGGCCCGCGCCCTGCTGGAACTGCTTAGCGCCGCCTATGCGCTGACCCCTGCCTTTGCCGAGGCCGAAGTGATCGAGATCGGCGTGGACAGCCGCCCCGCCTTTGCCGACAACCTGCCCCGCATCCGGCGCAACGGCAATCTGATCCGCGCCAACGGCTTGTATAGGCACGGGTTTTTGCTGGCTCCGGCGCTGGCCCGCATGGTCGCCACCCTGATTTTTGACAACATAACTCCCGAGGTGATGGATGAAACTGCAACTTAATGGTGAACCGCTCGACACGCCGCCGGTGACGTTGGCCGACCTGCTGGACGCTCAGGGGTTTGGTGGGGCCAAGATCGCAACCGCCGTCAACGGCAGCTTTGTTCCCGCCACAGCTCGCGCCGCCCGCATCCTGAACGATGGCGACCAGATCGAGGTTTTGGCCCCGATGCAGGGGGGCTGAGCGATGCGTGATTTTTACGGCACGTCCCTGTCGGGCGGCTTGATGCTGGGCACCGCCCAATATCCGTCGCCTGCGATTCTGGCCGATGCCTTCCGGCGCAGTGGCGCCGGCGTTGCCACGGTGTCGTTGCGCCGCGAAAGCGGGCAGGACCGTGCGGGGCAGGATTTCTGGCAGATGATCCGCGATCTGGGCGTGCATGTGCTGCCCAACACCGCCGGTTGCCACAGCGTGAAAGAGGCCGTGACCACCGCCCACATGGCCCGCGAGGTTTTCGACACCAAATGGATCAAACTGGAAGTGATCGGAGAGGAAGACACCCTGCAACCGGATGTTTTTGGTCTGGTCGAAGCGGCGCGCATCCTGTCCGAAGACGGCTTTCAGGTGTTCCCCTACACCACCGAGGATCTGGTCGTCGCCGACCGTCTGTTGCAGGCAGGCTGTGAGGTGCTGATGCCGTGGGGCGCGCCCATCGGCTCGGGTCTGGGGCTGAACAATATCTTCGGGCTGCGCGCGATGCGGGCGCATTTTCCCGATGTGCCGCTGGTGATTGATGCGGGGCTGGGCCTGCCGTCGCAGGCGGCGCGGGCGATGGAACTGGGCTTTGACGCGGTGCTGTTGAACACGGCCGTGGCCAAGGCGGGTGATCCCGCGATGATGGCCGAGGCCTTTGCAACCGCGATCCGCGCGGGCCGGTTGGCATTTGCCGCAGACCCGATGGAGCCGCGCGATATGGCTGCTCCGTCAACCCCCGTGATCGGCAAGGCGTTTCTACAATGACCCTCGACCGTTTCTACCCGATTTTCGACCGCGCCGACTGGATCGAACGGCTGGTGCCACTTGGCATCAAACTGGTGCAGTTGCGCATCAAGGACGCCAGCCCCGACATGATCCGCGCGCATGTACGCCGCGCGCAGGTCGTCTGTGTCGAGCATGGTTGCACACTGGTGCTGAACGATCACTGGCGCATCGCCATCGAAACCGGTTGCGACTGGCTGCATCTGGGTCAGGAGGATCTGGACGACGCCGACTTGGGCGCGATCCGCACGGCGGGTTTGCGTCTGGGTATCAGCACCCATGACCGGGCGGAACTGGCCCGTGCGATTTTGCTAGAGCCTGATTACATCGCGCTTGGGCCGATTTATCCGACAATCCTGAAACAGATGAAATGGCATCAGCAGGGCACGGCCAAACTGACCACATGGCGCAATCTGATCGGGGGTACGCCGTTGGTCGCCATCGGCGGCATGTCGGTTGAACGTGCCACAGGTGCCTTTGATGCTGGGGCCGATGTAGTGTCTGCGGTTACCGACATTACCCTGAACGACAGCCCCGAAGACCGCGTTGCTGCGTGGCTGGCGGTGACCAGATGAACCGCTATGCACGCCAGACGCAACTGCCTGAAGTGGGCGAAACCGGTCAACGCGCCATCGCCGCCGCGCGCGTGTTGGTGGTGGGAGCGGGCGGGCTGGCCGCCCCTGTCCTGCAATATCTGGCAGGTGCGGGTGTGGGGCATCTGACCCTTGTGGATGGTGACGTGGTGGCGCTGTCCAACCTGCATCGGCAAACCCTGTTCCGTGAAAACGACGTGGGTCGAACCAAGGCTGATGTGGCCGCGCAAACCCTGCGGCGATTGAATGGCAATTGCGACGTGGTGCCCCTGCCCTGCTCGCTTGATCCGGCGAATGCCGCAGAACTTGTCGCGCGTTCGACCCTTGTTCTGGACTGCGCCGACAGCTTCGCCGCCAGCTATATTCTGTCCGACACCTGCCATGCGCAGGGTGTGCCGCTGGTCAGCGCCTCGGTGTTGGGGTTTACAGGTTATGTGGGCGGGTTCTGCGGCTCTGCCCCGTCCCTGCGCGCCGTGTTTCCCGATCTGCCTGACCGTGCCGCAACCTGTGCCACAGCGGGGGTGATGGGGCCGGTCGTGGGTCTGGTCGGCGCGGCGATGGCGCAGATGGCCTTGGGTATTCTGATCGGGCAACGGCCGTCACCGCTGGGCCAGCTGATGCATTTCGACATGCAGGGGTTTCGCGCCAGCGGCTTTCGCTTCGACGGAACCCCGGAGCCTGAAGGCGGCCCGACCTTTATCGCGCCAAGCGATTTGACCGCGCAGGATTTCGTCGTCGAACTGCGCGATAGGGTCGACGCACCCGTGCCCGTCACACCCGCAGCCCTGCGCACCACCGTCGCAGAGTACCGTCAACACCTCGCCACGCCCCCGGACGGCCAACGCGCCGTTTTCGCCTGCCGCTCGGGCCTGCGCGCCTGGCAAGCGGCGGCGCATCTTCGGTCCCATTGGGCCGGAGAGATTTCCCTGATTGCAACGGGCGACACGCCCCCGACAGAAAGACACAACAAATGAAACTGACCGCTTTGACGACCGCACTGTCCCTGACCGCTGCCCCGCTGATGGCTGCCGACGATGTGACCCTGATGCTGGACTGGTTTGTGAACCCTGATCACGGGCCGATCATCGTGGCGCAAGAGATGGGGTACTTTGCCGCGCAAGACCTGAACGTAAACATCATCGCCCCCGCCGATCCGTCCGACCCGCCCAAGATGGTCGCCGCAGGCAAGGCCGATCTGGCGGTTTCGTACCAGCCGCAACTGCACCTGCACATCCACGAAGGTCTGCCTTTGCTGCGTGTCGGCACGTTGATTGCCACGCCGTTGAACTGCCTGCTGACGCTGGCCGATGGTCCGATCAAGACGCCTGCCGATTTGGCGGGCAAAAAGGTGGGCTTTTCCGTGGGTGGCGTCGAAGAGGCGATGATGGGCGCGATCCTGCGCCACAACGGCCTGCCTGTGGATGCGGTCGAGATGGTCAACGTGAACTGGTCGTTGTCGCCGTCGCTGATGTCCGGTCAGGTCGATGCGGTCATCGGTGCCTATCGCAATTTTGAACTGAACCAGATGCAGATAGAAGGCGTTGAAGGTAAATGCTTTTTCGTCGAGGAACACGGCCTGCCCGCCTATGACGAGCTGATCTATGTGGCCAATTCCGACACGATGGATACGGATATGATCGCCCGCTTTCTGGCTGCGACCGAAAAGGCGACGCAGTACATTATCAACCATCCCGACGAAAGCTGGCAGGTGTTCGCAGCCACATCCGCCGAATTGCGCGACGAATTGAATGCCCGCGCCTGGGCTGACACGATACCCCGTTTCGCGCTGCGCCCTGCGGCGATGGATGTGGGCCGCTATGCCACGTTCGAGGCGTTCCTGCACGCCGCGCAACTGGTCCCCGACCAGACACCGGTGTCCGGCATCACCATCGACGTGACTGCGCCATGACGGCCCCTGACTATGGTAAAACCTTTGCGCTGTGGCGGGCGGGTGCGGCGGGTGTCTGGGCCGATTATACCCGCCACGCCTTTGTGCAGGGGTTGAGCGACGGCACGCTGCCGCGCGCTGCGTTCCTGCGCTATCTGGTACAGGATTACGTGTTTTTGGTACATTTCTCGCGGGCGTGGTCGCTGGGTGTGATCAAGTCGGAAACGCTTGGGGAAATGAAGGTGTGCGCGGGCACTGTCGATGCGCTGGTCAACCATGAGATGTCGTTGCATGTGCAAACCTGTGCCGCCGCAGGCATCGACGAACACGCCCTGTTCACCGCGCCCGAGGCAGTCGAGAATCTGGCCTATACCCGCTATGTCATGGACGCGGGCGCACAGGGCGATTTTCTTGATCTGATGGCAGCACTTGCGCCCTGCGTGATGGGCTATGGCGAGATCGGCCTGCGGCTGGCGCAGGAACGCGCGGCCGATACGCCCTACGCTGACTGGATCGATACCTATGCCGATGCCGGTTACCAGCAGGTCTGCACCACTGTCGGCACGATGATCGACACCGCAGTGGCGCGGCGTGTCGGGGATCTGGCAAGCGCGCCGCGCAGACAGGCCATACAAGACCGCTTTACCAAGGCGACCACGCTAGAGGTCGGGTTCTGGCAGATGGGGCTGACCGGCCCATGACCGCACCTTTTGGCATCAGGGTCGCAGGCCAGCACCGCATTAATGGGCACCTGTTGTTTGACGCCGATATCACCCTGCCCGCTGGGCGGTGGACCTGTTTGTTGGGGCGATCGGGTGTGGGAAAATCCACCGTCCTGCGGCTGATACCGGGGTTGGAAACGGGCGGGCGGTTTACCGGTACGGTGACGGCGACCGATGGCAAGCCTTTGCAGGGGCGTATCAGCTATATGGCGCAGTCGGACCTGTTGTTGCCGTGGCTGTCTGCGCTGGAAAACGTGTTGATCGGTGCACGTCTGCGCGGGGCGCAGGCGGATGTGGCGCGGGCGCGCAGGCTGTTGGACCGTGTCGGGTTGCTGTCCCATGCGGACAAGCGGCCCCACATGCTGTCGGGCGGCATGCGCCAGCGCACCGCGCTGGCCCGCACGCTGTTCGAAAACCGTCCGCTGGTTTTGCTGGACGAGCCGTTTTCGGCGCTGGACGCAGGCACCCGCGCCGATATGCAGGAACTGGCCGCCGAGGTTTTGCAGGGCCGTACCGTGCTGCTGGTCACCCACGACCCGTCCGAGGCGACCCGCCTGGCGGACCAGATTATTGTCATGACTGCACGACAGACCAGCATCTGGCCGGTGCCCGACACCCCTGCTCTGCGGGCCATTGACGACCCACGCACCTTTGACTGTCAGACCCGTCTGCTGGCGCACCTGCGGGCGGCGGCATGAGGGCGCGCGACATAGCACTGGCGGTGCTGCTGGGGTTGGCGTCGTGGCAGGGGCTGGTGATGCTGACGGGTGCGCCGCACTTTATCCTGCCAGCGCCGTGGCGGGTGGCACAGGCGGCATACCACAGCCGTGCGGTCATTGCCGAAAACGCCAGTGTCACCGCCATCGAAGTGCTGCTGGGTCTGGTGCTGGGCACGCTGCTGGGCGTGGTTACCGCGATCCAACTGGCGCTGTCAAAAACGGCTGAGCGGTTGTTGCTGCCCGTTCTGGTCTTTACCCAAGCGGTCCCTGTCTTTGCGCTGGCGCCACTGCTGACGCTTTGGTTCGGTTACGGCATGGGGTCCAAGGTCGTGATGGCGGTGCTGATCATCTATTTTCCGGTCACGGCAGCATTTCACGACGGGCTGACGCGTGTTGATCAGGGCCTGCGCGATCTGGCGGTGACGATGGGCGCGGGCAAATACAGGTTCATGCGTCACGTGCAAATTCCCAACGCCCTGCCCGGTCTGGGCACAGGGCTGAAGCTGGCGGCAGTCTATGCGCCGATCGGGGCGGTGATCGGTGAATGGGTGGGCGCGTCGAAAGGGTTGGGTTATTTGATGCTGCTGGCCAATGGCCGCGCCAAGATCGACCTGATGTTTGCCAGCCTGATCGTGTTGGCAGTGCTGACCGTGGCGCTGCACATCACTGTGGGCCATCTGGCCGACCGTCTGACGCGCTATGCCACGGGTGCGGCGGAGCTGAACCCCTGAGCCATTGCCCAAGGGTTCAGCTGTCTGCTATCAGCGGGCAAGCCCCAGCGATTGCAGATAGGCGACGGATGGCAAAATGCCTGCCTTGTCGCGCAGTTCCAGTATCAGGCGCGGGTTGCTGTCAAACTCGCCCAGGGCACGAAAGACGGATTCCCAGCGAATGGTTCCCTCTCCGATCGCCCAATGACGGTCGGCATAGCCGTCGGCATCTTGCAGGTGGATGTGCTGCAACCGGTTGGCCGCGCGGCGCACGTAGTAGTCAACCGGAGCCGCACCGTTGGTGCCGTGGGCGTAATGCGCGTGACCGGTGTCGATCGACACGGCCATCGCGGGCGAACTAAAGCTGTCGGCCAGCGCGCAGCGGATATCGGGGTCGATGTCCTCGATGTTCTCGATCACCATTGTCACGCCGCAATCTTCGGCGCGTTTTACCACTTCGTCCATCGTGTCATGGCAGTTTTCCAACAGCCGGTCGTATTCCTTGCGCTCGGGCGCGTTGTCGAGATTGTTATAGCTCCATGTGGTATAGGGGCTGTGGATGACCATCTGCGTGGCCCCCAGATGTTCGCAAACTTCTATGCCCTGCAAATGCTTGCGCCGGTTCAGCGCGCGCATTTCGGTGTCGGGGCTGGCGATGTTCAGCCCCCAGAACGGGCCGTGGATGCCCAATCGTCCGGTATAGCCCGTCAGCAGGGTGCGGGCGTGGTCAGCGACCGTTTTCCAGTCGCCGTTCAGCAGGTCGGCATCGCAGAAATCCTGAATTTCCAGATCGCGGTTTTCGGACAGGATGAAATCCTGAAGCGTCTCGAGCGTGGTCGTCGGAATGGCGACACCCAGCAGCGGAAGGTCGGTCATGGTGTATTCCTTGAGGGTTGGGGAAAGGGGAAAGTCAGATTGTGGCAACGTCTTCGACGGTGCGCTGTGTCAACCGGGCCAGCAGCTCTTGTAGGGCGCGGGCGCCGTGAGCCACATGATCGGCCCCCGCCGCCCGCAGCCTGTCGGCATGGCCCGCACGGTGGTCGGTTGGCCCGACAAAGCCGATGGCCATCACGCCAGCCGCCCGTGCGCACCGGATGCCGTGGGTATTGTCGTCGACGAACACAGCGCGTTCTGCGGCGGTTTTCATCTGCGCCAGACAATGCAACGCCAGATCCGGCGCCGGCTTGCTGTGCTGCACATGGTCGGCGCTGTAGATATGCGGCCCGAAAAAGGCTGCAAGCGGCGTGCGGCCAAGGCTGTTGCCCAGCCGCGCCACGCTGCTGTTGGAGGCCACGCACATCGGAACCTGCAGGGATGCCAGAACACTGTGCATCCCCTGCACCGGCGACACGCCATCGTCGAACAATGCCGACATACGTGCATCGGCATCCATGATGACAGGCGCGGATGCCAGCCCCAAACGTTCTATCAACGCACAGGTTTCGCCGTAACCCGCGCCCGAAAACATGCGTTCGGCCGCCAGCGCTGCCATTGGCACGCCCGCATCGGTGATCGCGCCGGCCAATGCGGTGGCACCTATCGTCTCGCTGTCGATCAGAACTCCGTCGCAGTCGAAAATAACCAGATCCACATTGCTCATGCCGCCATCTCCCGTGCCATGATCTCTTGGGCCAGTCGCGGGTCATCTGTGGTCAGGTATCCCACCCCGCGGCGCAACCAACGCGTAATCTGGTCGGGGTCGTTCAACGTCCAGACGCCAAGCCTTTGCAACGGCAGCCGTGCCGTGATGCTGTCGAATTCACGTGCCAACAGGTCGTGATGTACGGCCATGACACCAATAAGGTCGCCCAATCCGGCAATGAACGTCTGCACGCCGCCCTGACGGTTGATCCAATCTTCGTTCACTGAAACCATGCGCGCGAATTCCGGCGCGGTATCACGGATCAAACGCAGCACACCGGTGTCGAAACTATGCAGTACCGTACGGCTTTCCAGCTCGTAGGCACGCAACATCCCGACCGTGGCTGCAACTAGTGTCGGATCATAGTAGCCGTTTTCATCTGCCTTGATTTCAGGATAGATTTGCAAACCAGCAACGGGCGCAAGAATGTCTAGAACTTCGGACAACAGCGGAACACCCTCGTCGATTTCTCCATCGGGGCCGATCAGCCGCACGGCGTGGCGACTGTTGTCTGTCAATGCACGCACCGGCCCTGTGCCCGTTGTGGTGCGGTCCAGCGTCGCATCGTGGATCACCAGAACCTCGCCGCCTGCACCAAGGTGCAGATCGAATTCCACTGCACCAACGCCAAGCGCCAGCACGTTGCGAAACCCCTGAAGCGAATTTTCTGCCCACAAATTGCGGGCACCACGGTGGGCGATGATTTTGGTCACGCAAAACGTCCTTTGTTAACGGATTGTCGGGTCAAGTTTGTCGCGCAGCCAGTCCCCGACCAGCGAGATCGACAACGTAGTCATCATGATGACAAAGGCAGGCCCCAGCATGATCCAAGGCGCGCGGGTCAGATATTCGCGGCCAAAGCCCACCATATTGCCCAGCGAGCTTTCGGGGGGCTGAACGCCCAGACCCAGAAAGGACAGACCGCTTTCCATCAGGATGATTTCGGGAAAGGTCAGGGTCATCGACACGATCAGTGTCGAGGCGACATTGGGCAGGATGTGCCGCAGATAGACCCGCGACGGTTTTGCCCCCAGTTGAACCACCGCCGAGGCATAACCCTGCGCGCCCGCTGAGATCGCCAGACCGCGCGCAATGCGGGCATAGCGTTCCCACCCGTAAAACCCCATCAGGCCGACCAGCAGCGTCATGGACGACCCGAAAAACGCCAGCACCGCCAGCGACAGGATCAGAAAGGGCAATGCCGCCTGAAAATCGGCCAGCACGAGGATCAGATGTTCGACCACACCGCGGAACTGTGCCGCCAGAAACCCCAATGTGGTGCCAAAGAACGCCGACAACAGCGTCGCGCCAAAGGCGATGACCAGCGACACGCGGATCGACTGGATCAGGCGTGACAGCACATCACGGCCCAATTCGTCGGTGCCCAACAGGTGGCCTTGGGTCAGCGGGCCGACCAGTCGGGCGGACAGGTCCATTTGCGTCACGTCATAGGGGCGGATGACATCGGCAAACACTGCCGTGATCACCATCAGCCCCAGCCACGCCAGCCCGAACATGACCAGCAAGGGTGCCTTGAACCGCAGCCGTCTGATCATGCGGGGTGCGGATGCGATGTCGGTTGCCTGTGCGGTCATATCCGTCTCCTTAGTGCGCTGTGGCTTTGGACCGCAGACGCGGGTCCAGCAGGCCATAGGCGAAATCGACACACAGGTTTGCGATGACCATCGTCGAGGCGATCATCAGCAGCAGGCATTGCACCACCGCCAGATCCCTGTTCGACACCGACACGATCAGCAGTCTGCCGATGCCGGGCCACGAGAAGATGCTTTCGACCACCACGGCCCCCGCGATCAGCGACCCGACCATAAAGCCGACAATGGTGACAATCGGCACCGAGGCATTGGGCAGCGCGTGTTTCCAGACCACATCGCGCCAGCTCAGCCCCTTGGCCATCGCCGTGCGGATATAGGGCTGTCCCATGACCTCGATCATCGCCGAACGTGAGAACCGCGCAAGGATACCGATCCCGCCGACGGACATGGTGGCGATGGGCAGGATCGCATGGTGCCAACTGTCCTGACCGCCCGACGGCAGCCAGCCCAGCGTGACGGCAAAGATCAGCACCAGCACCAGCCCCATGACAAAGGACGGGATGGTAAAGCCGAAGATCGACAGCATGATCACCCCGCGATCGGCCACCGATTCACGGTGCAGCGCCGCATAGACACCTGCGGGAATGCCGATACCCAGCTGGATGATCAGCGTCGGCACCGTTAACGCCAGCGTAGCGGGCACCCGTTGCAGCACCAGTTCAATTGCCGAAGACCGGTCACGCATGGACACGCCGAAATCCAGTTGGGCAATGGAACGCAAATAGGCGAAATACTGTTTCCACAACGGATCGTCCAAGCCCCATTCGGCGCGGAACGCATCTATGCTGTCGGTTGGAGCATCCGGCCCCAGCAGGATCGACGCGGGATCACCCGACAGCCGCAAAACGACAAAGGCAAAGGTCATCACCAGAAGGATGGTCAGCGCCGCACGAAACAGGCGGGTCAGAAAATAGCTTAGCATGTCGGAGCTTTCCGGTTCATACGGCGGGCCATCACGCCGCCTGTTCCGCACAGGGCGTGGCCAGCAGATGACAGGCCGCACGTCGCGCTGGTGCCACGGGCTGAAGCAATGGAACAGTTGCGGCACATGCGGGCACGGCTGCTGTGCAACGCGGATGGAACGCGCAACCTGAGGGGCGCTGTGCGGGGTTTGGCGGTTCGCCCTTCAATAGGATACGCCCCTCAAGCCGTTTGCCCGGCACTGGCACCGACGACACCAACGCCTGAGTATAGGGATGCGCGGGACGGGCGAAAATCTCGTCCGAGGAGGCCTCTTCCACGATGCGGCCAAGGTACATGACCGCGACACGGTCACAGATGTTGCGCACGACTTTCAGGTCGTGGCTGATGAACACCATGGCGATGCCGTGGCTTTCCTGAAGATCGCGCAGCAGGTTCACCACCTGCGCCTGAATAGACACATCCAGCGCCGACACAGGCTCGTCGCAGACCAGCAGCCGTGGAGACGTGGCCAATGCACGGGCAATGATCACCCGCTGGCGCTGCCCGCCAGAAAGCTCGTGCGGATACCGTGCGCCCTGATCCTGACGCAGACCCACCTGCGCCATCAGGTCCGCGACCCGTTCGTGCAGTTCGGCCCCTTTGGCAAGCCCGTGAATCTCCAGCGGTTCTCCGATCTGGCGGGCGATGGTCAGCCGCCGGTCCAGCGCCGCGAGGGGATCCTGATAGATAAACTGCATCTGTGCGCGCAGGGCACGCCATGCAGCGCTTTGCAGGTCGGGCATTGGTTGCCCGTCAAAGGTGACCTGCCCTGCCGTTGGCGCATCAATGCCCAACAGCATCCGGCCCAACGTGGATTTGCCCGAGCCGCTTTCGCCCACGATTCCCAATGTTTCGCCCGCCTGCAATGTCAGGTCGACACCATCGACCGCCCGCACCGAAGTGGCCTGTTTGAACAGGGTTTTCTGGCCTTCATAGCAACGGACCAGCCCGCGTGCCTGTAGCAAAGCGTTCATGCCGGCAACCTTTCGGTGGGGGTATCAGCACCGGCGGGGGACGCGGTGACAGGATAGAAACAGGCCAGTTGCCTGTCGTCTTTTTGTGGTTTCAGCGCAGGTTCGGCGCTGTTGCAGAATGCCGACGCCTTGGGGCAGCGTGGGGCAAAGGCGCACCCGCTGGGCATGTGGCGCGGGTCGGGCACGGTGCCGTGGATCGGGATCAGCCGGTTGCGCGTGCCGTCCAATCGCGGAATCGCATCGAACAGCCCACGGGTATAGGGGTGGCGTGGCGTGTCGAACATCGGACCGATTGCGCCGCTTTCAACGATCTGGCCTGCATACATCACATGGACGCGGTCACAGATCGCACCGACCGCACCGAGGTCATGGCTGATGAACACCATCGCCATGCCGGTTTCGCGCCGCAGCATCGCCAGCAGATCAAGAATCTGCGCCTGAATGGTGGCGTCCAGCGCTGTTGTCGGCTCGTCCGCGATCAGCAGATCGGGGGCACCCGCCAGTGCCATTGCGATCATCACGCGCTGGCATTGCCCACCGGAAAATTCATGCGGGTACAGGTCCACCCGTTTGCGCGCATCGGGAATTCCGACCATGTCCAGCAGCCGTACTGCTTCTGTATGGGCGGCGCTGCGGTCCATGCCGCGATGCAGACGCAGGCTTTCGCAAATCTGGCGGCCCACTGTGCGGACGGGGTTCAGCGACGACGAAGGGTCTTGAAAGATCATCGCGATCCGGCCCCCGCGCACCGCTTCGACGGCGGTGCGGTTGGCCCCGATCAGCTGCTGGCCCTGAACGGTCACCGATCCGGTCACTGTAGCCTTGCCCGGCAACAGGCCCAAGGCGGCAAGCCACGTCACTGATTTGCCGCAACCGGATTCACCCACCAGCCCCAGTGCCTCGCCTGCTGCAACATCAAGGTCGATACCGTGCAAGACCTGAACGCCGTCAAAGGCAACTTTCAGGTCGCGTATGGAAACAAAAGACATATCACGCTTTCAAATACCGAATGGCGCGGCACAATGCGCCGCGCCATCGGTGTCAGGCTTGGGTTAGGAGGCGTTCCAGTTGTTGGTCCGGAAATCCATCGCAAAGGCGGGTGCCGCCTTCCAGTTCAGTTCGGATTTCATGCCGGTGAACACGCAGTTCTGGTGCAGCACCTGAAATGCGGGGTCTTCACGCTCCGAGATTTCCAGCATACGGGCAAAGGCCTTTTTGCGGGCGGCACGGTCTGTCGATTTTTGCATGAAGTTCGACAACTCGTTCATCTCGACGTTGGACCATTCGTCGCGCTGCTGCTGCAACCCGTTGGGACCGTGCTGGGCGACAATCGACGATACCGGATCGTTGAACGTGGCCGAATTCGACCAGTCGCGGATGCCGCGGGTGTCGTTGTCTTCCAACACCTGCCCCCAGTTCTCGACCATCTGGATTTCGACGTTCAGACCGGCCTGTTTCCACATCTCGACCATGATCTGCGCGTTCGAGACCTGATTGATGTAATAGTTGTTCAGTACGCGGAAGGGGATCGCATCGCCCTGATAGCCCGACTGTTTCACCAGATCGCGCGCCATTTCCAGATTGAATTCGGGGGCAGTCCAGCCCTTGATGAACATATCATCGTAGAATTCGAACTGAAGCCCTGCGGGCACGACGGTTTGACCGTCCCACAATGCGTTGACGATCAATTGGCGGTCGATGGAATGGGTCATGGCGCGGCGGATCAGCGGATCTTCCAGAACCGGATGCACCTTGTCAAAAACCTGAATGCGGTGGTTCAGAATTGTCGAACCTTGCACCTCGAGCCCTGCGGTGTTGCGCACGGCGTCAAGCTGGTCGGGTGGCAGGTCGCAGGCAAAGTCATATTCACCGGACAGCAGACCGTTCACGCGGCTGGCCACTTCGGGCACTTCGAGGAACCGGATTTCCGCCAGCGGCGGGCGCCCGCCCCAATAGTCATCGTGTGCGACCAGCGTCAACGAAACATCTGGGCGATATTCCTGAACCTTGTAAGCGCCGGTGGTGACCGGAGCATTTGCCCAATCCGCATAGGTCGCCGCTTCGTCCCACGCACGACGGCTGGCAATTTGCGACCCGAAGGCGATCATCCGGCCTTCGAGGGTGACGTCGGGCGATGCGTTGTGAAAGCGCACGGTGTATTTGTCTATCGCCTCGACACCGCGAAGGGCGGGCCACAGACGACGGCCAACACCGGGGACACCAGCGGGCAGTTCTTTGTCGGTTTTGGGTTTGAAGTTTTCCGCATAAAGCGTTGCGCCGCCATCGGGTTGCGTGCCTGCAAAGACGCGTTCGTCCGAGAATGAAAACACCACATCGTCGGCGGTCATTTCGTCGCCGTTGTGAAATTTCACACCTTCGCGCAGCTTAAGTTCGATCGTTTTGTCATCCAGCCGCTTCCAGCTTGTCGCCAGTCCGGGCACACCGCCCTGATCGCCCATCCAGTCGCGGTTGATCAGACCTTCCCAAAGGTTCGGGAAAAACACCCGTTCGCCGACGTTGGATTGTTCGTTCCATACATCCATCGTGTTGTTGTTGGTGATCTTTTGCACCGCAATGGTGATGGTGCGGCGCTGGTTTTGTGCGAAGGACAGACGGGGCATTGCCAAAGAGCCCGCAGCGGCCCCAATAAGTCCAAGTGCGTGGCGGCGATGAATGAGCATAAAGCATACCTTTGCTGATGACGGCCCCCTGAGTCAGGGTCCGGGTTCCGGCGCTTTATCGGGCGGGTGTGCGACAGTTCTGCGACGGTTTCTTGAACTATTTGTCTCAGTTTTGGCGCGGGGGTGTTGGTGTGGACGGGGCCCTGCACCTCTGCGTGAAATTGACGGAGTTTCGGCAGACAGTTTCAAAGCACAAAGAGACCCTTCCACGACAACCAGGCAAGCCGGACGCGGTTTTTTGGAACAGGCTCTAAACTATCGGGTCACGCAGGGCAGGTCAGATATCTGATTGACTGCGCAGGGTGTCAGCGGACTCATTGGTTTCTGCTGGCGGTGTCAGAGCCAAAACTGTGCAATCCCTCGTGCGGTCCAATTCCTGTTCAGGGCCAAGAAATGTGACATCGCCGCGCGCTGTGCGCTGCATCAAAATCAGCGCCTTCGGGTTGTCTTGGCGCCATGTATCCAGATCATATTTTTCGGTCAAATGCGTCACCCGCACTCGCCAGCCGCCTGCCATGCGGCGCTGAAACTCGCCGTGGCTGAGTTCGCCGTTGATCGCCTGCCCGCCCAGTTGGGGTGGCAAGGCGTGGCGGCTCATGTTTTCCTTGGCGCGTTGCACCTGCCAGACGTTGGTGCGCCCAAGCTCTTGACCAAGATCGGTCGCCACCAGCGTGTTGTAGGCGTCGTTGTCGGATGCAGCCAGCAGGACATCATAGCCGATCAATTCCACATGGTGTTCTGCGGCCTCTCCCAGAATGTCCCCATGGAATGCCGCAATACTCTGCTGCCGCGCCGCGGTGATGTTTCGAAAGTTCGGATCGACGATCAGGGGGGTAACTTCGATCTTCTGAAGCGCCTGTGCCAGCGCTATTCCGAAGGCCGATCCGCCAAGGATCAAGACGCCGGGTTTATCCCCGCCGCTGAGACCCAAAGCACGGGCAACGGGTGCCAGTGTGAAGCCGTGCAGGATCACCGTGGTCAGGACAAGAACGAAAGCCAGCGGGGCCAGCAATGTCCCTTCGGGGATGCCTGCCTCGACCAGCTTGTCGCCGAACAGGCCGGACACTGCGACCATCACAACGCCACGCGGCCCTGTCGACGCCACAAGAATCCGCTCGCGCCACGGCGTTGACGAGCCCAACAAAGGCAAAAGCACCTGCGCGGGCCGAACCACCAGAATTACAGCGACAACAAATAGCGCGGCCTTCCAATTGAGCGTTGCCAGGGATGCAAAATTCAGGCTTGCGGCCATCAAGATGAAGACGCCGGACACCAAGAGCAAGGCGGCGTTCTCCTTGAAGCGGTGCAGTTCGGAGTGGGAGGCAAGCTTTGCGTTTGCCATCACCATTCCCATCAATGTGACGGCAAGCAGACCGGATTCATGCAAGAGGGCATCCGTCATGGCAAAAACCGCAATGACCATGACGAACAACAGCGGCACCTTCATGTATTCCGGTGCAAGCCCCCGCTGGAACAGCCGTGCGACGCCCAAACCCGCAAGCACGCCGACGGCCGCTGCAAATCCTATGCCGGTTGCCAGAACCCATACCGCCTCGCCCGTGCTCAGCCCCCCTTGCACAACCAGAACGATTTCCAGCGCCAGAACTGCGATCAGCACGCCGATAGGATCGTTTATGATCGCTTCCCATTGCAGCAGTTGTGCGGGACTGCGGCGCAGCTTGGCCTGTCTGAGCATCGGCGCAATGACCGTGGGGCCCGTGACGACCAGAACGCCACCAAAGACCGCGGCCACCTGCCAAGGCAAACCCATAGTCAGCAGCATGGCCAACGTCGCCAGCAGCCAACCCAACGGCGCACCGATATAAACCAACCGGCGCACTGCATTCCGGCCTTCTCCAAGACGATGGAACTCCAGCGTCAAGCCGCCTTCGAACAGGATAAGCGCGACGGCAATGGATATCAGCGGCTTATAGATTTCGCCCAGATCCCGCTCGGGAATGAACCAGCCAAATGCGGGCCCCACCAGCAAACCCGCCAGCAGCATCAACACGATCGACGGGAGCCGAAGTCGCCAAGCCAACCATTGTGCCCCGACGCCCAAAATGCCGACAAGGGCAATGGCCTCGATTGGTGTAATCTGCATATCGGCGAATCCTGCAGTCATGTTGAGCAGCCCGTTTCCTGTTTCTGGCACCATTTACTCAACATGGCGTTCGGCTCAAGTCCACCGTAGGTCGCCAGCGGCGGCCGTCTGACGGCGGAAGAGAATCAGTGGTGGGTGCGCCGCTATGCCAAACTTCACCTGCAGCACTCAATTTGAAGTGTTCAGTACCGCTGATGCCGTTCGTCTCCGGCATTGGCCGGTTGATCCTGCCTGCATCGAGCCCCTGCTGGCTGGTGATAGCCTCAAGCGCAATGCTACTGCACGATCTTCCACAGTATGGTTGGTAGCCCTGCGCCTGAAGTGCATCATGCAAAGGTGCTGTCATAATCCAACCTCCCAATCGGGGTGAACCAGATTATCATACACGTGGTAATCTCCACGATTTAAGCATTTCGGCGGGGCGCTTTAGGAAGAGGATATCCAGTTCATCAGAGCCGCATAATTACTCCAACAACAAAGGCCACGCCATGGAGACGTGGCCTTTGCAAAGTGCCGTTCAAACAAGAAAGGAAGGCTATTAGTTCGTGCCGTTCGTGCTGCTGCCAGCCAAAGCAGCAGCAGCGACAACCGCCAGAACAACAGCCGCACCTGCGCCTGTGTTGAAGCCACCCAGACCTTCGTTAGTAGCGACTGTGCGACGATATACGCGCACCCTCACGTCCTGAGGTGGCTCAGGCATTTCAAGCTGCGAGCAGACGCCCTCACCGGATTGGATCTGTGCTATAGTGCAAATGCGTGTCTCTGCAGCCGTATATCCAGTTAAATCCTGAGCGAAGGCTCCTGCTGGAAGCATCAGGGTAGCGGTCATCAAGGCAAAAAGTTTTTTCATCAGAGGGGCTCCTAGTTTGTCGGCGATAAGGTTAAAAATAACCAGCTTTCATCACGGGTTTATCTTGCAGCACCCACAAAGGAAGCTCGTTAGCAAACATAGTTTTTTCTTTTGATGCTTAACTCTGGTTGAAATTAAAGGCAAGGCCAACTGTAGCGGAGTCGGCCCATCGGCGGACTCCGACGGTCAAACTAAATGAGCACTTAACCCTGGTTGGAATACTGTGTTTAACTGCGGCAGATCGATCACATTCGCAGTTTCATCCACTGGAGATGTAGGACCTGCTTTCAAACGGATGTGGTTGACGTGCTACAGGGACGTTAAATTTTCGATGGAATGGTTGAGGTATTAGTTCATGCGGGACGTGCAAATGTTCGGAAGCAGAAATTTGCACGTAGTGCGTTCAGTCGTGGTGTATGGTGCGGTTTGGGTCATGTTGTTGTCTGCAGCAGCCCAGGCGCAAGTGAACTACTCCTATAATACTTACGGCAATCCTGGTCTGATTGATATGCCAACAGCCCAAAGTGCCGAGGATGCAGAACTAGCCGGCACTGTGAGCCATTTTGCAGGTTCTACACGTAACACACTGACCTTTCAGTTTACGCCACGGCTGTCGGGAAGTTTTCGCTACAGTAAGATCGAGAACCACTCTGGCAATCCATCGAGTGGCGCACTTTTTGACCGCTCCTTCGACCTGCGTTACCGTATTTGGGACGAGACCCGCTACCGGCCAGCAGTGGCCATCGGACTGAGGGACCTCGTCGGAACGGGTGTTTATTCTAGTGAATATATTGTTGCGACCAAAACAGTTGCGCCGCGGCTGACGCTCACCGGTGGTTTGGGCTGGGGACGGTTGGGCAGCTATAATGGATTTACCAATCCGCTGGGCGCTTTGGACAAGCGATTCGAAACACGCCCTAGCGGCTTTACGGGGACGGGTGGTCAGGTCGAGAGTGCCAAGTGGTTTCGCGGAGATGCCGCTTTCTTTGGCGGGGTCTCTTGGGCCGCAACTGATAAGCTGAGTTTAAAGGCAGAATACTCATCTGATGCTTATACACGCATTGTAGACAATGGGGCTTTCGACCGCAAATCTCCTTTTAACTTCGGCATAAATTACAAGTTACGTGACAACGTGCATATGCAAGTGCACTATCTTTACGGCTCTGAACTTGGCATTTCCTTCAATCTGATTTCAAATCCACGCAAGCCTGCCGTCTACGGCGGTACGGGTGCGGCTCCTTTGCCAGTCAAGCGGCGAAGCGGACCTGCAGATTTGGGCTGGTTTCAGGAGCCGGAAACCCACAAAACGCTGCGCAATCAAACCGCAAGTTTGCTGGCTGCCGACGGCATGACGCTTGAAGCAATGAAACTCAACGGCACACAAGTGACTGTCCACATCCGCAATGACAGATATATTGCAAGCCCGGAGGCTATCGGGCGTACTGCGCGTATTCTCACACAGACGCTTCCCGCTTCAGTGGAA
Source organism: Pseudosulfitobacter pseudonitzschiae (assembly GCF_002222635.1). Taxonomy (NCBI): domain Bacteria; kingdom Pseudomonadati; phylum Pseudomonadota; class Alphaproteobacteria; order Rhodobacterales; family Roseobacteraceae; genus Pseudosulfitobacter; species Pseudosulfitobacter pseudonitzschiae. The sequence goes on along the minus strand of NZ_CP022416.1, from coordinate 337,983 downwards.
ACCTTCACGATCATTCCGGTTGAAAACGGCATGCCGCTCTCAGCCACTACGCTGACCCGTTCCGATATGGAAGACCTTGAGAACGCGCCAGATGCGACGTGGCGCAGCTATGCGCGAGCACAAGTCACAGACGCCGCAGGTAGCCTTGCGGGCGTCACTTATAACGGTGCGCTCTATCCGAAGTTCAGTTGGTCACTGGGACCTTATATCAGTACCAGCTACTTTGACCCGCAGGAACCTGTGCGCGTGGACGCGGGCCTGAAACTGCAGGCTAACTATGACATCGCGCCGGGTTGGGTCGTATCAGGTACCTTACAGCATCGTATTGTCGGCAATGTTGGCGACAGCACACGCCCTTCGGATTCTAAAATCCAAAAGGTTCGCTCCGAAGGATTCATTTATGCGCGCGAAGGTAAAACAGCACTGACCAATCTCACGCTGGCACACTATTTCCGCCCAGGTAAAGATCTTTATGGCCGCGTTACGTTTGGCTATCTTGAGCGTGAGTATGGCGGCCTGTCAGGCGAGATTCTCTGGAAGCCAGTTGACAGCCGTCTGGCACTCGGAGCAGAGGTTAATGTTGTCAAACAGCGTGACTTCGACCAGGGCTTTGGCTTTCGCGATTATTCTAGCGTGACGGGCCACCTGTCGACTTACTATGACTTTGGCAATGGCTATCATGGCCAGATCGATGCCGGTCGTTATCTGGCAGGTGATTATGGCGTTACCTTTTCGTTTGATCGAACGTTTGCCAATGGGTGGAGCGTAGGCGCCTACGCAACTTTGACGGATGTCTCATTTGATGACTTTGGCGAGGGGTCCTTTGACAAAGGAATCCGCATTACAGTGCCGCTTGAACATTTCTTGGGTAAGCCTGTTAGACAAACCTACAAAACGGTTCTGCAGCCGCTGACACGTGATGGCGGCGCGCGTCTTAATGTGGATGGTAGGCTTTATGATAGCGTGCGCAGCTACCATAATCCGCAACTCAAAGACAGTTGGGGAAGATTCTGGAGATGAGGATGAGACTTAGTCTTGTGGCTTTAAGTTTTAGCGCTCTACTGACCGCCTGCAGTTCTGCGCCAGACCAAAATAATGTGTTGACGCCTTTTGTGCAAAATCTGTTTGGCCGCGCTCCTGCTGCAGGGCCGACAGCAGCGCAAATCCGCAGTCGCATTACGCCGGAAGTGCGCGCACGCTTTGGGAATGTGCCCTTGAAAATAGCAGTACTTGAAAATAAGCCCTTGGCATCTGTTCTAATTGAACGACAGCGTAACCGTGATGTGGTGACGTATTTTACTCCTGATGGCGTCTCGGTTAGCTATAAGTCTGGTATTCTGGTTGGCACGCGCGGTCTTGGCTTTGACCTGATGGGCGCAGACGTGGGCGATGTACTGGCGAGCCTGCAATCGCGTGCTGATGGGGCCGTGCGCATTCATCACTATCTAGACGGTGAGGGCCAGATCGTGATGCGCAACTTTATCTGCGATTACTCGGGCGCAAAGGTGATTGTCGAGACTTGCTATGGCGAGGGCCTGCAGTTTAAAAACACCTATCAAATACAAGGTGGGCAAGTCACCGCCTCACGTCAGTGGATCAGCCCCGAACAGGGATATATACGGTTGGAATCTGCCTCGTGATCTGCGTATTTCCTACAGCAAACACGAAACCAATCACTGTGGTCGTGCCTGCAACGCTTATTTGCCGGACAAGCGATCTAAATAGTTCAGAGGAAAAGCATGTTTAGACGAGTTATCGCAATTGCAGGGCTGACTGTACTCGCCAACTGCGGGGTTGCCTATATCTCGCCAAAGGTATCGGGTGCAGATGACAAGGTGCGCATAATCTCCCTCGACGCACAAAGTGTGTTGGCCGCAAATCGCTCGAGCTACAATCCCAAACAACTGCCAGCCGTATTCTTTCAAAATGTAGGCACTCCCAATGTAGGAAGTGGTGCAGGCACTGTTCCTGTTCCTTCAACCAGTCCACAAACCCCTCCAGGGGCGCTTGCTTTGCGTGTCCCAGCCTCCCCTCCCCGCCTGCCTTATGACATTGGCATCGGTGATGTGCTGCTCCTTGCAACGCGCCTTGGTGGCAGTACGGTTGAAGAACTTAGTGGATTGCTTGCGGCTCAAAACCGTCGCCAAGGTTATACCGTGCAAGATGACGGTGCGATCGCAATCCCCGAGGTCGGGCGGGTGGCCGTCGCGGGCCTGACGTTGGAAGAGGCCGAAGCCACCCTCTTTCAACGCCTGTTGGAAAACCAGATTGACCCAACGTTTTCGCTAGAAATTGCTGAATTCAACTCCAAGCGGGTATCGATTGGTGGTGCCGTGGGCAGCCCTACTATTGCTCCCATCACGCTGACACCTCTCACGCTAGACCAAGCCATCGCGGCCGCCGGCGGCATCCAAACTGCGGATCTGGATTATGCTTCAATCCGTATTTACCGTGATGGCGTACTCTATCAGATCCCGCTGACCGAATATCTGCGCCAAGGGGATTTGCAGAAAATCCGCCTCGTTGCCAATGATAGCGTCTTTGTTGATACTGAATACCAACTCGACCGTGCACAAGAGTACTTTGCGGAACAAATCACGATCTCCCAATTTCGCCAACAATCCCGGGCTATCGCGTTGAACGAACTGCAAACAGAGGTAAATATGCGCCGGGCTGCTCTGGGCGATGTTCGTGCTAACTACCAAGCTCGTGTTGAATTGGATGCTGTGGGGCGCGACTATGCATATCTCTCTGGTGAAGTTAGTAAACCGGGCCGTTTCACATTGCCCTTTGGTCGCCAAGCCACATTGGCCGACGCACTCTATTCCGAAGGTGGATTTGATACCAAAACGGCCAATCCCAGCCAAATCTACATCCTGCGTGGGTCCGCCGATCCGCGCGACTTTGGCGCTGTCACTGCGTGGCATCTGGACGCCCGCAATGCCTCGAACCTAACACTCTCCACTCGAATGGAGTTGCGCCCAAATGATATCATTTTTATTGCGGAACAGCCCATCACACGCTGGAACCGCGTGATCACTCAAATCACGCCTTCGTTGTTCAACTCTGTAGCTTCGGCTGTAAACTGAAATAAACTGACTAAAGCTGTTGAGGGGCGGAGCTTCTTGACGGCGTGCGTATCCGGAATTGGTGGGCTCACCAATTTCGGAGTATCTCCACCGCCTGCTACGTACTGCCGCGAGACAATCTGTAGGTGGCTACGTTTTCTTTTATGGCACGAGGAAACGTGGCGAAGAAACAGGTGGTTCGGTTGCGTTATGCAGGCTTCGTGCGATTCCGAGATGCAAATAACAAATCCGCTAACCTCAATTGCGCGCATAAACATCTTGGTAGCGAATTATATCATCCTCACCCAGGTAGCTGCCAGTCTGCACTTCGATCAGGACCATCGGCACCTTGCCGGGATTTTCCATACGATGGATGGCCCCGAGGGGGATATAGACGGATTGATTTTCGCTCAGCAACTGGACGGCGTCGTCAACGGTGACTTTGGCGGTACCTTCTACAACGATCCAGTGCTCTGACCGATGATGGTGGCTTTGCAAGCTAAGCGCCGCACCAGGATTAACGACGATTCGCTTGACCTGGAACCGTCCGCCGACAACGAGGCTCTCATACCAACCCCAAGGGCGATAATCTTTGGGCAGTTGGACAGCCTGAACCACACCTTGTGTTTTCAGCGCGTCGACAGCTTCCTTTACCCGCTGCGCCTGAGATTTGTCAGCGACAAGTACGGCGTCGCCCATGGCGATGGCGATGATGTTTTCAAGGCCGATGCCCACCAGCTGCACACCATCTGTTTCCGAGCGCAGCAAAGTGTCCGAACAATCGATTGAGGTCGCGTTTTCAGAACAAACATTTCCATGTTCATCGGGCTGAGATTCCAGCCACACGGCATCCCAACCGCCCAAATCCGACCAGCCCCCGCCAAATGGTATGACGGAAAGGTTATCTGCTTTCTCCATGATGGCGTAATCGATCGAGATGTTGCAGGCTTTGCCCCAGGCAACCGGGTCGAGGCGGGTGAAGCCCAGATCTGCAGTGGCGGCGCTGAGGGCCGCGTGAACCGCCTCTACCATCTCCGGTGCGTGGGTCTCGAAGGCGGCAACAATCGCTTGTGCTGTAAACAGGAATATCCCCGCGTTCCAAAGAAAAGATCCGGATTCCAGCATCTCGGATGCGCGCACGGCGTCAGGTTTCTCGACAAAGCGGGCGAGCGCTTGGGGGCTTGTCGCGCCGGCATTTGATCCCTCCGCCAGCTCCAGGTAGCCATATCCCGTTTCAGGTCTCGTGGGTGTTATGCCAAAAGTCACCAGATCTCCAGCTTGTGCGCGTGGCACAGCAGCCTGAATGGTGGCGATAAAAGCGGCGGTATCGGGAATGACGTGATCGGACGGAGCCACCAGCATCAGCGCTTCCGGATCTGTTTTCGCTAGCCAGAGAGCCGAAGCGAGGATTGCTGGTGCTGTATTGCGTCCTTCGGGCTCAATCAAAATGCCTTGAGCGGCGAGTTCGACCTGCGCCAATTGTTCTGTAACTATAAAGCGAAATGGATCGCCCGTAACGATAACCGGGGCGGCAAAGCCGTCACCTGACAGACGCCGGGCGGAGGCCTGGAACAGGCTTTCCTCGCTCATCAGCTTGGCAAATTGTTTAGGGTAGGATTTGCGTGAAAGTGGCCAAAGACGCGTACCAGAGCCGCCACATAGAAGAATGGGGTGTATCATGACAAAGACCTTAGTTGTGAGTTTGCGAGAAGAGTAAAATTGTTATTGAACCACATCAGGTGCGTAGAGTTTCTTGCTTAAGAAACCAATTATAAGTTTCTTGTAGGCCGTCCATAAGCTCGATTTCAGCGCGCCAGCCCATTTTTGCCAATCGCGAGACATCCATCAGCTTGCGCATTGTGCCGTCGGGCTTGGAGGTGTCAAAGCTTAGCTTGCCTTTGAAGCCGGTCACATTCGCGACCATCTGCGCCAGTGTGCCAATGCTGACATCGCTGCCAGTTCCTACGTTGATATGGCTCAACATCTCTTGCGTGTTGGCGGCATAGATCTGCGGTGGCAAGTCCAGGATAAACAAGGACGCTTTGGCCATGTCGTCCACATGCAAAAATTCCCGCATGGGCGTACCGGTGCCCCAGATTGTTACTTCGTCCAGCCCATCGCGAGTTGCCTCATGAAATCGCCGTATCAACGCCGGCAGCACGTGACTGTTTTGTGGATGAAAGTTGTCGCCCGGACCATAAAGGTTCGTGGGCATCACGGAGCGGTAGTCCACTGCGTGCTGGCGATTGTAGCTCTCGCAAAGCTTGATGCCGGCAATCTTGGCTATGGCGTAAGGCTCGTTTGTGGGCTCCAGGGGGCCTGTCAGCAACGCATCCTCGGCCATGGGTTGGCCGGCCTCACGGGGATAAATGCATGAGGAGCCAAGTTGGAGCAGCTGTTTGACACCGGCGGCATACGCCTGATGAATCACGTTGCATTCGATCATCAGGTTTTCATAAATGAAGTCTGCTGGGTATGTGTTGTTGGCCAGGATGCCACCGACCTTGGCCGCTGCCAAAATCACCACATCGGGGGTCGCGGCTGCCATGAACTCTTGCACGGCGGCCTGAGAAGTCAGATCAAGTTCCGCATGGGTGCGGGTGATGATCTCTATCGCTTCGCCCGCATCCTTGCGCGCCTGCAATTGGCGCATAAGTGCGCTACCGACCATGCCGCGATGGCCTGCCACGTAAATCTTGCGCATTGACATTACCCGATCTCGAGCGAGATTGGCAAATCCAGCCCGTGTTCTTTCAAGAGGGCATGGCGGCGGGCGACTTTGAGGTCATTGGCAACCATTTCTGTGCACATTTCCTGGACAGTGATCTGCGGCGCCCAACCCAGCTTTTTCTTTGCCTTTGCGGGCGAGCCGAGCAGCGTTTCGACTTCGGCAGGGCGAAAATACTGCGGATCGACGCGCATAATCACGTCACCGGCTTTTACGGCAGGCGCATTGTCTCCTTCGATGCTGTCCACGATTGCACACTCATGAACCCCCTGCCCTTCAAAGCGAAGCGTTATTCCCAACTCGGCCGCAGACCAGATGATGAACTGGCGTACAGAATACTGCACACCGGTGGCGATCACAAAGTCATCGGGCGCGTCTTGTTGCAACATCATCCACTGCATACGCACGTAATCTTTCGCGTGGCCCCAGTCGCGGAGCGCATCGATGTTGCCCATATAAAGGCATTTTTCGAGGCCCTGGGCGATATTTGCCAACCCGCGGGTGATTTTGCGGGTCACGAATGTTTCACCGCGCCGTGGGCTTTCATGATTAAACAAAATGCCGTTGCAGGCATACATGCCATAGGCTTCGCGGTAATTCACGGTGATCCAGTAGGCGTACATCTTGGCCACCGCATAGGGGCTTCGCGGATAAAACGGTGTTGTTTCTGTCTGTGGGGACTCCTGCACCAGACCGTATAGTTCGGAGGTTGAAGCCTGATAGAACCGCGTTGTCTGTTCCAGTCCGAGAAACCGGATAGCTTCCAGCAACCGCAGCGCGCCGGTTGCGTCAACGTCCGCAGTATATTCGGGGGCTTCAAAACTGACGGCCACATGGCTTTGAGCGCCAAGATTATAAACTTCGTCAGGGTGTACTTCGCTGAGGATTCGCGTGAGGTTCGAACTGTCGGTCAAGTCGCCGTAGTGCAGGACCAACTTAGGATTGGATTCGTGCGGATCTTGATAAATGTGATCAATGCGCTGCGTGTTCAGAGACGACGCACGCCGCTTGATGCCATGCACCTCGTAACCCTTTTCAAGCAGAAACTCCGCAAGATAGGATCCGTCCTGACCGGTAATACCGGTGATTAGCGCCTTTTTCGTCATTTATTCATTTCTCTTTGGTAATTTTTGCATTTGCACATGGCCATTTTGGACCGCGAGAACGGCATCTATATTGTGTGCATTCCATACATCAATATAGCGGCTGATAACAATGTTGGCGTTCGCAACGGCACGTTTTCTGGCGATCATCCGCACCACCCTGGAGGCCGTCCGCATGAGCCGGTGTCAGTTTTATCAGGCGTTCGAGTCGGAGGGGGAGGGTGCAAGCTAAAACTTGAATTCAACCCCATGCACAGTAAAAGACATGACGCGCGGTCTCATTCGTGACGACGTGTCGTATCAGCCTACTCTCTGGCGGGTCCCGGCACGACGGCAATGATGTCGCCGTCGTGGATTGGTTAATACTTACTGGCACGCACCCGGACGCAGTTCCGCCGATCACGTCTAGCCTGATCGATTGACTGACGCACCCCAGCCAGGACAGGATTTTGCATGGGGCGTTGGCAAAACGTCGTTCAAGCTGCTGGTTTCCCTTGGGACGGTGAGCCTTCCACAAACACGCGAAACAGTGTATGTGTTCAGATGTACACATGCAGAGAAATGATGCGATGACCGGCAGCACGACGATGACGATCCGGCTTGATCCGCAGCTGAAAGAAAAGCTGGGGAGACTTGCGGAAGGCACGCAGCGCAGCCGGTCCTTTCTTGCGGCTGCGGCGGTCGAGACCTACGTGGACCGGGAGCTGGCGATCATCGAAGGTATCGAGCGCGGTCTGGCGGACGTGGAGGCCGGCCGGACGGTCAGCCACGACGATGCGATGGCATCCATACGGCGCAGGATCGATACGGCAGCAGGCGGGGCGGCGTGAGGCGACCGGTCCGCTGGTCCACCGATGCTCTTGCCGACCTGACCGATCAGTTGGCCTATATTGCATCCGAGAACCCCGCAGCGGCCCTCCGTGTCGCTAACGCCTTGGACCGCGCGGCACTGGCCTTGGGCGACATCCCGACCGGACGCGCCGGGCGGGTGACGGGCACCTACGAGAAGTCGGTGACGGGCCTGCCCTACGTCATCGCCTACGCGCTGATGTTGCACGACGGTGTGGAGGCGGTCGCAATTGTCCGCGTGATCCACACCTCCCGAGACTGGCCCGATTAGGGGTGGCGGGTTTCAGACGCACAATCGCCGCATCCGAACGGATCTCTCATAAAGAGCATTTAAAGAGTGTAATCTGATATTGGGCTATTATCTCGCCTTGTCTTAGCCCCCGTGAAAATTGACCCACGTCATGGACGTTAAAGCACTGCCAATCCAATCCCGGAGCCTTCTGGTATGAATTATCATAACGATCTGACGGTTAGTCATGACGCCAAAGCCATCCCGTATTGTGCAGGTGTGCTGCGCAAAGATGGTGCGCGGAACTTCGGGTTCGTCAACCTGAAGGCCAATCCCGAGGCAATGCTGGAACTGGCGGAACTTAAAGGTGACGAGGCCTTGCAGCACCTCGTCGAGGCGATCAACGCCCCCGAAACAGGTCTTATGACGATTGGCTGTTCAAGCGGCTTTGTGACGGAGGCATCTTGCTGCCGAAAGACAGGCTACGTCGAAATTTCTTTTGCAACGGATCAGATGGTCGAAGACGCTCAAAATTACTTTCCGCTTTTTTATCATTTCAGCCGCGCCCTGTCCGACGCACACTTCGACGCGCACGTGCATTTCAGCTGGGACTTGATGCCAGCCCGGTTCGTGGAAAGCGACGTTGATGGGTTCACCATCGCAATCAATGTGAACACAGGGTTTTGCGAGACGCCTCAGGACGCGGTGGACATCTGGGACGTCTCAACCCAGTTTCTCGCGACGTTCTTAAATTCGGTACCACCGATGGATGGCGGGCCGCTTTTCTGATCGGCAGCAGCGCTCAGGCCCCCCATAGAAAAATGAACCCGCCCCATATACGGTCTAAAAGCGCAACTGGCTGACCATAGACTGTCGGAGGTTCCATGGTAATTTGATCCCAAATGGTGCAATGTGAGCGAGGCGACCCTATGGCTGACAAAGCAGGCAAGAGCGTTCCAAAGAAGCCCCAGAATAACCCAACGCAATTGCTTGCGGACGGCACACGCGTGACTGCCAGCATTGATGGCATCCGCGAACAGCGCCTGAGAGAAGTGGTGGACATGGTGTTCCACTTATCTAACGCATCTGAAGAAGACATGATGGCCAAGATAGCCCGCGCCATCGAACTCTATGAAGATCTCAGACCTGTCGATGGGCTGGAGGGCATGCTGGCTATTCAGATGGTCGGCACCCATGAGGCAGCCACCGAATGCCTGCGCCGGGCTGCGCTTCAAAACCAGACGTTTCAGGGCAGAGATCTGGCCCTGAAGCATGCGACCAAACTTATGGCGCTCTACCTCAAGCAGGTTGCTGCCCTCGACAAGCATCGTGGCAAGGGCCAGCAAAAGGTGACCGTCGAGTATGTCCATGTCGCCGCTGGTGGTCAGGCTATTGTCGGCAACGTCGAAGCTGGTAGCCACGTCCCGTCTTCCCATAGCAAAACGACCCCTATCGCTCATCAGGCGGAGGTTCCCCTCGATGTTAGCGCCGAGAAGGTTCCAAATCGGCGGCGCAAGCCAAAGGCGGAGTAAGGCTGATGGCCGGTCATCATCCGCGAAATACCGCTCCCATGACCAGTAGCCCCCGATGTGGTGCCAAAACCCGCCAGGGAACGCCGTGCCGAGCGCCGGCTGTTGCGGGCAAGCTTCGGTGCCGCATGCACGGAGGTGCGGCCGGCTCAGGTGCTCCCAAGGGCAACAGCAATGCCCTGAAGCATGGGCTCTATACGGCGGATGCCAAAGAGATGCGGCGACACATCCGTGAGCTCAGCCAAAAAACCAAGGACATCATAGACGATATCTGAGGGCACCGATTGACGACAGGTGAGGGTTCCAACTTGCCATGAACCTTCTGCCGCTGTGCGCGCTCTCAGCGGCAGGTAGTTCCCAAGGTTTGCCAGGTGCGTCAGCGTTGGTTGAACAACAGATCAACGCTCGAAAAATATCCGCCGCGCCGCCAGGCCGAGAAAAATGCCCATCGCAACGCCAAGCCCATCGGCCCAGAAATCTGACATGTCGGCAGATCTACCAAAGATCGGCTGGATGGCTTCGATGATCCCGCCGTATAGGATTTCGAGACATCCAAAGCGCAGGCACCACTTTGGCCGCAGCAGGGCTGTAGGGAAGATAAGCGCGGCAAAAGCTACCATACGATAAACCTTGTCGACGCCTTGCGGGCCAACGGGCATTGACGCCTGCGGCATCTACGTCAGTGCGGCAATGGTGGCGGCAAGGCCCAAGGACAGCAGAAGCCAAGGGGGTCGGTTCTGAACGAATGTGGCTGCAATGGTGTTCATTTGCTCTCGTCAGGCTTTGGCACGTGAATACGGATGCCGGGGGCGTCGTCAGGCGCTCCGATAAACTCAATGCCGGCGGATTCAAGGCTTTGAACAAGCTGACTCAAATTTCCTGAACGGTTGGCAGGAACACCTGACACCTCTTCATAGCGAATAATTGTGCGTACAGAGATGCCTGACTGTTCGGCTAATTTTTCAATCGACCAGCCAAGTGCATTTCTAGCAGCCCTCAGCTGCATTCCAGTTGCTATTTCTATCATAGTGGCATAATATATGCCACATGAGGGCGTTCAATGATCATCATTTTTCCCACAATTGGCGTGTCCAATTTCACCGCCTCGAAGGTGCCTACGCCCCGTCGACCATGCGAAGTTACTATTCTGATGTCGAGGCCTTCGAAACCTGGTGCCATCAACAAGCACTTATACCGTTTCCCGCTACAGTCGAAACAGTCTGTGCCTTTTTGGAAGCTCAAGGTCAGATCGTCGCTCCAAGCACCGTGAAGCGGCGGCTGTATGGCATCCGAAAAGTACATCGCCTGCTCGATCTACCGGACCCAACGTTACATGAAGACGTCAACCTTGCATTGCGTAAGGTGCGACGTTTACGGCCCAATCGTCCTAAACAGGCGAAGGGCATGACGCGCGATTACCTTGAGAAATTTCTCGAGGTGCAGCCCGACAGCCCCTGGGGTCTTCGCAACAAGGCCATGCTGTCGCTCGGGTATGACTTACTCACGCGGCGGTCCGAACTTGTCGCTCTGAGGACAGAAGATATTGCCTGGCGACCGGATGGGACACTTCAAGTCCTTATCCGTCGCAGCAAGACCGATCAATATGGCAACGGACGCATTGCATTCACGTCGCGGAGGTCAGCCAAGCTACTCGAGGATTGGCTGGAATATCGAGGCCTGCACATCGCGCCACTGTTCTGCCCGATCTACCAAGGCAAAGCAATCAACCGGGAATTGACGGATATGGTCGTGCGGCGGCTGATCCGAGAGTCCGCTAGAAAGGTCGGTTTCGACCATTCCATCGCTATGGCCTTCAGCGGGCATTCGATGCGGGTGGGTGCTGCACAAGACCTGCTGTCCGCCGGCCATGATACGGCAGCCATCATGCGCGCAGGAGGGTGGAAGAGCGTGGATGTTCTGGCGCGATATCTTGAGTACGCAGAGTTCAATGTGTGGGCGTGAGTTTCCATTAAGGGCAAAGGATCGATCAGATCCGGGTCAGAGAAAACAGCATTTGTTCAAGACCCACCGGGCTCGGTTTGTTGATATGCTGCTGGTCCGCGCATTGCTATACTGACCCGCGGTCACATCATCGCGGCACACCAAGGCCGGATACATGACCGCACTCGATTACACGCTCGCGCCATCTGAAAACCACTTACACCAATGGGGGGCTAGTGAACGTCAAAGATTGAAGATCACCCAGTTGCAGTTTCATTACCAAGGCATTTCCACCTGTATTGAATGGTGAGCGGTATTCCCGTTACACGTCTGTTACATGATTTCACGTTAAGAGGTCGGCGATCTGACTCTGGCGGGGACCGTGACGATGGCTATCAACTAAGTGAATCGCCGTCTTTCATCAATTGTTCGTAGAGTGCGAGAAATCTTGCACTCATCTTTGAGCGGACGAAATTCGTCATGAAGCGCTCCCGTGCAGCCGCACCGAGTGCGGCACGTTCATCTGGATCGTCGGCAATACGATCAACGGCTTTAGCGAAGGCTACGACATCGCCTTGCGGAACAACGGTTCCCGCCTCGTTGACCCACGAAACTCCGCTACCCGGAATATCCATCGACACTGCGGGGCAGCCCGCACGCATCGCTTCGAGCAGCACCACGCCGAACGCCTCTAGACGGTTGTTCGACGTCAGACAGAAAACCCGAGCGCACGAGACGAGCCTGTTGAGGTGGGCATGATCTACATTGCCGAGGAAATCGACTTGGCCAGCAACGCCCAGTTCGTCGGCCATCGCCTGCAAATGCGGCCGCTCGGGTCCGACGCCTACGATGACGCAGCGAACCTTCGAGGTCATGGCTGCGACTACGCGCAACAAGTCGTCTAGGCCTTTGTAGGGCACTAAGCGGCCGACGAAGAGAATGTAAGGCCCCATGATTTCTCCGCGAACATCTCCCCAAGCACCGGTATTTACCAACACCACATCTGAAATTCCCAACGGTATAACCGAACACTTGGACCGGAACTCGCGCAGCGCGGGCGAGGTATCGAGGTAGGCGGCCGAGGTGCAGACCACCGCATCACAACGTGCGAGCATTCGCGTTTCTAGTGGTCGAGTTAGTACCCCGAGGATGCCCTTTCCGGCGATGTCGGCATGCCAGTGAACCACCACCTTCGCCGAACGTCTCGTGAACAGCGTTGCGAGAGAGGCCAAAAGATTAGGTGTATGGACATGCACCACATCCGCACTCCACGCTCTCCTGACGGCGGCAAAGACATAACGTAGAGATAGAGGCTGCGAAGATAATTTGCCAAGGCAGGCCAGACGCCGGACCGTAAGAGTGCCATAGGTCGCAACATCCGAAGCCTCTCGGGTGAAGCAGACGACGTCCACCCGGTGACCAGCATCGGCGTGATCCTCGGCCAGCGCCTCAGTAACGCTTTCGATGCCGCCATATTCAGGTGGATAAAATTTGGCAAAATGAACAATCTGCATGTCGTTATATAGCGCTCCATTCAACAGTAAGCATCAGGCCCATGCTTGCCAAAAATCCCACTGTGGCCGTACTCCAAAGTAGGGTGAAGTGATGGCCGCGGCGGGCAATAACGGCACTCTGGATGATGTAATACAAAAATATAACGATCGAATAACCGAACACGAATGTCCTTAGAGTTTCGGACGATGTCGTCGATCCGGTAAGTATGGCGAGGCCGGGCAGACAGACGAGCAGAACGAAGAACATCCGACGCGCCACATGCCCCGCAATCTGAAACCGGGTCACCAAAAGGTCATTCTGTGCTATTGCTGACCATAAGATTGTCTGACCGAGGATCACAACGCCTTCGATGCGGTGGGTCGTATAGGTGTCGACAAACCTCTGCCCTAGCAGAAATCCAAATCGGTCGGCCAGCAGCCAGAAGACCATAACGCCCAGCGTGACGCAGGCCGGCAAAACCGCAACACGTCGCATTAACACCTCATCGTCCCACGTGAACAGCCGCCGGAATAGCGCTATGTTCAATATCTGATGGCCAATGAGCGGTAGCATCGTTGAACGGTAGAGTACCGCATAGACGCCGACAGTAGTCACATCTGTAACGCTCCCCAAGATAAGCCTGCCTGCCGAGACTGTACACAGCGTCAGCAGGGTAGTGAACATCAGGGGACCGCCCAGCCGCAGGTTCACCAACAGGTCAAAAATTCGAGATTTTTCACGACTGCGCAGAAAATCCCTGGCGGTGTGGAGCCACAGAAAAGCTCCATACAGGGCCATAACCACACTGATTGCTATGCTTGGAAGTCCAAATCTAGTAACAGCGGCAGCTCCTGCCACCATGACGGTCCAAAAACCTGCCTCGAGAAATACTGATCCTGTGCTTCTACCTTTTGATTTTAAGGTTGCGGACCAGAGTTGTTGCAGGATCAATATAGCAGCAAACAGAAGCACGAGGATCGGTAGTCCGAACATTTCCCCCGTTCCTATAAGGACAAAGATCGCCGAGACCATCAGCAGGGCGGAAAGCAGTCCACACAGAAGCAGCATCGTGTCCCACCGTGCCGTGACCTCGCCCCTCAGTAAGATAAGTGGCACTGAAGATGGCAGTCCGAACCCCATGATAAGAGCAACCAAGACAGCGATCGAATGTGCAAGTTCTATCTTGCCGTATTCATCGACAGGCAAAAGATTAGCGATCAGGACTGGGGCAAAGAACAGGGCACCGCGCGCCAGGCCAAAACTGGCCAAAAATCCGATGGCTCCGCTAATACGTTTCAAGTGTTTGCCATCATGGGCCGGAAGATATGCAAATAAGAGGGGCCGACGCCACGAAAATCCAGTCCAGCCGTCTCTATGATCACATCGCGCGAAATACGAACCAAATCGCCCAGCCGAATGGTGCTCTTAGCTCCTATTGAGACGTTTTGACCTATTACGACGTTATGCCCTTGCGAAATATTGTCGGGATACTTCAGTTCTACATCATGAGCGCAAACGCATCTAATATCACGATCACGATCACGAACGAGCGCGACCCGCAAAATGGCGCATTCGAGTTCTAGAACTAATGGTTTCATTTTGATGATGTTGCCACTGCATAGCTACGAAGATGTCGGGATAGGATATAAAAAATAATGAAAGCATTAATCGTATACATCCCTTGGGCAGATATCGCGAAATTCACCACCGGTGCAAAGAACAGGATGACGCAGAAGTAGACGTAAAGTGGATAAGCGCCAATGTCGCCTCTTTGGGCTTGCCGCCCCAGCAGACGCGCCAAAACCCCAAAGACAAGCATCACTAGAGGGGAAAACCAGCCGAAATCGACCCAGAGCGGACCAAAAAAACTCGTAAAGATACCGACACGGGGGAACAGGTCGAAGAGGTCCGGAACGGTCGCGACACCAAACATACTCAGAGCCTTCACGTAGGGCGCAAACAGCAAGGCACCGTAGGAGTAGGTCTGGTCGGCGGCGCCTTCCCAGAGAATCTGAAACTCAAAGATCGGATGGGTGAAATATTGGGCCAGCGGCAGAAATGACGCCAGTAGCGAACTGACAGGCCCAGAATCGGCAAGGATACTTTCCGCGGCAGCGTTGGGCGATATGGTATAGCCATAGCCAGACTGAAAGATGGAATCGACGATGTCGAACTGCATTTCATCGAGGCGCCAGATAAAGACGAGGGCGGAAAGCGATGCAACTCCGATAACTCCAACGATCGCCGGGACCAGCAGCTTTGCCGATAAGACCTGACCGCGGAATACCATAACCGACAAACCGAAATAGATCATCGCCAGGCTTACCAGCATGAAGGACCGGGAAAAAAAGACTAGCGCATCAAGTGCTGGGATCAGAAATAATCCCAACGCTAGCAGAAGACGAACCCGACTGCGCGGTATGTAGTGCGCGCCCAGATAGATGAAGATCGGCAGGTATCCGAAAGGATACAGCACTCCGGCGATGAGCGAGACCGTCGACGTACCAGTATCGATCAAAGCTTCCCTAGCCTCGAGCCCACTTAGCGAGCCCACACTGCGGAAGACGAAGCGGTCAAGAAGCCGGAGCCCGTTTCCCAAAACCCCGATTGTCAACATTATATTGTAGAGTGTCAGTTCCCGCCGCGCTATGTGGCCGCGAGAAACGATCCTGCCCCGTCGGCGCAACGCTAACCTATCGGCGAAGCGGCAGCCGAGGACAAAACCTAGGCAAGAAAGCCCGATGAAGACGAAAGCGCCAGCGTGCAAATCGACCTTCACCTCGAGCGGTGCAATAAAAAAGATGATTGCAAAAAGCCAAAACCCAGCAATCAGCACTCGCTCGGGCCGATAAATCACCGGCCGATCCCGCCTTCCAGTGCATCTTCAGTGCAGGCCGTGTTTCGCACGACATCGCGCGCGGTGCGGCGGCCGATGACGGCATCGATATGCTTAGGCGGCAGTCCGTATCCGGGGCGAACCGAACGAACTGCATCAGCAGTCACGACGTCGCCTTTAGCCAGATCCTTCACGAAATAGAGCGAGCGGCGAAATTTGACGTTGGCCTTTTCGCTAGGTTTGCGCCCGTAATCGACTTTACCCATCGCCTCCCAGGCGGTGCGCACCGAAGTGCACAGCGCGGTGAATTCCGCGGGTTCGAGTGAAAAACTATCATCCGGCCCGCCGCCGTCACGATCAAGAGTGAAATGCTTTTCAATGATTGACGCACCAAGGGCCACCGAGGCGATGGCCGTGGTGTTGTCAATCGTGTGGTCCGACAATCCAACGGGCAGGCCAAAGCGAGCGGCCATATCTAGGATAGTCGCCAGATTGTAATCGGCCGCTGGCGCGGGATAACCGCTTACGCAGTGCAGCAACGCGAGTTCGGTGCAGCCGCCCTCGTGCGCAGCTTCGACGGCCTCGGCGATCTCGACGTCATCGGCCATGCCGGTCGACATGATCATCGGTTTGCCAGTCGCGGCAATATACCTGATCAACGGCAGATCTATGACCTCGAAAGATGCTACTTTGTAAGCAGGGGCGTTCAGATCCTCGAGCAGGTCGACGGCGGTTGTATCAAAGGGGGATGAAAAGACTGTGAGCCCCAGTTTGCGTGCATGATCGAATAGCGGCCTGTGCCAGTCCCAAGGCGTATGCGCCTCTTCATAAAGATCGTAGAGCGTACGCCCGTCCCAGAGGCCGCCTTCGATCTGAAAATCAGGAGTATTGGCGTCCAAAGTGATCGTATCGGGCCGATAGGTTTGGAGCTTGACGGCATCGGCACCCGTCATGGCGGCCTTTGTGATGATCTCAAGCGCCTTAGACAGGTCGCCGTTATGGTTAGCTGACATTTCACAAATCACATAAGGTGAGTGACCAATTCCGATTTTACGCTGTCCAATTTTCATCACAGGTCCTTCATAAATCATAGATTATAGCATAAAATGATCATGCCATTTTTCTCGCCAATCGCCTCAAATCCACTACTCAAAAAGGCGCGGTGCGAGGCGATATTTTCGGGCCGCACATGCGCAAAGACGCTGTGCAGCCCTATCTTCCGGCTTTCCTGGATGGTCCGGGCAATAACTGCGCCGCCAAGTCCAGTTCCTCTCGCGCCTTGCGCCAGACTGATCCCGATTTCTGCGTATGTGCCAGTTTCATCAATGTCGAGCCGCACCGTACCCACATCCTGTTCCCCAACGAATACGACCATGAGGATTTTCGATGATGACTTCAGAGCTGTTTCAAACCACTTAAGATGTGTTGCCAACGACGTTGGCGTCGCATTTCGATAGTGGCGCCATGCCTCGCCGTCATTGCGACAATGCCATATAAATTTTCCATCCAACGCGTTAGCATTGCGCAATCCAATTTTAAATGCCGCGAGATATGTTGTTACACGTTTTGCTCCTTCGGCATCCACTAGTTCAGCGCAGTTTGCGCTAACGGATCGATACGAGAACGGATTGAGAATCTGTGGAATTGCAGCATCAATGGCGTCCTTAAGCCCATTCGTCAGTAAAAGTCTAATTGCGGCACCGTCCGCGACGATTGCCTCGGCTGCCCCCCGCTGATTTTCTGCGGCAACAAGCAGCAGTGATGGTAGACCGAGAGCACAGCGTTCCCAGGCTGTAGAGCCCGCTGCGCCGATGCATAAGTCGGCGGAGGCCATCAGGTCGGCCATATTGTTCGCGCCTGAAATCACCTCGACGTTCCGGTCCATCCGGGCAGCTCTGGCGCGGACCTCATTCGTCCAAGGCGCGTTTGCTCCTAAAACGACAGTCAACGATATTTCAGGCGAAAGTTCTGTTCTGTCGAGCGCATCAAGAATGTCCTCTGTCAGGTTGTCCTGATCGACACCTCCCAGCGTTATCAGTATATTGCGAATCGTCGCGGCTTCGCGCCGGATCAGCGCCTTGGGGCGGCTGGCGGCGAATTCGGGCCGCAGCAGAGCGTAGCGCGGGCCAATGAGCCGAGTGCAGCCCGCAGGCACCAACCCATCATAATCATTATCCTCCCGGCCCGCATTCTGATCTAAAAGTAGGTCGGCACGGTGCGGTCGATCCGCAAGATCGTCAATCACGGCTAGCCGAATACCACAGGGCACTGCAGCCTCCTGCCATAACGCGTCTAAGGCGTAATGATCGACGACCATCCAGTCGGGCCGGACCGCATCCATCCACGCGCGAGTCATAAGGGCATCGTCGCGCCAGTTGCCGCGCAGCCAGGCAGCATGGACGGGAGTGGCGCTGTGGGGGCCGTAGTCTACAACATCTGGTTCAGGCAATATCTCGACGTCGTAGCCCTGCGATTGGATCGTGCCGATCATGTGCCCGTCGTGAGCTCGGGTTAGGAATGTTGCCCGGTGTCCTTCAGCCGCCAAATAATCCGCAAGTGTCAGGCAACGCATAACGTGGCCGTTACCGATGTGAAGCCCGGCATCAACACGAAAAGCGAAATGGCTTGGCATCTAGTAGGCTCCTCAGTTTAACCTATTAAAGCCGGTGTGGCAGATGGGTCCGTCAAGAAGCCCCGTAATGTCGTCGCCGCGGTCGCGGCACTCCGCCACCCGAGCGAACACCGGGTCAAGGGCGGCAAAGGCCGCGTCGAGGATCTGAGGTGTATGTGCTAGGCTCGCGTAAAATGACGGCGGCGCGAGGAAACCGGCCTTTAGCATCTCTTGTGTGATATAGGTCTTATGCGCCGCAGGCGTCATGGATTTCACCGACCAGGTTGTGAGGGATGGCAGACCGCTGATCGCGATGTCGACACCGTGCGCCTCTGCTACCAAGTTTAGGCGGGTGCGGTAATCGTTCCCGATGGCGGTGATCCCCTCCCAACTGCGCTCGCGCTCCATCACCTCGAGTGTTTTGAGCGCGGCCGCAGGGCCAATTCGTTCGGTCCAGAACGTAGAGCTGATGAACGTTGACTGCGCCGCCTCCATGACCGCGCGCCGCCCGACCACCGCCGACAGAGCATAACCGTTGCCGATGGTCTTGCCATAGACGGCCATGTCGGGAAGCACGCCGTATTTCATGTGCAGACCACCGAAGGTTTCACGAAAGCCGGAGGTGCATTCGTCGAAAACAAGGACGATGCCCTTGTCGGTTGCCAGCTTGCGAACCCTGTGCAGAAAATCGTCATGCGGCTCAACGTTGCGGAATACCTCCATCTTAATGACGCCGATGTTCTTTTCAGAAACCAACGCCTCGAGAGCCGCAAAATCATTGTAAAGGAAAGGAAATGTGCTCGCCGCGAGGCTACGCGGCACCCCTTTGGGGTCGAGTCCCGGCAGGAGGTGTCCATCAAGGTTGGCGTCGTCGGAGAGGTTGGCCGACAGATACCAGTCGTGCCAGCCGTGGTATCCACAGATCGCCACGTTGTCGCGGCCCGATGCGGCCCGTGCGATGCGGATCGCAATGGCGTTGGCCTCGCCGCCCGAACGGGCATAGCGAACCATGTCGGCGAAAGGGTTGATCTCAATCAGCCGCTCGGCCAACGCCACTTCCTCAGGGCAGTTAAGCGTCGACATGTTACCCTTGTTCACGACGTCGCGGACCGCGTCATCTACCTCCGGGTGCGAATAGCCCAGCGTGTTCGTGCCAATGCCCATGATTCCTGCATCGATGAACTCGCGTCCGTCAAGGTCCCAGACCCGGGCACCTTCGGTCCGGTCGAAATAAGCGGGCCAAAGGTCCGGCAGAAACATTTCCGCCCGCTTCGACAGGAGCATGTTGCCGCCCGGAATGATCTGCTTAGCCCTTTTCCAGAGCTTCTGACCGCGACCCATACTGGCTCCTTCGTTTCGCTTTATCATGTTGTTTGCTGTAAATATCTCGGGCCGTCGATGAATCAGATTGGTCAATGCTGCAAGATCAAAATGGATATCCGGTTCCAAAGCAATCAGCACCCGTTCGATCGTTGTCAGGTCGTCCGGTTCGTCCACAGTAAGCCTAATCCGTGAAAGATCCTCGCTTCCGCAAAAGGTCGCGCGGCGGAACTCCGGCTCGCGGCGCAGGAACGGCGTTACATGCTCCCGGTCGAAAGCCTCGGTTGCCCTAGTATCGGCGGCCCGCAGGGCCTCGGCCGTGAATATCTCTACGTCGAAGCCGTCAGGGAAGGTCGGGGGATCGAGGTTGTTGAGATAGTCAAGCGGCTGTCCTGCCCGAAAACGTTCCACTGCATCGTCAACAATTTCGGGCATGATGAGCGGGCAGTCCCCCGTTATCCGGATGACGGTCGTGGCACCGGCAGCCTCGGCAGCTCTTGCGTAGCGCGACAAGACGTCCGTCTCGCTGCCTCTTACAACCATGTAGCCCCGGTCCGAAACATGGGCAGCGAGGACGTCGTCGACAAGTCTGTCGGTCGTCGCGAGCACGATTTTGTCGATGCAGGTCGCGCGCGCCAAACGGTCGAGGACCAAGTCTATTACTCTGTGACCAGCAACGGTCCGCATAACCTTTCCGGGCAGTCTACTTGACCCCATCCGGGCTTGAATGATCGCGACGGTGGTCATGGTGACTGCCTCGAAGCTGTTGCGGCGATTGCGGTTTCGATACCGTGCACGACACGTGTGATATTGTCGGACCGTAAGCAGTCCGGATCGTAGAGGGGTTCGCTGACGGTTCCCGCAAAGCTGTCGGCGATGAGCTGGGTCAGCAATGCAATGCCGGTTCCAACGTCGCCACGTCCGGCGCTGGGGTCAATTAACAAGCGTTCCACCGCATCTTCAGGCGTTGGCGCGTGAAAACTGGGGAAATGGTGTTCCAGAACAGGATGACGCAGCGAAAGAGTCCGACCTCGCCCAAACACGGCCTCAAGCCCGACTGTCCCCGACACGGTCACACATCCCGTAGTCGCCGCCTGGGCCGCATCCATTTTCTGGTCAAGAGGCATCAGCACGACACGGTTCTGTTCCGCCGCTAGGTCCATCAGACTCTCTGATACCTCATATTTTGATTTTGGATTAGCCTTGACCGCAACCTGTCCACCGGGCGGCAGCGTCGCTAGAAGGCGCGTTACAAAGACTGTCTGATCGCTCCATGGTCTGCCCCATACATCGATGTTCGCCTCGGGCTGCATTTGCAATGGATAGAGAATTATGGGGCCCTGACCGCGGTCCGGTAACCGTTGCATCCGCCTCCAGCGCACGAGCTGCGATTGCAGGGTTTTTTCGAGGGCAAGCTTAGTGGTCAGCGCAGGGGTATTGTAGTGCTCACCGGCTAATCGACCTTTTAGGGTTCTGGCATGTGCCACAAACCGTTGCATCTGCCGCCGCCGCGCCTGCACGCCAACGGGTTTAGCCATGTAGCTAGGCAAACTTCGTCCTGTCGCTATGGCGTCTGCCACAGCCGTAAGGTCGGCGTTCTCCCATTTGTCGCCACTGCCGATAACCGGGTTTTGGGTGTCCCCGTCGAGTACGGCGAAGCGTCCGCCGGGATAGCGTGTCATCGTCGGATGCAGATAGGGCACCATGCGCTTGCGGGCTTCGGCGATAGCGATCATCTCATGAAAGAGCGTCGGCTCGCCAATCACCACCTCGGGACGCAGCATATCGAAGGCACGTGCAATTTCAGCGGTGTAGTGGGCGTAATGATCCGTGCCGGTCCGGAAAAAGGCGCGGCCCCGATCACCCGAGAGCGCCTCCGGCACCGGCCCTTCCAAAGGCCGCAGGTCAGATCCGCGTGGGAAAGGTAGCACTGCCTGTCCCCCCGATTTCTTGGGCGGAGCATAGGCTGGATTTTGGACAATCCAGCCGATCTCATGCCCGTTCGCGGCCAGTGCTTTGGCAACACGGATCCAAAAGGCGGTCTTGCCCCGGTTCTCAATGAAGGTAATGCGCGTCAATTAGCTTTACTCGCTGTTAACTGGAGCGTCGGGAAAAAACTCCGGGTTAAAACAACTGACAACGATGCGGTCTTGCGGTTTTCCATCAATTAGATGGTGCCCACTCATCGTGGCTTCGATGACCCAGTCCGCGCCAGTATAGGCTTTGATAGATCCGATGTTACCGGAGGCAATGCCCCCAGAAACCTTCCGCATACCATGAACATCGAAAGCTACTCGGTTGCCCAAGCGAATTGCTTCCTTGGCGAGGCCTTTCCCCCAGTAATTCCTATCTCCGATCACGCAGACCAGGTCAGATACAAGGTTGTCCCACTGTATCGGGCCAACCTTGATGTTGCCAATGTGACGATCCGTTTCATCATCGAAGATACCGTACATATAATGTATCTTTTTCTCCGCACCCTCGACGATGTAGCTCGTGACATCGGCCTGATTTAAGTTCCGAGAGTTGAGGAATTCGGTTACGACGCTATCTCGAAACCACTCAATATAGATGTCAGTCACATCTTCCGGTGTGAGCCTGCGCAAATATACTCGCCCACAATCATCATATCGCTGCCCGACATTACTTACGTTTTCCAATTCAAATCCTCACTGAAACCATTTTCTTGGATCTATAAGCTCGTCGGTCACCTTCGGAAAAGGCCCCAAAACGGGTGTTTTACCGTCAGCATCTCGAACCGATCTGATTATTTCCTCTAGATGCGACGCGCTGTCGACGCCAACCACCACCCGATCTATTGCATCGCTGTGTAAAAGCGGAGCAAGAGCGGCAGAGACGGGACTTAGGCCCTGCGCTGCGGCCTGTTCGCGAAAGCAGACCAGCGTTTGCCGCCATGGTGCAAAACGAGGGGCGAGGGTTTCGGGCGTGCATAAAAGGAAACCCTGCAGGAACGCGGACCGTACATGCACTTCAATATTTTCAGGCAAACGATCGGTCTTATACCAGGGTATCAAAACGTTCGCGGGAAGCTGCACCAAGGTAATCGGATAGGTTTCCGCGACCGCCTTTGCTTCGGCGATATTATAGGCCGAAACGCCGATGCGTTCTACGAGCCCCTGCTCACGAAATCCCTCAAGGGTGTGCCAGAGTGCCGGGCCATAGGGGCCAGCGAGGTCGGCAATGTTGTGCAGCAGATAGCCCTCGACCCGCGTCACCCCCAGCGCTGTGCAGGAGGCGTGGAACGCCGCGCGCAAAGCCGCGACCGGGTCGGCGGCACCAGAGAGAGATGGACATTTAGTTACCACCCGGAAGCGGTCGATCCTATTGCTCGCGCCCAGAACGTCCTCTGCCGTTCCATAAGCCCGCGCACAATCAAGAAGATCGATACCGGCAGCCGTGGCTAGATCGAGAATAGCGGCTACATCCGCCACACCGACCTGCCCGGTAGCATTGAAGGCACCGTAGTCGGCACCAAACTGCACCGTGCCGACCGCGACTTTCATGTTGGCTCTGACGTCAAAATATCCGTTAACGCAGCCACCACCACGTCCTGGTCCGCGTCCGTCAATCCCGCATAGAGGGGGATGCTGATTGCCCGGGCATAATAGTCCTCGGCCGCGGGAAAGTCGCCAGGGCCGAAACCAAACTGACGATAATAGGGCTGAAGATGGACGGGGATATAATGCAGGTTTACCCCGATCCCGCGCGCGCGCAAATTCTCGAACACTGTGCTGTGCTGGTCGGGGTCGTCCAGACGGATGATGTAGAGGTGGAAGGCCGACCGGGTGGCGGCCTGACGACCCGGCAGGCGCAGGGGCAGATCCGTCAGCAGGCGATCATAACGGTCTGCAAGCGCGTTGCGTCGGTCCACAAAGGCCGCCAGTCGTTTGAGCTGGCTCAGGCCCAATGCAGCCTGAAGTTCGGTCATCCGATAATTCAGGCCAAGCTCGATCTGCTGATAGTACCAGGGTCCATCAGATGCATGGGTCATTTCGCCTTCGTCGCGAGTGATCCCATGGCTGCGCAGGCGCGACATCTTCCCCGCGAGTGCGGCATCATTCGTCATCGCCATACCGCCCTCGGCAGTGGTGACAATCTTGACAGGGTGAAAACTGAATATCGTTATGTCGGAGTATTGGCAGGACCCTACCGGACTGTCCTCATAACTGCCGCCAACCGCATGGCTCGCGTCTTCTACGATGCGAATGCCGTGCGGTCGGCACAGGTCGGCGATCTCGCGCATCGCGGCGGACTGGCCGCCCATGTGAACCGGCACGATCACCTTGGGGAGACGTCCTGATGCGATGGCCCGCTCTAGTTTTGCGGCGAGGGCCTGCGGGCACATGTTAAACGTTTCGGGATCAATATCGACAAAATCGACGTCGGCACCACAATAGCGACCGCAGTTCGCCGAAGCGACGAACGTGATCGGCGAGGTCCACATGAGATCGCCTTCACCTAAGCCGAGCGAGGCGACGGCGATATGTAGAGCTGATGTGGCTGAATTAACAGCTACCCCATAGGCCGCACCACAAATTTCTGCCAGCGCCGCCTCAAATTGGGGTACAATGGGACCTTGGGTGAGAAAGTCAGACCTCAAGACTCGGGCCACGGCCTCCATGTCGTCGTCGCTGATATCCTGTTTTCCATAGGGTATCATTATATTTTCCCTATCTTGTTGGTGTTTTCCCTTATCCATGCGGTAAGTGCTTCAGTCGACATCCATTCCGTATTGTTATCGCTAGAATAAACGAACCCGTCGGGCACTTTTTTGCCGTCCTTAATCCTTTCAACCGACGATGCCCAATCGTTGATCTGCGGCAGGATTTTGTAATGCTCCGGGTATTCAAATGTATAGGGAGAGTCCTCGGCACCGATCATCTGCTCGTGGATTTTCTCTCCAGGGCGGACACCCACCACCTTTTGCCGACACTCAGGTGCAACGGCACGACCAATATCACCGATGGTCATCGAGGGGATCTTCTTGACGTAAATTTCGCCGCCGATCATGTCATCAAATGCTTTCCATACAAGCTCAACCCCCTGCTCTAAAGTAATCATGAAGCGCGTCATCCGATCGTCAGTGATCGGTAGTTCTCCACGTTCGCGGATAGAGTTGAAAAAAGGTATGACAGATCCGCGTGAGCCCATCACATTGCCATAGCGTACAACAGCAAACTGCGTCCCATGCTCGCCCGAATAGGCGTTACCCGAGACGAACAGCTTGTCCGACGTCAGCTTCGTCGCCCCATAAAGGTTGACCGGGCTTGAGGCTTTATCAGTAGAAAGTGCAACAACACGCTTAACGCCCTTATCGATGCAAGCGTCGATTAGGTTCATTGCGCCAATCACATTAGTCTTTACGCACTCAAAGGGATTATATTCAGCCGTTGGCACGATCTTAGTCGCGGCGGCATGTACTACATAATCAACGCCATCGAGAGCCCGATAGAGGCGCTCTCGATCCCGCACATCCCCGATGAAAAAACGGACACGAGGATCGTTTTCATAACCTTTTGCCATGTCCCATTGCTTCATCTCATCGCGAGATAGAATTATGATTTTACGAGGATTATATTTCGCGAGTGTCATTGGAACAAATGTGTTCCCGAATGACCCTGTGCCGCCTGTCACGAGAATAGTAGCGCCTTCTAAAACCGACATTTTGTTCGTCTCCAACGATAAGTGATTTAAATTTTTCTGCGACCTACACACGATAAAAAATTATGGCAACAGGTGTCAGAGCTCTATAGGTATTTGATGATATTGCGGCTCGAAGCCTATACCAGAATTCATTAGTAGCTGTTTTAGACGCAAGTACTCAACAACGTTTTTCATCGGTCCAAACGCCCGATAACACAAACTCGCAGGCCCCAAAAGCCAGGTGCTGGCTGGCGTCCCAGAATGCGACCCCTTGCATCCATATCAGCTGACCCTTGTGGCGCGTACAAAAGAGGACACCGCGAACAATATGTTCGATCTGTCGGAAGCGACATCTATGCCCAGTTTTACAATAGCTACCGCACCGCAGGGTGCGCTGCTCCCTGCGAGAATCTCACTGAATGAATCCGATACATTCACAAGCCGAACCCTATCGACTATGCAGGTGCAGAAAAACCGGTTTCTTTAGTATCGGCGGTAAATTCCCGCGACAGAACAACCAAATTCCATCCGGGTTTCAGAATGGAGCAGATATGGTCAAGATTTCCGATAGTTTCTGGTTTGTGGCCCAGCTGCGCCCCCAGGGTCTCGAGCGGGCGCGGGCTCATTTGCAGCGACAGGGGATTGAGGTCTTCAATCCGGAGATGCTTGCTGTCGCAAAAAGAGCCGGTGTTCAGCGACAATCGCGTAAGCCGCTCTTCCCGGGCTATATTTTTGTCAATTTTGACCCGGCGGTGCCTGGCTGGAGTGCGATCAATAGCACGCGCGGTGTCGCACGGCTTATCCTGAGCGATCCGCGCCGCCCGCAACCGCTGCCGAGCGCACTTATTGCGGGTCTCAAACAGCGTTGTGACAAAAGCGATCTGCTTGCGCCCTCGATTGACCTGGACATTGGCGATCGCATCCGCGTACTTGCCGGCCCTTTTGCCGATCTGGTCACGACGATCGATACCCTGGCCGGACCTGAACGCATCGGTATTCTTATTGATCTGATGGGGCGCAAAGTCAAAACGTCCCTGCCCCGCGATCAGGTCGAAAAACTGTATTGATACATTAGGCATGTTTATTCCCGTCCCACCGAAGTCGATGGCGGTTTCCGGCTCGGAAAGGCACCGGCCGGCATTTGAGGCCAACCTCGCAAGCGCCAGCGAATTGAGGTGATCGTTTAAAGCGCCTCGCCTTAAACTTGCATCACCAATACCCTGCCGCACTTCGTGCTCTCGGGTCATTGGCGATACATGATGTTTCAGGTTAAAGGCGGGACGCTGTAGGCCTGCGGAAAGTCACTCACGGGGCGCGCATCAAAATCAGGCGTCGGGACGGCGCGCAGATTTTCTATGTGCATACCGGCCCGGATCAGGCCGCGTCCCATCCTCTGCGACCATGCGACTGGGAGGTCGCGGAGTTGCCTTTGCGAAACCGGAGGCTGACAAAATAATTCATCGAGATAACATAGGTAACTATAAATAATGCAATGAAGAAAACCAGACCAATGGCGGCTTGGACGGCATGGTCCCAGAACAGCAACCCGATGAGGATAGGTGAGACCAGAAAGGGCAGAATAACGATTGTCGCCAATGAATTGTCATAGATCCGGCGTTTTCCACGATTGAAAATAAGCGGGAGCGCGCGCACAACAAGATGGTGAAAATGCAGCCTATCCGGTTGATCGGTGGCGCATTTGTTCAAACGGCGCCGGATCATTGAGAAAAGCGTCTCACAGACCGGCCAGAATAGTACCAGAAGTATAGCAAAGCCTGAAATTTCGGGGTTGCGCGCAATCAGAATAAGACCAAGCCAGGCCAGGATATGCCCAATGCCGTAGGCGCCTGCATCGCCCATAAATATACGCCCGAGTGGCCAGTTGAATACAAAAAAACCGAGCACCGCGGCGATCAGTAAGCCCGAAACGATCTGGATGTCGGTGTCTTCTGTATATCCTGCAATAATGCAAATAGCGCCTGCTGCACAGACGCAGTAGAGCGATGCCAGGCCGTTGAGGCCATCAATCAGATTAAGTGCATGACAGGTTCCAGCCGACCACAAGAGCGTTATCGCAATTGCCACAATGGCCCATTGGAAAACGACATCCACCGCCTCGATTCCCAGTCCTGGCAGCTGTGCGCCGCTTAGCAGTATAGCCAGTGATGCCGAGATAAACGCCGCCAATAACCGCATGCGGGGGCTCACATTGCGCATGATATCTTCACGTAACCCGACCAGGAACACAACCGCGCCCGACAGCAACGCGAGGACCAGGTCCAGTTCGAAGCGATCGGCAAATAACAGCCCGCCTGTAAAAACCGCGACAACTATAGCCACACCTCCAACTCTGGGTGTCGGTCGCGTGTGTTGCGCCTGTCGTGCAGTCAGGTCGCTGATCATATGGTCCTGGCGCATCAACAGGGAAGGCCGCAGAATGGCAATTGCGCAAAGCAAAGCACTAATTGCAAATGTAAATGTGAATGCTAGCAGATCGAACAAAACTTTTAGCCTCTCAAATAAAGTGTGAGAAATAGGCATCTCAGAAAAGAATTCCGAACGGGAGCAAGCACGCTCGTGTGACTAGGGCGATTCGTAACGTCTGTAAAGGCTGGTTCCTGTGAATATAGATTGCGGGTAGAACTCTGAGCATTTGTTGGGCAGAATTGGCAGACCGTGCGACGCACGCGGCACGCGTCTTCAGCAATCCAGTACAGCTTGATCGGATTAAAATCTTACGATTGCAGAGACAGATCTGGCACAACCTACCTTTAAACATTTGGCCAAGCACGTTGCCGCTCGCCTTTCGGACCGCAAGGACTTGAGCGTGATCGACTCCGGTAAGCCTGGAAGCGATATCACGGAAAACAGGCTTGCTGTCCTGATTTTCGCAGATTGGCTTGGGATCGCCTGTCAGGCACTCTAGTTATCATAATACCCTTTGTATTTCCCATAGTCGTTACCATATCCGTAGCGCTTCATCTTACGGCTATCAATTTGACTTAGCGCCAGCCCGCTGACCTTGAGGTTAACGCTCTCGAGCGATTGCAGCCCTTCCAGAACCTGGCGGTGTGGAGTGCTGTCCCACTTTACCGAGTAGATGATCGTATCAACGGATTGCCCAACAACCCGAGCGTCGGGAACGGCGAGAACAGGGGGCGTATCGATGATAATATAGTCATATATGGAGCGAAGTTCTTCAATAAATTCAGAGAACTTCGATGAGGAAAATAGATCAGCAGCATTGATCGAGGTTTTTTGCCCGAACAGAATATCTGCGTTCAAAGCCTCATCGTGAAAAACAGCGTCCTCAAGCGGCACTTCGCCGGAGATCACCGATAGAAAGCCCACATTTGTAGAGTGGTTAAAGTAAGTAGCCAAAACGCGGCGGCGCAAATCCCCCTCAATAAGCAGCACCTTCGCACCCAGCCCTGACAAATTCTGTGTCAGGGCGACTGACTGTGTCGTCTTGCCTTCGCCAGGAACGGAGGACGTTGACATAATCACCTTGGGAGGATTGTCGAGATTGGCGAGCAGAATTGAGGTGCGTAAATTACGTATCGATTCAGCTGCTGCGGAATTGGGTTTTTCCACAAGATACTCGAGGATGCCCCTGCGGGCGCTGGATGGAATTCTGGGGATCTGACCAATGACTGCGTAGCCTGTTTTGGCCTCCAGATCTTCAGCCGTTCGGAAGGTGTTCTGCGTCATTTCGTGCCCTAGCACTGCCCCGGCTCCGACCATGATGCCTAGGACCAGCGACAACGCCAGAATGCGAGATCGGCGCGGCGCAGAGGGCTGCGTGGGCACTACGGCGCGGCCAAGGATACGGCTGTCGGCTTGTTGGATACCTTGCTGAATGCTGGTTTCTTTCAACCGGCTTAGAAATGCGTCGTAGAGCAAACGATTGGCCTCAGCTTCGCGCTGAAGTTGTTCCAGTTTCACCAGTTCCTGAGATTGAGAATCAATACGTATGCCGGTATCCCGAATGGACAAATCAAGGGCTTCAAATTGAGCCTCAGCACGCGCAAGCGACAGTTCTGCGCGAGAGATCACTGCTTGAGCCCGGGTGTCAAACGCAGCCTGGCTGCCCGCGCGTCCTTCCTGAAGATACGCAAGCGCCTGATTCAAAATTTGATCACCTGCGATCTCGGCAAATGCAGCGGGGTCCTGGTCTCTGCTGGATTGCAACGCGGCAAGATGCGCGCGTGCCGTATCTAGCTGGGCAGCAAGATCGGTGCGCCTGTCACGTAGGTCTTTAATTTGTCGATTCAGACCCAACAAGGCTTCGGCGCTGACCAGTTTGGTATTGGCTGAAAATTCCTTGAGCTTTGTTTGCGACGTTTCCACCTGCTTTTGCAGTGCAGTGACCCGTTCGCTCAGCCAAAGCGTGGCTTGTTCTGTTTTTTCAAATTTTACTGCAATCTGATTGTCGATATAAAGCTCTGCCAGGCGGTTTGCGATGGCCGCTGATTTTGCGGGATCCTGTGTCACAACCGTAATCTCGAAAACAAAACTCTGCCGCAGGTTGGTGACCGTAATTGCTTTAAGGGTTGCGCTTATCGTGCTGTCCAAAATCGCACGATCCGAAGGCTCTAACTGCTCGGCAGGCTCAGCGCCGAAGAGCGCGCGGAGCGCACCAACGGCTTGTCCAAGCGAGAATTTTTGAGGTGGTTGTAGTTTGCGATTAAATTCAGGGTCTTGAAGTAAGTTCATGTCGAGCACTAGCTGCTCGATCAGCCCCCGCGACCGGATAACCTCAGTTTCTGTGTTGATGGTTGATTGATCCGCACCAAGACCCGTGACGACGCTTTGAATGTCCATCACTTGCTCCTGCTGACTCTCCAAAGCGATAGATGCATTGGCGGTATAAACAGGTACGGCCACCGCGTAAGCATAGTAGCCCCCCAGGAATACGGCCAGAAATCCGCTGAGCAGAATCCACAATTTACCACGCCAGATTGTCTGTGCCAGATTGCCCAGATTGATTTCGTCGTCCTGTAGCTCTTGGTGGTGGGCATCAGTATTCACGGGCAACTGTCTCATTGAAAGTCCATATTTAGATGGGCCGAAACCATTATTGAAAACGTACTTATAGGGTGGTTGTTTGGATTGCCACGGCGGCAATTTTATCTATGTGCAACTTTCTGCCTAGGGAATGCCGTACTTCTCCCGCAAACGTGCACGTCCGATAGCATTGTCGATCCCCCTGCGCAAACCTGTGCCAAAAGTTTTTTGGTAACGGCATGGATAAGAAGATGCGCCTAGTGCATCGCGGGAGAGACAGGCGCCGGATCAGATGACTTTTATCAACCGGCAACCAATCCTGATCGTGGCCCTGCAAAGCAGGAAGACCAATCAAGAAACGGCTCTAATCTGTTCAATAATCTCTCTTTTTAGTATT
Source organism: Pseudosulfitobacter pseudonitzschiae (assembly GCF_002222635.1). Classification (NCBI taxonomy): domain Bacteria; kingdom Pseudomonadati; phylum Pseudomonadota; class Alphaproteobacteria; order Rhodobacterales; family Roseobacteraceae; genus Pseudosulfitobacter; species Pseudosulfitobacter pseudonitzschiae. The sequence continues at coordinate 307,207 of NZ_CP022416.1, read as the reverse complement.
ACTTTGCGATAACCGGGTCACGTTCAGGCGCTCTCAAGAAAGCTGCATTCTCCGGCTGCAACGCGGGCCGCGCTAAGCCGACCGGTCCGGTATGCCCCGGTGTCAATCTGGATCCGGTGCCCTGTGACAGTCGCTTTTTTCACAATTGTGTGCCCATGCACTACAAAGTTTCCGTCACACCGTGGTTGGGTTAAAAAATCCGGGTGACCCCAAAGCAGCACCGCGTCACGTTGGTTTTGAATTGTACGCAGGGGAGACATGGCCGCATGCACACAGTGAACATTTCCGCTGGTCCAGTGTAACGGTAAGGAGCGCAACCAATCCTGCATGCCGTCGGGCATCGCAGCTTCCAAGTCGTTGGCTATTTCTATGGACATTGCAGTGTCCATTTCGCGTTTGTGGAATCCCACCCCAAAGCTGGCCAGTGTATCAAGCCCCCCATGTCGCAGCCAGTGCACGCCCGATCCTGCCGGATCATCAATGAAGTCGAGCATCATACGCTCGTGGTTGCCCATCAAACAGACGACTTGTGTCGGAAAGGTTTGGCTCGCTTCAAAAAGCCATGATAAAACTTGCTGAGATTGGGCGCCCCGATCTATGTAGTCCCCAAGAAACACTATAGTTTCTTCCCCATCGGCAACTTCATCAACATTGCGTATCAAATTCTCTAATGCGTCTTTGCAACCGTGAACGTCTCCGACTGCGAAAAATGGTGCTTCAGGCCGCAAATTTGCCATTGCAGGGGCATCTAGCAGTGCATTCTTGGTGCGCCATTTCCTCACGCGTTCACTTAGTCTGCGAAACACTCGCGCTCTCCTTAAGCTTCAGATCTGACCGACTGTTCCACATAGCCCAATCTTCAAGACTTTAAATGAATGTCCCAAGAGTAGGCAGTACTATGCCTAAGCACTAAACTAAAGTACTTATCTCGACCCCAAAAAGGCAGATTTTTATGTAAGAATCGCTCATAGTGCCACAATGCGCGACTGGTTCCCTGCAATGGCAACTCGCACCTCCGCAGATTGGCGAAAAACTTGTGCCCAAACGTCTCGGCCGAGGCGCTGGACCAGTGGTGTAACCTTCTCTGACAGTGGTTTGTCAATACCCTCTAGGCCTTGCTTCCATGACTTTGGCAATTGGTAGGGCCGTTCGATTTGCGGCTGATCGGGATGGGACGTCGCATCTTCTGTCTCTCGTTGGCTCAGCCCGAGGGGCCCAGACCTCGGCCCCCTTGGCCAAGTTTGTGCACCTTTGTAGAATGAACCCTTTTTATTCCGCCGTACGGCTGACCATAACATTGGAGCACATTGCCAACCGCTTGCAAGGTGTCATAGGCGACGGGCTCAAGCCTTGAAAGCACAACGCCACATTGCCTGCGCCTTCCCGCCTGTCCACCAGTGTAATTTGCCAAAGAACCCGCGTATGATTGGTGGTGTGTTTGTTGCCGCGGACCTAGTATGGCACCAACTAAGTTTCGAGAGGAGAAATCTCGCTATATGCCCCCTAAATTTGGCACCAGCGGCCTACGTGGTCTTGTCACTGAACTGACACCCGAGCTAATTGCTTCTTATGTGCGGGCCTTTGTCGCGGCATGCCCGCAAGGAGAAGCTGTGCACGTAGGGTGGGATCTGCGCCCTTCGTCGCCTGCTATCGCTGAAATGGTACTTCAAACGATCTGTGAATGCGGGCTAACCGCTGTGCGTTGCGGTCATGTGCCCACACCAGCGCTTGCCTTGGGCGCGATGAACGCAGGATGTGGTGCCGTGATGATTACCGGCAGCCACATCCCGGCCGACCGCAATGGATTGAAATTTTATCTTCCGGTCGGGGAGATTTCAAAAGAAGATGAAACCCAAATACTGGCGCTATTAGACCACCTGCCCGATCTGCCCGAACGCAAGGGTGACGAGAAAGTCAATCTTACCTGCGCCAATGACTATATCGCGCGCTACACTGACGCCTTTGGCAGTCACGCGCTCTCGGGCCTGCGCATTGGTGTCTACCAGCACAGCTCTGTTGCTCGTGAAATAATGGTTGCTGTGGTGCAAGGCTGTGGTGGTACGCCAGTCCCGCTAGCCTGGTCTGACACATTCATCCCCGTAGACACCGAAGCGGTCGCCCCTGAAACCCGCAGTCAACTGGCAACCTGGTGTACCGTCAATGCGCTGGATGCATTGATTTCCACCGATGGAGATGCTGACCGGCCAATGCTTATCGATGCCAATGGCGCCATAATCGCCGGTGACGTGCTTGGTCCAATTACCGCCCGGGCGCTGGGGGCGGATATCCTGTGTACTCCAGTCTCTTCAAACTCAATGATCAATCAAATGGATTGCTTCACTACCAATCGGCGCACCCGCATTGGCTCTCCCTATGTCATCGCTGCGATGGAGGACATTCTAGACGCAGATATTGAGGCCAAAGTGGTCGGTTACGAAGCAAATGGCGGCTTTTTGCTCGGCTTTAAGGCTGCAGGTCCAAACGGCTCGCTCGCTCCATTAATGACCCGTGACGGCCTGCTACCGCTTCTGACTCCGTTGGCCGCAGCCCGTGCCGCTGGAGTGACCATCGCCGAAATCGCTGCTGCCCTGCCGCCTTGTTTTACCGCTGCAGACCGCCTGCAGGGCGTTGACCAGAACCGATCGGAATTGTTTCTGAAGCAAATGAAACAAGACGCCGGTTACCGCGCCGCATTTTTCGCCTCCATGCCACCCGAGGTTGCTGTCGACAATAAAGATGGCCTGCGTGTGACGTTTCGAGGCGGTGACGTCATCCACTTGCGCCCCTCTGGCAACGCCCCCGAGTTTCGTTGCTACACCGAAGCCAACACTCATCAGGCCGCAGTCACACTTTTAGAGACACATCTTAGCGCATTGCGCGACAGGTTGACTTGATGAACAGGCCCAATTTGCTTCGAAGCACGAACCGAAGTTGGTCATCCATATGGCCGTCATTCCTTGGTTAAGGGGCCATGTGATGGCGCATTCAGTAAAATGTCATCAGTTAACCGATGGAAAGCCAAACAAGTCTTCTGCGTTTGTAACCAGCACCTTGGTGCGGTCTTGTTCTGGCACCCAGCCCAGCACCACGTCCAGCAGCGCGCCGTCGTCAGGATACTCTGCCGTGGTTTTGGCCAGATTGTGCGGCCAGTTTGTGCCCCAAATCACCCGATCCGAGGTGTGGCCAACCACCGCGCGCGTTATCGCTGCAATGTCGGAAAAATCGGGGGCGCCGGTTAATGAACTCTCGTAGCACCCGGCCAGCTTGTACCAGCATTTCCCGCCGTCAATTAGACGTTTGACACAAGCAATCTCGGGGCCATCTGGCGCAGCCCCGCGAAAGAACTTGCCGTGATGGTCCAGAATCCAACGGCTTTGCAGCGCCGCCAGACGGGCCTCGTGGTCCAGAATGTCCGACCCGTCAAACTGCACTGCCAACGTCCAACCGTAAGCCGCAGCCTTGGCGTCCACCGCCTCAAGTGCATCCAGCCCGACGGCACCGCCGGGCAAGTCCATAATCCGCGCGCCGACAATGCCGGCGTCGGTCATGGCCTGCATCTCGGCGTCTGTGGTGCTTGCATAAATGGCCGCGACCCCGCGTGCCATCTCACCCAGTTGTTTCACGCAAGCGATCAGGTTGCTGTTGTCACCCTGTTGCGCGTTGCCTTGGGTGATCACCACCCGCTCGATGCCCAGCCACTCGGCCATGCGCAGATACATATCCGGCGTCGGCAACGGATCCGCAGGGTTCGGCGGGCCACCGGGCAACGAAGGATATCCCGAAAGGTACATATGGCACTGTGTGTCCACCGTCCCCTTTGGTAGGGTAATGGCGGGCTTTGCTCCGGTCAGCTTGCGGTCGATCATGCGTCTTCTCCTGCGGCAAACTCGGTCAGCGTGGCGCGATTGATTTCGATCCCCAAACCGGGGCCATCGGGAATACGGACAATGCCGTTTTCATGTTCAATCGGCGTGGTGATCACCGCCTGCCGGAATGGGTTTTCTGTCCGGTCAAACTCCACAATCGGCTCGATCGGGTTCAGTCGCACAGGGTTGGGCACCATTGCCGCCATAAATTGCAACGACGCTGCGATTTGCACCGCCGTTCCCCAGACATGCGGCACCACGCGGATGTTATGCAACGCTGCCATATCGGCGATCCGCTTCATCTCGGTAAAACCGCCGCAACCGCACAGATCAGGTTGCAGAATGTCAACGCATCGCGTCTCGACCGGTTCGCGCATCCCCCAACGGGTGTGCCAAGTTTCGCCGCCTGCGATCGGAATCGGCTGCATGGTCCGCATCTCGCGATAGGCCGACAGGTGTTCGGGCGTGACCGGCTCTTCGAACCAGTCTATGTCGTATTCGGCGGCTGCGCGGCCAACCTTGATCGCTTCAACCGTGTCATAGCCGTGATTGCCGTCGATCATCAGACGCATGTCATCGCCCATTGCCGCGCGCACAGCGCGGATCACGGCCAGATCTTCGTCAAACCCGAAACCGATCTTGATCTTCATTGCGTGGAATCCGGCAGCACGGTGGCGCGCGGCCTCTTCGGTGTTGTCGGTCACACGGTCCACACCGTCACGTTTGAATCCACCGGTGGCATAGGCTTTGACCGACTCGCGAAAACGCCCGCCAAGCAGGGTCGAGACCGGCACACCAAAGTGCTTGCCCTTGATGTCCCACAGGGCCACGTCGATGCCCGACAGCGCTGTGACAGGCAGCCCCCGCTGCCCCTGATCGCGCAGCGCATTGTAAAGCACCGCCCATATCTTTTCCGTTTCCAGCGGGTCCATCCCGACCAGCCAGCCCGCATAGGTTTCCACCACAGCGCGGTTGGCGCGGGCCGGTCCCAGACATTCACCCCAGCCGGTCGTGCCATCCTCGCAAATGACCTCGACCAGCAGGTGTTGGCGCCGGTCGAACCGCATCGACGCACTCTCGAACGCGGTATCAAGCCGGTGTTCCAGCAGATGCGTGCGAACCGCTGCAATCTTCATCGCTTGTGCGTTCCGATCAGTTTTTCCATCATGTCCATCTCCGCTTCGGTCAGATCGGTCAGCGGTGACCGTACCGGTCCCACATCAAACCCTTGCAGGCGCACGCCCGCCTTGATTGCAGAGACGGCGTAGCCCTTGCTGCGGTTGCGGATTTCCATGAACGGATAGAAAAAACCATTCAAAATCTCTTCGCAACGGGTGCGGTCGCCCGCGCGCAAAGCGTCGTAGAATTCAATCGCCAGACCGGGAACAAAGTTGAACACAGCCGACGAATAGGTAGTGAAACCGGCACCCATATAGGCTTCGGCGAACAGTTCGGCGGTGGGCATACCACCCAGATACATCAGACGGTCGCCCATTTTGGCAGTGACCTGACGCACCAGACCAATATCGCCAGATCCGTCCTTGAACCCGATCAGGTTGGGGCATTCGTCGCACAGCCGCGCCACCGTGTCGGGGTGCAAAATGGAATTGTCGCGGTTGTAGACCATCACGCCGATACCAATCGACTGACAAACCCGTTTGACGTGCGCGTAAAGACCCTCTTGCGGAGCGTCGATCAGATAGTGGGGGATCAACAGAATGCCATCGGCACCGGCTTTTTCGGCCGCTTGCGCGATATCGACTGCAATCTCGGTGCCATATCCGCAGCCCGCAACAATCGGGATCGACCCCGACGATGCTTTGGCCGCCGTGACAATCTCGGGGATCTCGGAAGGTTTCAGCGAAAAGAATTCACCAGTGCCGCCTGCTGCAAACAGCGTGGCGGCAGGATATCGCGACAGCCAGCTTATGTGGTCCTCATAGACGGGGCGGTTGAACGCACCATCCGCGCCGAAAGGGGTGACAGGAAAAGACAGTAGTCCCGAACCGAGGGACGTTTTGAGATCATTCGGGTCCATAGTATGCTCCGGTGTTGCAATTTGTCTCAGGGGTAGCTGACCCAACAGATGTATGTCAACAACTTGTATGATCTATTTAGATGAGTCGCGCAAAAGACTGCGATATCTCTGCTGGCTTCCCCGCAGATGATGGCGCACAGCGTCGCGCGCGGCCTCGGCATCGCCTTGGGCGACGGCATCGGCAATGGCGCGATGTTCGGCAGAGATCAGCGCGATATAGCTGTCAGAGCTGCGCTGTCGCCCTGCCGCCTCAAGATTCGAGCGTGGAATCACAGTCTTGCCCATCACGTCCAGAAACTCGACAAAGCGGGGATTGTTCGTGGCCAAAGCCACCGCGCGGTGAAAGCGAAAGTCTGCTTCGGTCGTTGGTTCACCGCTCTGCGCAAGGGCGCGAATCTGCGCCTCGGCCTGATAGATCTCTTCTTCTTGCGCGGGAGAGCGGCGAACCGCAGCCAATGCCGCGGCCTCCATCTCAACAGCGGTTCTCAGCTCAAGTACCTCAATAATAGAAGAAATCTTGTCCACGTCCACCACTTGAAACGGGCGCACTTCGGGGTCTGCGGGCTCTAGCACAAAAACGCCCGCGCCCTGACGCGGCTCAACCAGACCATCGGCGCGCAATGTCGCGATGGCCTCGCGAATCACGGTGCGGGACACTGAAAACGCATCTGTCAGCCGCGCTTCTGATGGCAGCTTATCTCCAACCGCAAAGGTGCCGCTCGCGATCTGGTCGCGCAGCTGTACGACAACTTCGGCAACAAGATTGCCGCGCGCACGCGGCGACGCATGACGCGATGAGGGCGTTTTGCCTGCGGGTGTGGTGGCCATAACGAGACTCCTTTTCCCAAAGACTAAAGCGACATTGCGGGGAATTTGTCAAATCGTGGCTAAATTCATCATATGTGTTGACAATCTAACATATGATTCCGCATACATCGCCCCATCGGCGGCCATGAACCGCCACAAAAATCTGGGAGGATTTAATATGACATTTACCCGTATCGTACTGTCCGGTGCCATCGCTGCCCTCATTGCCGCACCGGCAATGGCAGATGAATGGCGTGGCTGGAACATTCACCCCGAGGATTATCCCAACTCGATCGCGCTCGAGACGTTCGCCAAGGAAGTCGCCGACAAGACCGAGGGCCGGATTACTCCCGCAGTCTACCACAACGCGGTTTTGGGCGATCAGCCCGACGCCATCGAACAGGTCCGCAACGGCGGTCTGGATTTCGCCAACTTCAATATGGGTCCGATGGGCCAGATCGTTCCGGCGACCAACGTGCTGTCACTGCCCTTCATC